>CAZTRW010000179.1:0-7771 GCA_964616725.1 uncultured bacterium
TTGCCTTCTATGGAGCCACCAGCGGCGAAGCCTACATTCGCGGCATGGCAGGCGAGCGCTTCTGCGTCCGTAACTCCGGCGTACAAGCTGTCGTCGAAGGAGTCGGCGATCATGGCTGCGAGTACATGACCGGCGGTAAAGTGGTAATTCTGGGCCAAACCGGGCGTAACTTTGCCGCTGGCATGAGCGGCGGTGTTGCCTACATCCTGGATGAAACCGGAGATTTTGCTACCCGATGCAACCGAGAAATGGTCGATCTAGAAACCTTGGCAGACCCAGAAGAGCGACGGGAAATCCATGAAATGATTCAAAAACACGCTCAGTATACGGAGAGCAAACGAGCCAAAAAAGTCCTCGATCAATGGGATACTCTCAGCCAGAAGTTTGTCAAAGTCATGCCTCGCGACTACAAGCGCGTCCTTCAGCACATCCAAACCGCTCTCGCTAACGGTCTCAGCGGTGACGAGGCCTTATCCGCAGCCTTTGAAGAAAATGCCCGCGATATCGCCCGCATCGGCGGCGGTTAACCCCATGAATAATGAATAATTAACAACGTTCCTAATTATTCATTATTCATTATTCATTGTTAATTATTCATCACCAAAACTATGGGCAAAGCAACAGGATTTATCGAATACTTGCGCGAAGTCGCTGCTGAGGTTTCCCCCACAGAGCGCATTCATAACTGGGATGAGTTTCATCTTCCCATGGCCGATCAGCGTCTCCAAACTCAGGGCGCTCGCTGTATGGATTGTGGCACGCCTTTTTGTCATACCGGACTAGAAATTAGTCGTATGGCAAGCGGTTGTCCGATTAATAACTTGATTCCCGAATGGAATGATTTGGTTTATCGGGGTTTATGGCAAGAAGCGCTTGCTCGTCTCCATAAAACCAATAATTTCCCCGAATTTACCGGCCGCGTTTGTCCGGCTCCCTGTGAAGGAGCGTGTGTTTTGGGAATTATTAATCCGCCCGTGACGATTAAAAATATTGAGTATTCCATTGCTGAGAAAGGGTGGGAGCAAGGCTGGATTACCCCTCAGTTGCCGAAACAACGCACTGGGAAAAAAGTGGCGATTATTGGGTCTGGGCCAGCAGGCTTGGCGGCAGCAGCTCAGTTGAATAGCGCTGGCCATTGGGTAACGGTCTATGAACGAGCGGATAGACCAGGGGGTTTGTTGATGTATGGTATCCCGAATATGAAACTGGATAAGCAACAGGTGGTGTTGCGCCGTCTGGCAGTGTTGGAAGCGGAAGGGGTGACGTTTGTTTGCAATATGGAAGTGGGTAAGGATTTGCCTGCGGAAACTTTGCTGAAGGAGTTTGATGCGGTGGTGTTGTGTACGGGGGCGACGGTTCCTCGCAATTTACCGATTGAGGGACGAGATCTCCAAGGAATTCATTTTGCGATGGAGTTTTTGACGGGAAATACTCGCACGGTGTTGGCGGGGGAACCGACGGCGGATTATATTTCTGCTCAGAATAGGGATGTGGTGATTATTGGTGGTGGTGATACGGGAACTGACTGTGTGGGGACTTCTCTGCGTCATGGTTGCCGGAGTGTGACTCAGTTGGAGATTATGCCGAAACCGCCGGAGGTACGGGCAGCGAATAATCCTTGGCCGGAGTGGCCGAAGATTTACCGGATGGATTATGGTCAGGAAGAGGCGGCGGCGGTGTTTGGAGCCGATCCACGGGTATATTTAACGACAGCGACTCGGTTCGAGGGGGATGAGCAGGGTCGAGTGCAGGGGGTACATACGGTACAGGTGGAATGGCGTAAGGATGAGCAAGGGCGGTTTGGCCCTCAGCCGATTCCGGGGACGGAGAGGGTGCTGCCGGCTCAGTTGGTGCTGCTGGCGATGGGGTTTTTGGGCCCGGAGCAGCCGCTATTGGAGGCGCTGGGTGTGGAACGGGATGGCCGCAGCAATGTGAAGGCAAGTCATGGTGCTTTTGCGACGAGTATTCCGGGGGTATTTGCGGCGGGGGATTGTCGCCGGGGACAGAGTTTGGTGGTTTGGGCGATTAATGAAGGGCGAGGGGCAGCACGGGAGTGCGATCGCTTTTTGATGGGATCTTCTCATCTCCCTTAAATGATGGAGATGGGTTAATGGAAGGGCGAACGGCTATTCGCTCTTCCTGAATAACCACTTGAGAAACTGGCACAGTAGGTACAACCGGCCAGGGGATCGGGTCTTTACGATGCAAGGCAAAGATCTGCGATGCAAGGCAAAGATCTGCGGGAGATGTATTCCTATGGAATCAAAAAATTTAGGTGGATTTATTGCTTTTAGTATTGGATTGGTGTTGGTGGTCTTAGTTACTTTTGGCTTGCTGAATTGGCTGCATATTCCGACCGGAAATTTTCTCGATTGGATTGTGGGAACGGCGAGTTTTTGGTGGTTAATTGCGATTGTTACTGTGCCGTGGAATGTGTATTTTACGGCAAGATTTGTGTTGGATAATGCCCAGGAATCTCAAAGCAAGGGGATTGTGGTAAAAGCGGAACAGCAGCAATATGTGGCAGGGGTGGCTCGCCGTGCTTTACAAATAGCGATCGCTCTCCATCTGCTGTCGGCGCTGGGATTATATTGGTTAGCCGCCAGTGGCATTAGTGCCATTGGTTATATTAGTTCTGGAGCCGCTCTGCTATTTACCGGATTACGGCCGGCGATCGCTTTTTATCAATATCTGGTCTTGCGGTTGCGATCGCTCAATGAAAGCTTCAAATATCCCCGTGAAGATATGCTCGAACTGCGAGGAAAAGTGCTGGAAATCCAAGGAGAACTTAAAGTCCTAACTGATGTTCTCGATGATCACCAGAAGGAACATCAGCGCCTGATAGAGGCTTTGCGCCAAGACTTGACGCGATTAGCTACCTCCCATGAAGATCTCAAAGCAGTCAATCAAGCCGCTCACGATCGCCTCGCCAGAGAAGCACAAACTGCCTTAGCTCAAATTAGTGAGGATGCTCAATTTCTCAATCATGCCAGAGAAATTATTCGCTTCTTCAAGACGGCATAGAGCGCTAAAAGAGTGCGGAAAAGAAAACGAACCAGGGATAATAAGAAAAAGTCATTGCTTATTCTTTTTGATCCTCAATGCCTATTCGAGTCATCATTGTTGAAGATTCTCCCGTGGCTCTGGTCATCTTAAAACGAATGTTAGATGCCTCTGACGCGATTGAAGTGGTGGGAACAGCGCGAACGGGAAAAGAGGCGATCGCCTTGATTCCCCAAGTGAATCCTCAAGTCATCTGCACTGACTTGCATATGCCGGAAATGGATGGGTTGGCTCTGACAAAAGCAGTGATGGCCACCCATCCTAAACCCATTTTGGTGATTAGTTCCTCTGTGCAAGAGCAAGATACCCATCAAGTCTTTGCGCTTTTAGAAGCGGGTGCGGTAGATGTATTTCCTAAACCGGAAGGGGGCTTGGGGGTAGACTCGGAACGGATTCAACAGGCTTTGGTGAATAAAATCAAAATCTTAGCTGGGGTATCGGTGTTTACCCATCAACGTCCCTCTCCTGAAATACCACGGGCTGCTGCTGATGTCCAAAAACTCTCCTTTCAGCCCACCCATCTGGGGATGGTTGCTCTGGGAGCTTCTACGGGGGGACCCCAGGTTTTGGAGCACATTTTGAGCCGGTTTCCTGCCCATCTTCCCGTACCCGTTATCTGTGTTCAGCATATCAGCGAAGGGTTTTTGCAGGGATTTATCCAATGGTTGTCGAGTCACTGTGCCCTTCCGATTGGTGTGGCGAGGGCGGGCGATCGCCCCCAAGCGGGTCATGTCTATTTTCCCCCAGAACGGTCTCACTTGGTCTTGGATTCCCAGGGACGCTTTATGTATAGTCAAGCTCAAGGAGTGGGGGGGCATTGTCCCTCCATTACCCTGACGTTTAATGCGGTGGCTCAATATTACAAAAGTCGCAGTATTGGGGTGTTGTTGACGGGGATGGGACGGGATGGTGCCGATGGGATGCTGTCAATTTTTGCGGCGGGGGGATTCACCCTCGCCCAAAATGAGGACAGTTGTGTGGTGTTTGGAATGCCAAAAGAGGCGATCGCCTTGGGGGCGGTGCGTCAGATCTTGCCGGTTGAGGCGATCGCCCCAGCCATTCTCAAAAAGTTATGTCTCTAGGAGTAAATTTTTCTGGCTAAGCCTCGCCAAAATTGTAAATGAATGTTAAGATAGATTTCATAAAGTAACATTCATGTCGCAAAGCGAAAGGACTTAAAAAAATGCCCTATACCACAGAAGACGGCGGCCGCCTTAACAATTTTGCCCAAGAACCCAAGGTTTATCAGGCTGAACCCCCCACCGCCGCCCAAAAAACCCAGTACCTGATCATGGGTGCGATCGCTACAGGGTTCGTCGGTGTGCTCCTCTACATTGCCTTTGCGGTGAGCTAGATGACCAGAAAAAATGTCTTGGGAAGCACTGCAACAAGCTAGTGAGCTTCCCAAAACGTTTTTCGGATGGCCTCCGAAATCAATGGTAGTAGTGACTCTTCTCTCCCCCCCTCTGGAAGACGTTCCGTGAGGGGTTCTTGCCATGAGCGCCTAAAATAATCCTGTGGATCAACGTAACCTAAACCTATGACTCCAGCGATTTCAATTGAACATCTCAAAAAACGGTATGGCAATGTAGATGCGGTCAAAGATGTATCCCTAGAAGTGCAACCCGGAGAAATTTTTGGTTTACTCGGCCCTAATGGAGCGGGAAAAACGACAACTCTTCGTTGTTTATGCACTTTGAGTACCCCCGATAGTGGGAAACTGGAAGTGACAGGTATTCCTGTAGTGAGCACCCCAAAAGCGATTCGCCAGCGATTGGGGTATGTGGCTCAAGAAGTCGCTCTGGATAAAGTTCTGACAGGCCGGGAGTTGCTGGAACTGCAAGGGGCCCTGTATCATCTCCCTAGAGCCATCCTGGGCGATCGCATCACCGCCGTCATCCAGCGATTAGGACTAGAAGCCTACGCCCACCAAAAAACAGGAACTTACTCTGGGGGTATTCGCAAACGCCTAGATTTAGCAGCGGGATTGCTCCATCAACCACCAGTACTGGTACTTGATGAACCCACCGTGGGACTCGATATCGAAAGTCGCCTCGCCGTTTGGGACTTTCTGCGCCAATTACGGGCAGAAGGGACAACGATTTTAATCACTAGTCACTATTTGGAAGAAGTGGATTTGTTGGCGGATCGGGTAGCCATTATCGATCGGGGAGTAGTGATTGCCACGGGAACTCCGTCTGAATTAAAACAACAGGTGGGGGGCGATCGCATTACCCTCCGCATCCGCGAGTTTTCCCCCGCCGAAGAGGCCCATCAGGCGAAAGTCCTCCTAGAAAAGTTACCTCAAGTGCAAGAAGTGATTATTAATACGGCTCAAGGGAACTCCCTCAATCTAGTTGTCAGTACCAACGCCCAGTCCACTGTCCTGATGGAGGTGCAACAGGCGTTACAAACCGCCGGATTACCAATTTTTGGCATTGCCCAATCTCGACCCAGTTTAGACGATGTTTATCTGGCAGCAACAGGACGAACGCTGATGGATGCGGAACTGGCAGCGGCGGGGAGTCGAGACCTCAAGAAAGAACGGCAGCAAAATATGCGTTAATCTCAAACTAAGCTCAGTTACATCAAAACCCTATGACTGCACCCTCTTCTCAACCCTTAGATATAAATGAAGTAAAAGAAACTCTGGGATTTTCTGTGGGGGAACTGCTCCAGGAAACTTCGGCTCTGACTAAACGCCTGTTTATCCAACTGCAACGCCGTCCTGCCACTTTGATCGCTGGAGTGATTCAACCGCTCATGTGGTTAATTTTATTTGGGGCGTTATTCCAGAATGCCCCCGCCGGATTTTTAGGCGATCGCCTCAACTACGGACAATTTCTTGGTGCTGGTGTGATCGTCTTTACGGCATTTTCTGGCGCACTGAATGCGGGATTACCTGTGATGTTTGACCGAGAATTCGGTTTTCTCAATCGGTTGCTCGTGGCTCCCCTCACCTCTCGGTACTCCATTGTCCTGGCTTCAGCAGTATACATGGTCACTTTAGCCTTAATTCAAACCGCCGCCATTATGACTGCTGGGGTATTCCTAGGAGCAGGATTTCCCCCTCTGTCAGGATTAGGGTTGATTACCTTAATTATCTTACTATTGGTCTTGGGCGTAACGGGTCTGAGTTTGGGCTTGAGTTTTGCCTTGCCAGGGCATATTGAATTAATTGCTGTGATTTTTGTGGTGAATCTCCCCTTGCTATTTGCCAGTACCGCCTTAGCTCCCCTTGCCTTTATGCCGGAGTGGTTGCAAGTGCTCTCTACCCTCAATCCCCTCAGTTATGCGATCGAGCCAATTCGCTATCTTTATCTCCATTCTGACTGGGGATTCGGTAGTATAGTCATGGCAGCCCCTTGGGGTGAGATTTCCTTGGGAGAGTGTTTAGTGGTACTCCTGGTGTTTGATGCGATCGCCCTCCTGGGAATTCAACCTCTCCTGCGCCGTCGTTTATCCTAACTTCACCTTAATTCTAGAAGTTCTATGGCCCTCAAATCCCTTTCTTTCCTCACCCTCATAGCCACCATTGGCTTATTAGGAGGAATCCATATCCCCCCAACCTTTGCCCAGAGTACCCCCATTAATCCCCTCTCCGATCTGCAAACCCAAGACGGAGGCACTGGAGTCTTCTCCGGCAGTTCAGGGCAATCTGCCTTCTTTGATTTAATGCACAACCTCCAGCGGGGAGCACATTTAAAAAACCCCGAACAATTTCAAATTGAGCAACAACAAAACTTAGAAGATGCTGCGGCTCAATTCCGTCAGCGTCAACGAGAACTGCTAAAAAATCCTGCCACCACCGATCAACCTCATCCTGACTCCAGCCAATAATTTCTATACTTCTGTTTCAGAACGGCTGGTTTTTTCTCAGGTGCGCTAACCTGGTAACGCACCTGAGATTTTTGCATGAGATTGCTAATTGTGACCGAAGTCTTGCCAAGAATCAAACTCTGCTCTAGTCTCAAGTAGGTCTGATCATTAGCTCAATTGGCTAACCTGGTTAGTTAGGATTGACTAACTCTCCTCACCCAGACCCATTATTTATTCAGGTTGACAAAACTATGGAAAGTAAAGAACCTACTAAAAAAACCCCGACTTCAGAAGATTCCCCTACCCCTGCTCCAGTGTCTGCTCCTGTACCGACACCGACAGCTGGGTTAGTGGAAACTTCTCCTTCTTCCCCTGTGATGGCTGCTTCTTCCTCTGGGCAACAAACCACCGTTAACCAAGTGCTGATCATCCTTTCCAGACTGACAGACTATGTAGGTGAATTTTTTGTTACCTATCAAAAGCCTTTAATCAATGTGGGTTTGATCGTTGCGGCTTTGATTGCGGTCTATCTGACTTTATCGGTATTAGATGCAATTAATCATCTCCCGGTTTTGGGCTTTCTGTTGACTCCTTTGTTTGAGTTAGTGGGAATTTCCTATACGGCTTGGTTTGTGTGGCGTTATTTGCTCAAGGCTTCTACTCGTCAAGAACTATACCAGGAGCTTTCTACTTTAACCTCCCAAGTAACGGGGGGACAAAAAGCCGATTCCTAAAGTGGCGTTTAGATGGGGCGATCGCCCATCGGGTGGGAGTATCCACCCGATATTTTTTTGTCCATCTTTTGTCAAGATCACGGAAAAACTATGGAATTTTTAATTAGGGTTTGCTGAATAAGTTAGGAAAAATCGCGATCGCGTAGCTAACCGCA
>CAZTRW010000180.1:0-7656 GCA_964616725.1 uncultured bacterium
TGATTTTGGCTTGGCAACAACAATGTAAAGCGATTTACTATATTCGTACTGTGCAGCGTGATGATTTCAAGGAATCAGGCAGTAATTGTGCTGCCTGTGCGAATTAATGAACAATGAACAATTATTAATTGTTCATTACTTTACTCTTCAATTTGCCAGAGTTCTTGGGCAGATTCTCGATCAAAAAAGTGAGGGGGACGAACGATTAATATCAGTTCAGCTAATAAAGAAATTTCGGGCTGATTTTCCCACCATTGTAGTTCTAATTCTCCCTGATGGGCGACGAGGAAATAGCGATCGCCATTCCACTCACGCCGATCTCGATCCAATAATATCAACACCGTTTCCACTCGGTTAGAAACCCCTTGCGGCAGTTGGTTACTCTGGGCTACTATGGCCACTAGATCCGTAGCACTACGGAGGACAGACCAGCCTGGAACTGCCACAAATGCTGCTGCTCCCGTACTGCGAACCCTGCCAAAGGGATCGGCAGCAGTAATGGGAGGAACCGCTTTCCAGTCCTCTAGAGTGAGAGGAAGTGTGCCCACGACAGGAATGGTACGAGGACATTCATCGGCTGATTCCAAACGATACAGAGGGAGTCTGGGGGCAACTTTTTGTGGAACCACGGTAAAATCAGTGAGGAGATGTTGGAGATGCTCGCGGGCACTCCCACTGTGGACATATCGTAACCCTTTGGCAATTAAACGCGATCGCTCTTGAATATCTTTCTGTTGGCGAGCACTCTTCCAACAAGAATAAGCGATCGCATCCCCCGGATGATCCGTAAATCCTTCCGGGATAGGATTGAGCCGGGAAAAGTCTTTCATTGCTTTGGCCAATTCATGGGCCTGATCGGCATCCAGATGATGGGTTAAACTAAATTGGGCAGCTGCCACCCGTGCTGGCTGAGTTAGAATTCGGAATTCATAGAGCAGATCAGAACCTTTCTGAGTAAAATGCGATCGCTCTGCCTCTCCTAACTCCCCTTTCAACAAACTACCATACACCTGAAAGGCCACCATCACCTGATTTTGTTGTACCGGTTCAAATCCTGTTTCCTCAAAAATTCGATCCGGTAGATATCCGGCTTTTTGTAATTGAGCACAAGCTTGTCCCCAGTCTACCCACGTACCTTCTTTGCGGCGCAATTTTAGCAGTAAGGCATCAGCATCAATGGGTTCGTCATTGGGGGCGCAATAGGGGGAATAACTCATCACCATCACTCTCAAGGGAACAATACTCTGATTACTGTACCGCTTTCTGGAGGGCGATAGGTGCGCTGCGCGGATCGCCTCCTCCTTCCAGAAAAATCTGGATCAGACCTTGACAACCGCCCCTCAATTCAGGCATAATAAAGGATGCACATTCGGGGTTATAGCTCAGTTGGTAGAGCACTGCAATGGCATTGCAGGGGTCAGCGGTTCGAGTCCGCTTAGCTCCATTCTTATCGTCTCCAAACCCCTTTAGCTCAGAAGGATGCTTTTTAGAAAAGCAGTTCTCCCCAAGGGAAAAGATACACCCAGCGTCCCCCCCTTGCTATACACTGTGGAGTTGGAGAACATAAATACACAGACGCAATCAATGGATATTGGTCAGAAGGTAAAAGTTAAGGGTTTAATCGATCGCATCCCCCCCAATCTGGTGGCTAAAATCAGACAAAACCCTGTGGGGACAATCACTGGCTACAAAATGGTCGATGGCTCAGGAGTTGGCTTTGTAGTTGAGTTTGACGGTCAATTCTCAACCTGGTTCTTTGCAGAAGAGCTAGTTTCTGTCTCCTAAAGCACTCTCTCAGCCCCCAGTGACCACTGGGCTATCCCCTGGTCACTGGACAGGGGAGAAAGCGCTAAACTGGGACAAAAACCCTCTTGGTGGAAAATTAACAACAACCATGGCTCTGATTCTCACATTCTTGGGTAAAGGTGGTACGGGTAAAACGACTCTGGCGATCGCCGCCGCTAAAAAAATGGCGATCACCAACCAACGAGTGCTCCTAGCCCTTCATGAATCTCCGGCAGTAACCGGATTACTCCTCGGCGATGACAAAAACACTTCCCTAGAAACCATTAACCTCGAAAGTACCGCCCTTTTAGAGAGGAGTTGGGAAGAAGTGAAACAACTAGAAGCACAGTATCTACAAAAACCCTTTTTCAAAGAAGTATTTGGCCAAGAATTAGGTGTATTACCGGGGATGGATAGCGCACTGGCCCTCTATGCCCTGCGAGAATATGATCAGAGTGGCCAATATGATGTAATTGTTTACGATGGCCCAGGCGATCGCGAAACCCTGAGAATGCTCGGTACCCCAGAAATCATGAGCTGGTATATCCGCCGCTTCCGCAATGTAATCGTCAACTCCGATGTGGGACAGAGCCTTTCCCCCTTTCTCGGCCCCATCAGCAGCGCTATCCTCAATGTAGACCTCTCCAAAGATAACTTCGCTGCCCCCACCGCTGAAGCTAACTCTGTCCTCGATGCAGGCAAAGCCGCCATTAATGATCCCACCCGAGTCGCTGCCTATCTGGTCACCACAGGGGATAAAATAGCCCTAGCCAAAGCTGAGTATCTATGGGGCAGTGCCCAGCAAGTAGGACTGACGGTAGCAGGAGTGATTTTGAATAAGTCAGTGATTGCCGATACCCAAGCAGCCGAGACTGCCAAAACCTTCCAAGAACTCTATGATACCTTCGACCACGAGGCGATCAACATTGAAGAGACTCAAGCCAGATTCGATCCCTTAACAGTAAGTATTGTACCGTTTCAACCGAGGCAAAATTGGCAAGTGCTCCAAGATGCCTTACCAAACTTCACTCAAACTCCCCTGGCTCCCAAACCGATCACCATTAATCTAGAAGAAAAAACCGTAACTTTATTTTTACCCGGATTCGATAAAAAACAAGTTAAACTCACCCAGTATGGCCCAGAAATTACCATTGAAGCAGGAGATCAGCGCCGGAATATTTTACTGCCAGCCCCATTGAATGGTAAACCAGTCAAAGGCGCTAAATTCCAAGACCGTTATCTGAAAATTTCATTTTAAAGCAATCTTGGCGAATACAGAATCAGGACTAAGCTATGAGTAACGACGAAACCGCATCTAACCCCACCCCATCCCGACGACGGCGCAGTAGCGAAAGCGACAGCAGCAGCGCGAAAACTCGGCAAATGCTGGGGATGAAGGGAGCAGAGATCAAAGAAACTAATATTTGGAAGATTCGCCTCCAGTTGATGAAACCCATTACCTGGATTCCCCTGATTTGGGGAGTGTTATGTGGTGCGGTATCTTCGGGAGGCTTTACTTGGTCAGTGGAAAATGTGTTAATAGTAGCAGCGTGTATGCTGTTATCTGGGCCATTGATGGTGGGTTACACCCAATCTCTCAACGATCTTTGTGATGCTGAAATTGATGCCATTAATGAACCCTATCGCCCTATTCCTTCTGGGGCAATTTCTCCGGAAGAGGTAGAGTCTCAGGTTTGGGTGTTATTGTTGTTAGGGATTGCTGTAGCCTATGGGTTGGATAGTTGGGCAGGCCATGAGGTGAAAGTGATTACAGCGATCGCCGTGTTTGGGAGTTATATTTCTTACATCTATTCTGCTCCTCCCCTCAAGCTCAAACAAAATGGCTGGTTAGGGAACTATGCTCTAGGGGCAAGTTATATCGCTTTTCCCTGGTGGGCAGGTCATGCTTTATTTGGAGAACTCAATTGGACGATCGCCGGGTTAACTTTATTTTATAGTTTTGCGGGCTTAGGCATTGCGATCATCAATGACTTTAAAAGCGTAGAAGGGGATAAAACCCTGGGATTAAAATCCCTACCCGTCATGTTTGGAATTGGTACCGCTGCTTGGATTTGTGTCCTAATGATTGATGTATTCCAAGCCGGGATTGCCGGCTATTTGATCAGCATTCATGAGAACTTTTATGCCACGGTTCTGATGCTGTTGATTATTCCTCAAATCATGTTTCAGGATATGTATTTTTTGCGTAATCCCTTGGAAAATGATGTTAAATATCAAGCCAGTGGTCAGCCGTTCCTGGTGTTGGGGATGCTGGTAGTAGCGATCGCCCTGGGCCATGCTGGAGTTTAAAATCATACCTAATATCCCGATACCCTGGGGAAATAATAGTGACGGATAACCGACCCTGGCAAACGGTACGAGGTAAAGATAATTTAAAAGCAGAGGAGAAACTCACTTTCCTCCCAGAGACTACTGCAATACTCGTGTGGAGTCCCTTTCCCTACGAGACCATATAACGCGATCGCCCTATTCACGGTTACCACAAATGAAAAACATGATCAAAAAGAAATCTAGGATAACCTTTCCAGGCGGGTGGAAATCTCTCTTACCGATCCTATTGATCCTTGTCCTCACCTTTAGTCATGCCGGAGAAGCCTTAGCGGCGCGCACAGGAGGACGAATCGGTGGCGGCTCTTTCCGCAGTGCGCCTGCCCCCACCCGTACCTACAACGCCCCTACCCGCACCTATACAGGAGGCGGTTATGGCTATGGAGGAGGATGGGGATTCGGCTTTCCCTTTCTCTTGCCCTTCTTTGGCTTTGGGGGAGGATTTGGCGGCCTATTTACCATCTTAATTTTCGTGGCGATCGCCAATTTCGTCATTCAAACCTTCCGTCGTCTCAACGACAGCGAGCCAGAAACTATCACCCCCTCCGTTACCAATCCTACCGCCGCCGTCGCCCAAGTCCAAGTCGGCTTACTCGCCGATGCCCGCAGCCTGCAAACCGACTTAGATCGCATCGCTCGTAGTGCCGATCCTAGCACCGCATCAGGACGCGCTCAAATTTTGCAAGAAGCCACCCTAGCCCTAATGCGCCATCCAGAATACTGGGTCTATGGTAGCGCAGAAGCAGTACCAGGAAGATTAGACAGCGCCGAAGCCAAATTTAATCAATTTTCCCTGACGGAGCGCACCAAATTTACCGCAGAAACCCTCTCCAACTACAACAATCAGCTTCAGCAAACCCCAACCTCTAGCCTTCTGACTCCAGCCAATGGCTCAGGAGAATACATCGTCGTCACTTTAATTGCTGCTACCTTGGGTAAACTAGAGTTACCCAAGATTAATAGTTCCCAGGATTTGCGGAGTGCTCTCAGTCAAATCGGTGCCTTAGGAGGAGATAATCTATTAGCGATCGAAGTGCTCTGGACTCCTCAAGCCCCTGGAGACACCCTCACCACCGACGACATTTTAGCTGCATACCCCAATCTCAAATTAGTCTAGAGAATCAGTCATCACTGATGGATAATGGGTGATAGCCAACTATTACCCATTATTCCATTCAGGGTAAAAAACCTCTGAGAACCTATGACTGATCCTCCTATTCCTTCCGAGCCACCGGAAACCTCCCCTAGCCCAGAAGAGCCACAAGGGAGCTACGTTAAACTCGCCATGAGAAACATGGTGCGTAAAGGGAGAAAATCCTTAACCCATTTTGCCCTCACCATGATCGCCCTTCTCGGTGTGCTGGTAGGTCTATCCTACCTGACTCGCTAAGAGGAGATCCGCTCATGGAAGTAGAAATTAATATTCAGGTTAGTAAGAATGTGCCTCACTCTCCGATCGCCCCAGAGATCTGGCATCAGTGGCTCAGAACCTGGCTAAAACATCTTCACTTGCCACCAGCTCCAGGTTATGAACTGAGCCTCCGGTTAACAGACAATCAGGAAATTCAGCAGTTCAATGCCCAATATCGTCACAAAGATACTCCCACAGATGTTTTAGCCTTTGCGGCTCTAGAGGCAGAAACCCCCCTACTGCCTGAATGCGAAGATCCCTTATATTTGGGTGATGTGATCATTTCCGTAGAAACGGCTCACCAACAGGCGCAACAACAGGGACATTCAGAAACCGTAGAACTAGCTTGGTTGATGGCTCATGGCTTACTCCATCTGCTCGGTTGGGATCATCCTTGCGAATCGAGCCTAGAGGCGATGTTAGCACAACAGGAATTTTTGCTGCACCAGGTGGGGCTAACTCTAGGAGAGGCGAATCCAGACAATGGGGACTTTTCTGGGGAAATGATGTCATCTTCCCAGAGATGAGTTACCCTCATGGTGATCGCTTTTGCGGTTCAGCTCGTTTCGGATTGCGTCCGAGATCAAAGGGGAGTTCCCCGACATCAGAGACTGAACCAAAAGAGCCGATCCTGTCCTGGTAGTAGCTCCACACGACTGCACTTAGGCTAGAGCTTCTCTCTGCTTTCCCCTTACTGATGGTAGAACTATGTCAAGCAAACTTTCTATTTCCACGCCACAATCTGCCCATACTTCTAGGGCAAGTCATCGGGATCTTTCTTGGCACGTGGCTGAGAATCTGATGACGAGTTTTAAGTATGCTTGGGCAGGGGTAACTTATGCCTTTAGCACCCAGCGTAACTTTCGGATTCATGTGGCTCTGGGAACTTTGGTGATGATGGTGGGGTCTATTTTGCGAGTCACTCCGGTGGAGACGGCGATTTTGGCGGTGATGATTAGTTTGGTTTTGGTGCTAGAGTTGCTGAATACGGCTTTGGAAGCGGTGGTAGATTTGACGGTGCAACAAAATTATCATGAATTGGCTAAAATTGCTAAAGATTGTGCTGCGGGTGCGGTGTTAATTTCGGCGATCGCCTCGATTGTTGTTGCTGTGGTGCTCTTGTTGCCGCGACTGGTAGCCCTTTCTTTCTGATGGGTCACCCTCTATGATTGTTGTTATCGATAACTACGATAGTTTTACCTACAATTTGGTTCAATATTTGGGGGAACTGGTTCAAGAAACGACGCAAGATTCCCCCCAAGAGATTCGTGTGTACCGCAATGATCGTATTTCTCTTCAGGAATTGCGAGACCTCAAGCCGGATGGTATTGTTATTTCGCCAGGGCCAGGACGACCGGAAGAGTCTGGGGTATCTTTAGAGGCGATCGCCCATTTAGGGCCAAAAGTGCCGATCCTGGGGGTTTGTCTCGGTCACCAAGGCATCGGTCAAGTGTTTGGCGGTAAAATTGTCTCGGCTCCCTCCTTGATGCACGGTAAAACTTCCCCCATTTATCATCATGGCATAGGAATATTTGCTGGTATGGAAAATCCCCTACAGGCCACACGCTATCATAGTTTGGCCATTGAGCGGGAAACTTGCCCAGAAGTGCTAGAAATTACTGCTTGGGTGGAAGATGGGACGATCATGGGGGTACGCCATCGCCAATATCCCCATATCCAAGGAGTCCAATTTCATCCCGAAAGTATTCTCACTACCCACGGAAAGGACTTGCTCAGAAATTTTCTTAAAGATCATATTGATTCCAAGGGTGGCACTTCTGCTTGAGTGTGGGAGTCGGTTGTGGGAAGATCGATCCACGAACAGTGGTAGTGAGGTTTGAGAAGTACAATCATGAAAAGACGTAATTTTATCGGCTATGCGGGAGCAATGGCGATCGCCACCATAACCCTTTCTCCGGCTGCCCCCGCCCAAACTCTTCCCCCTTTGAGCATCCAATGGCTCGGCCATACCTGTTTCCTCTTCAGTGGCAGCGGATATCGGATTTTAGTGAATCCCTTTCGCCCCATCGGTTGTACCGCCAAATACCGTCCCCCCAATGTGGCAGCCGATTTGGTTTTGATTAGTTCTCAACTCCTCGATGAAGGATATG
>CAZTRW010000181.1:0-7623 GCA_964616725.1 uncultured bacterium
TGTTTCATAGAGAACACACTCTTGCACATCAGGACGTTGAGGATAAACACAACTGTCATGATGGTCATATAAGCAATTTGGACAGAGGGTTTCTTCCTCGATCGCCCGATGAGATAATACCGTAGTGAGCAAAATCCTCACTGTTCGTTTCACCGGCTCTGCCAACGTCATACGAAATTCACTCACGGAACTGCCATCATTCGGTGAAAAATGGCCTTTGACAATTTCATGGAGAGGGCGAGTCAGCTTCACCTGTACGGGAGAAGGCAGAAAACCTAAGATATTTTTACCCACTACTGCTTCTCCTTCCCAGTCAAAGATCCGTCGAGCTGTAGGATTAACCAAGATAATATTTAAGTCATTGTCTAACAATATGGCTCCATCCGCGATGGTAGAGACCAAGGTTTCTAATTTTGCTTTTTCAGCGGTTAATTCTTCAATATTTTGCTCTTCGTAACGCTCTAAGCGTTCTGCCATTTCATTAAAGCTACAAATCAATTCTCCCAGTTCTCCTCCTAGGGGTAAATCAATGCGCTGCTTAAAGTTACCGGCAGCAATACTTTTCACCCCAGCGAGTAATTCCTTAATGGGCTGAGTAATGGCTAAGGCATTAAATACTCCGCCTAAAATCACCATAGACCAAATGGAGACAAAGACGGCGAGGGTGACATCACGGGTGAGATTAGAAGAGGTGACTACGGTGGGATTGGGATTAATGCCAATGGCTAAAACTCCTAGATACTTGTTATCACTGAGCAGAGGCACAAAAACATCTGTGACTTCACCATCGGGGGTTTGATGTTGCCGAACGAGGGGAATTTGAGCGCTCATGAGATAGTTTTCCGGCAGTTGAATACGGCGCTCGATGCTCAAGGAGTTTCGCACTTCTGATTCCCAAAAGGGAAGTCCGAAGAAGATTTTTCCGTCGCGATCGGCGTAGAGCATATAGCGAATATTGGAGGTGCTGTTATAAAAGCGCTGGGAAAAACGAGCGACTTCGGTGAGATTGTTCTCAGCTACGAGGGGAGTGACGTTAGAAGCGAGGAGGAGTCCGAGATCTTGGCCAAATCGGGTGTCATGGAGGCGGGCATCTTGTTGAATGGTATTGACAGCCCAGAAGGTAAGCCCGCTCATGATCAGGGAGACGGCTAAGGTGGCGGCTGCCATGAGTCGAGTTTGTAGGGTAAATTCTGACCACCAATGGGCGATGATTTCTTTAAGGTTGTTGAGTAAAGCCACCATAAGCACCAATTTACTGCACTGAAGACCTGTGGAATTTAAGCCAAGTTTGTTTCTATTATGGGCTATTTTTTTGGCGGACACGATCGCCAATATCTCGGCGGTAGGTGATACCTTCAAAATGAATCTCCCCTAAAGCACGGTAGGCTTGGGCGAAGGCATCATCAAAGGTTTCTCCGATGGCAGCAGAGCCGAGCACTCGACCACCACTGGTGACTGGGATATGATTTTTTAAGGTAGTTCCGGCTTCAAAAATGATCGCCCCTAGATGTTCTGCTTGTGCAATGCCAGTGATGGGGAAACCCGTGGTAAAAGCGCCGGGATAACCTTGGGAAGCGGCAACGACACAGGCGCAAACTCCTGGTTTCCAGATAATTTCTGGTTGTTGACTTAATTCTCCTCTGGCGGTAGCTAGGAGTAAGGTTTCTAGGGGGGTAGCGAGGAGGGGCAGAATGGCTTGGGTTTCGGGATCGCCAAAGCGACAGTTAAATTCAATGACTTTGGGATCACCTTCTGGGGTAATCATCAGTCCAGCATAGAGTACGCCTCGGTAGGGAATGCCGCGTTTTTTTAAGGCGCTGAGGGTGGGGAGGAAGATTTCGCGGTTGATGCGATCGCCTAATTCTACCGTTACCAGGGGTGCTGGGGCATAGGCTCCCATGCCGCCGGTATTGGCTCCAGTATCCCCTTCGCCGATCCGTTTGTGATCTTGAGCGCTCAGGAGGGGGCGCAGGGTTTCCCCGTCTGTGAGGGCGAGAATGGAGACTTCTTGACCGGTGAGATAGTCTTCTATGATGACTTTATCTCCGGCTGTCCCAAATTTACCACCCAAGGCAGCGGCGATCGCCTCTTGGGCTTCTGCTAAACGGGTAGCAACGGTTACTCCTTTCCCAGAAGCGAGACCATCTGCTTTAATCACAATCGGTAAACTTTGAGTTTCCAGATAAGCAAAAGCATCTCTAGCGTTGGTAAACACTTGAGCGGCAGCGGTGGGAACACCAGCTTCTTGCATCAGCGCTTTTGCCCAAGCTTTACTAGACTCGATTTGTGCTGCGGCTTGAGTTGGGCCAAAGACCGTGAGATCATAGCGGTGAAGGACATCGGTGATACCGAGGGCAAGAGGAGCCTCTGGGCCGACGATAATCAGGTCAATGGTATGGTTTTGGGCAGATTGGGCGATCGCCTCAAAGTTCTCTACCCCATTGAGTGCCATCGCCCAATTTTCACAGCGATCAAGTCGTGCCGTGCCGCCATTGCCGGGAATACAGATAATTTGAGTCACTTGAGGAGACTGGAGCAAGGTTTTGGCGATCGCGTGTTCCCGTCCACCATTGCCGATAACAATAATCTTCACTGCTGATTTTGATAAAATAGACCAGCTTTGATTTTAAGCGTAAAGAGGTTGCTCTGAAGCAATCTATTCCAGAGAGAGGCACGATCAGTCAACCGCATAGTTACATTCGTCTTTATCCTACCAAAGAAGGGACAAGGGCACTCTTCTGGGCATGAATGGGTAAAGTAATTATAAATTGTGTTCCTTCACCAGGAATCGAATGACACTGCAACCGTCCACCATGAAAATCATGAATAATTTGATAGCTAATGTACAGTCCTAAGCCTGTACCTTTCCCCGTTGGCTTAGTAGTAAAAAATGGATCAAAAATGCGCGATCGCACCTCATTTGGTATGCCCGGGCCATTGTCACTAATCTCAATTTGAATCCAGCCACTCTCAGCGCCTTGGGTGGTAATTTCTATCCTGGGTTCTTGAGAAATAGCATTATTGACTACCGCCTCTTCTAGGGCATCAATACTATTACTGAGCAAATTCATAAACACTTGATTGATCTGTCCAGGAGCACATTCAACCAAAGGCAACATCCCATAATTACGAATTACTTTTATTGGTGGCATTCCCCCCTTAGCTTTCAGACGGTGACTTAAAATTAACAGAGTGCTTTCTAAACCTTCATTTATCTGAACTTGCTTTAATTTTGCTTCATCCAATCGCGAGAAATTACGCATAGAACCTACTAATTCTTGAATCCGTTGAGCACCCATTTTCATGGATTCAACAATTTTGGGTAAATCCTCTCGGACAAATTCCAATTCCATCGCCTCTATATGGGATTGAATGTTAGGAGATGTCTGTTCAGTTTCAGATTCATACAAATCTAAAAGGCAAAGTAAGTCATCCACATACTGGGTTAAGTGTCTAATATTACTGTACACAAAACCGATAGGATTATTAATTTCATGGGCAATTCCAGCCACCAATTGTCCCAAGCTTGACATCTTTTCAGTATGCACTAATTGGGCTTGGGTTTCCATCAGTTTTTTTAAGGTAAATTCTGCTTGATTTTTTTCTTCCTTTAAGGAGATAGAAGTCACCATCAGAGCTTTGATCAAATATTCTTGTTGCTGCTTCTGTTTCTGATTTTGGCAAAAATAGAGGCTCAGAAGTAGAGTGATACCATATCCCAGGATTAAAACACTGATCGATCGCCAGGATTGTTCCAGAATTTCATCCCTCGGTAAAACTAAAATTGACCATTCTCGGTTAACCCAGTTTAAACTGCGTAGGCAGAAAAGATTTTTAGCATCGAAGGGACAAACTGACTGTTTAGAAAGATTCTGGATAAAGGCGGGTGGAAACTCATCAGAACCATAAGTTACTAATAGATTTTCCGACAGGGAATCCAAACTCTTGAAAAGAGCAGAATCTAGCTGATCAACGGGCATTCCGTACAAATAGACTTCTATTTTACCTGATTTCAGGGATTGGGTGGAACGAGTCAAAAGGGTTTGGCTATCTATGGATAAATAGGCGGCTCCTGTAAATTGTTCTTGCCTAGATTCTTGAGATTCTAAAGCCAGAGATTGATAGATGGGAATGTAAATAACAAATCCTTTGGCTTGATTGCCTGCAAGATGGACTTGAGCAGTTACTGCTAAAATACCAACATCTCTAGCTCTGGCGATCGCTGCTTGACGCTGCCAATCATTACTATGATTAAAATTGAGCATCTTTTCTTCATCACTCTTACCAATACTCAACACTGACACAAAATACTCATCCGTAGCATTAATCGATGTTGACTCCACATCACCCTTTTCGCCGATGTGCCAAACTCCTCGTGATTGCCGAGTTAGCTCTAATCCTGAAAAGCGCTGCGCTAATCCAATATTCGCTAAGATTTCATACTCCTGAAGTAAGCGATCGGCAATGCGATTAAAATCTGGCTCATTTAGCTGGGGAGTGATACTATACAAGTCTGCCAGCGATTGCGCTGCTTGTTCAGATTGAGCCAGATAGGTTTGCAGCACTGACTGTAAGGTATCCACTTGTTTTTCAAAGTTTGCTTTTCGCTCAATTTGCTCCCATCGATAGACTTCTAATGCCGAACCCGTTGACAGCAATAATCCCGTCATTAACGATAATCCACAGATACTTATTTTTTTCATCAAAAACTCCAAAAGTAAGTTTTATTACTCATCACAAATTAGATCCAGATTTCTGTTTCCACTGGATCAATGCACCATTTGTCAACGGCACAATCTAATCGTGTCTTCATTGCCATTGACAATCAACTCTGAGGTGCGAATCATCATCGGCTGCTGATTAACCAGTCGCCTCCCCTATCTTTATACTGTATCGCAGATCCCTCGTTAATGAAAAAGATTTCTATTAAGCTTTCTGGGGTAGTTCGGAAAATAGATTTTAAGATACTTATAGCGCTTTGCGCTTTGCGCTAGGCAAAAGGCAAAAGGCAAAAGTGAGTCTTATTGAGGGTTTAAGGCTTTATCTATGATTCCAAGATTTCATCATAGAAAAACGCCTCGGAAATAATCCCAAGGCGTTTTCAAGAATTTTGTTTTTCCTTCCCAACACAGCAAAAGATGAGAGAGGAATGCTTCCAGACTTACAGGGGATGGAACAGTAAATCGGGGTAGAAGCGATTAAACTCGATTAAAATCCCAGCCGTGAATGTTAGCAATAACATAATCAGGACAGGAGCAGTAGACAGATATTTGAGTAAACCTTCCATGTTAAGACTCCAAAACAAAACAGAGGTTTTAAGGGGAAACTAACGGGGAGAAACCGTAATTTCGTTATCCTTAGCAAACATTTCTCCGCTTACCATTTCTTTAGCGGCAACTAAAGGCCAGGCAAAACCGGTGAGCATAAATCTGATGGCTAGAGGTACGTCAATGACGACTTCTTTTTGTTCAGGATCTTTTCCAGATCGGATGGCAATTAGGTAGCTGCGGCCTACCCAACCAATCCAACCAGCAATATAGAGGAAAAGCAAGCTGGGAATTGTAAAATCTCCAGCATGGCTGAAGCGGCCATCTACCACCAGGTGGGGTAGGCCATCATCACCACAGAGGGCTTCTGAATAGCGTTCAAACCGTTTGACACCAGATTGAGGATCGTCGGTTGTGGCTCTCGCTGCTTTAGCACGTTGCAGAAAAGCGGGGGATTCGCTACAGGGAACCAAGTTAGCTAAATCCGCAGAGGCTGGGGGAACGAAGCCGATCCATAAACAAACCATTAAAACCAGAACAAGCAATCGTCGCATGGAAATGTTTCCTTTTGTTACGAAGTGCAAATTTTATGTTACAAAGAAACCAAAGGCTCTATGAAAGCCAATCATACTGGAGTTGAGAGACTCAGTAAAGATTAAGCTTAAAAAAGTCTCTTAAAAAAGAGTTTCTAGCCGGACAAAGGTAGTCTGGGGTCTCGAAACTGCTTTTCTCTTACAACAACTTACCAGGCAATGACAACGGTTCTAGCAATTGAAACAAGTTGTGACGAAACTTCGGTGGCAATTGTAAATAATTGTAACGTTTTCAGTAATATTGTCGCTTCCCAATGGTCGGCCCATCGTCAGTATGGAGGTGTGGTGCCAGAGGTGGCTTCTCGATGCCATCTGGAAATGGTGAATGGGTTGGTTGGGGCAGCGCTGGAGGAGGCGAAACTGGGATGGTCGGAGATTGAGGCGATCGCCGCTACCTGTGCCCCCGGACTCGTAGGAGCCTTACTCGTCGGCATCAGTGCCGCCAAAACCCTAGCCCTGGTTCATAACAAACCCTTTTTAGGGGTTCACCATCTGGAAGGCCATCTCTACGCCTCCTATCTGAGTCATCCCGAATTAACTGCCCCTTTTCTCTGTCTTTTGGTCTCTGGAGGGCATACCAGCTTAATCCACGTTCACCGCTGTGGCGAATACACCACCATTGGCCAAACCCGCGATGATGCCGCTGGAGAAGCCTTTGATAAAGTCGCTCGCTTGCTGGGATTAAGCTATCCGGGTGGCCCCGTTATCGATCAACTGGCCCAAACGGGTAACCCCCAAGCCTTTGTGCTCCCTGAAGGCAGAATTTCTCTACCCACAGGAGGCTATCATCCCTATGATTGTAGTTTCAGTGGCTTAAAAACAGCGGTGATGCGCTTGGTGAACCAGTTAAAAGCCTCTGAGTCTCCTTTCTCGGTAGCAGACTTAGCAGCTAGTTTCCAAGAAGCTGTGGCGAAAGCGTTAACGAAACGGGCGATCGCCGCTGCCCTCGATTTCCACCTATCCACCATCGCCGTAGGAGGAGGAGTGGCTGCCAATCGGGGTCTGAGACAACATCTCCATCAAGCCGCTGCGGCTTATGATCTTCAAGTGCTATTTCCTCCTCTAAAATACTGCACCGACAATGCAGCCATGATTGCCTGTGCAGCAGCAGCTCATTTTAACCAAGGCGATCGCTCCCCCTTAAGTCTTGGTGTCCAATCACGAATGGATCTATCCCAAATTAATCGGCTCTATCAAAACTAACTGGCCAAAGTCGCGAGGCGATCGTCATACCCTTCCCCCCGCACCATCACCTCAATCTGACTAGCCACCATCTCCGTACACTCCAACATCGACAAATGACCACAACCCGGAATTTCCACCACATTATTACAACCCGACCGAAACAAATAATGAAAACTCGCCAAATGCCTCACATACCGAGGCTCCATCACCTCATCCTCAGCCCCCGCAATAAAATAAACCCGCTGCCGTAACCGAGCCACCAACTGAGGCAACTGATGCACCTGCGCCTCCGTCGTCGAATCCAACAAAGAACCCAACGCCGCCTCATAATCCGCTCGGACAAAATCAAGCAGCCGTTGCCTTCCCCACGCCCTCGACAACGGCTGCGCCACCTGAGAGCGAGACAACAGCCAATCCAATCCAGGCATCTGAGCTAACCAACGAGGCCGCCACTTCACCAACTGCATCCCCGCCGTCCGAAACCGCTCAAACTCCTCCTTCAAATAAATTGGGGGGGGGGGGGGGGGGGGGGGGGCGCGGGGGGGGGGGGGGGGGGGCGGGGTGGGGGGGGGGGGGGG
>CAZTRW010000182.1:0-7575 GCA_964616725.1 uncultured bacterium
GCCAGGTCTCTTTTTTCTTACCCCTTTTACTCTAGGGGTTTTTGCTTTTTTGGGGGGTTGTTTAGTCCTCTGCGATAGATCAGTTCGAGTTGACCCCCATATTCTTGAATGAGGGCCATTTGACGGCGGTATAATCCTCGGAATAGATTGGTGAAGAGGAGAGTAATGATGGCTACTACTAATCCAACTGCTGTGGAAATTAAGGCTTCGCTAATTCCTGCGCTGACTCCTAGGCTTTCTTGGGTGCCAATATCGCCAAGGCGTAGAGAAGAGAAGGCGTGAATTAGGCCTAGGATAGTACCTAATAGTCCGAGGAGAGGGGCGATGGAGATGACTGTTTCAAAGAATGTGTTAAAGCGTTTAAGGACTGTGATTTCTGCTTGTCCGGCGCTTTCAAGAGCTAATCGAAATTCTTCTGGAGTGGGTTGATCCATTTGGAGGGGAGCTAGGAAAATACGGGCTAGGGGTAAGTCTCGATTTTGGTTAAGTTTGAGTAGGGCTGTTTTTGGATCTTGGGGGTAAATGAGGATCACTTCTCTGGCTAGTTGCTTATGACGGTGAGTGATCTGCGACCAAAATAAAAGACGCTCTAGAATGAGTGCTGTTGCTAGGATTGAGAATCCTAGCAGCGGGATGATAACAATTCCACCAATGGAAGATAGGCTGTCAGTCACGGTTGGCAAGGATGTCAAAGGCTAGGTGCCGGGGAAGTGATTGATCTGAGCATAACCGCTAAAGATCAGGTTTTTTCCTTGAGTTTCTAAACGGTTAATCCGTAAGGTGATGCCGTCTAGGTCAAATCGGTCTAAGTCTACCATATCATTGAGAAGGTTGATGAGGGCTGTAGCTAGGGCAGAAGAGCGGCCTAATTCTGGAGGAACTGTGTTATCCTCAAACTGAACTTGGGTAAACTGAATGCGTCGCCGACGTTCCACGGTTACCGTTGCTCCCATAGTAATCCCAATCCTATCATCACTGCCGATATCTGCTTTCGCGAACAGTCGGATTTCGTTATGGGGTTGTAATTGTACGGAAACCTCTCTGAAAGAAACTGGCTCTCCCTCAGAGACAGCTGTCAGCATTGGTGAAGTCAAGTTTTCTAGGCGTTTAGTGACTAATTTTGCTTGAAAGGCCTGATTAATTCCCTCCTCAGAAAGAATAATTTGGGCAACGGCTTGAGTGGGTTGCTTTAGCCGAAGCTTTCCTCCCAGGAGAGTGCTTAAATCAATGGCTACAGCATCCGTTTGAAAGGACATCTCTTCCACTGGAAAATCATGACGAATGACAAGCTTGCGACCGTGCATTTGTAAACCATCGATCGCCCCTTGCAAAATTTTACTCGATGGATAGCAGCGAATGGCCACTTCCACCAACTCGCTCTGGGTGAATAGATGACAGATAGACTGGCTCGCCACGGTGTTAAGGAGTCGCTCTCCCATATCTGTATTGCCAGGACTGCCAAAAAAACCAGTGACACCAGTAAACATAGGATTTGCGGTTCGATAAACGGCTACACCCGTTAATGTAACAAATTGTAAACAAACCGACAACAGTAGAGAGAAGGAGGCAGGGGAAAGACTGGATTTGGCATTGGAGAACACAGAAATTATTGGTTGGGCGGCTAAAATCGTCTCAAATCAAGTCAGAATCACTAAATCTCACTCTAGGAAAAGGGAATCATCAGTGGTTTATTTATCAAATAATGTAAAAGAATTTATTAAGAATCAATTCAAGACCTTGAGAAAAAGAGGAGATTGAGGCAATCTAGTAAGAAGAAAGGAGTAATCATCCGCTTAGAACTGCCAAGGAGGGTATAGCAATGTACACTTTAAATCACGATCTAGATACTAAACTGATAGACGCTGATGGCCGGTACCTTAATTCCCAAGAACTGTATCCCCTAGAGCAGTATATTCAAAGCTATCAACTGCGGCTAGAAACCTATAAGCGTCTGAGTGAAGAGAGTGAAAAACTGACGGTAAACACTCTCCGTAAATTTGCTCAATCTTATCCGGAACTGATTCGTCAGCACGGTGCTCGATGTAAATACGATATGGGTTCTGTGATTCGTTACATTGCGTTGTCAATTTTGCGGAATGACGAGCTTTTCTTCAAAGAACAAATGATGTTTTGGCTCGATACTATTTTGGTGGCCTATAAACGGAGTAGTCATTGTACGAGAGTCTACGACTATTTACAGAAAGAAGTGGATGCCGTGTTACCCACAAATTGCAGTAGCTTGGTTCATCCCTACATCAAAATTATTACGGTGATGCTAAATTCTCACGTTTAAGTGAGTATACTCTTTGTTGGAGAAGGATAAAACTATGCTGTGCCCCCCTAAACCAGTTACAGTCAGTCGCCAGTCTTCTGTAGAAGAAAGGAAAGAAGCGCTAAGGGTGATTTACTATCAAGTGTTGGAACGCCAACCCTATCAGTATGAACGGAAGATTTTGGCAAAAGAGGAACAAAAGTTTCTGGAGGATAAAATCGGAGTGCGACGATTTTTGAAAGAATTAGGTCACTCCTCGGTTTATCTTGATTCTTTTTACCACCGCTATTCCAATGTGAAGTTCTTGGAAATTTGCTTGAAGCATTTTCTGGGGCGTGCGCCAAAGGACAAACAGGAAATCCAGTATTACTCGCAAATTTTGACGACGAAGGGAGTGAATGACTTAATTACGTCGATTCTGGACTCAGAAGAATACCGCAAAGTGTTTGGCTGCTTTACGGTTCCCCACCCGCAAACACCTAAAGTTTACGAATCTCCTAAATCTTACTTGGAAAGTCAATGGTTAAATAGTGAGCACATTGGACAGCGAGGAATGACGGTACCGACCCAATATTGGCATGATTTAGGGTGGGTGTGTGATGGGGGAGTCTGTCATCATCCTGAAGTGGGTGAAATTCTCAATCCTCCGATTCCTTCCGAGATTGAGGGTCTAGTGCAGAAATTGGTAAAACTGGTAGACTCACAGCAGGGACAGGAGGCTTTAGCGGCGGTTTCTCGTCAAAAGCTGGAAAAATTACGGTCAGTGATTGGTTAGTGGATGGATCTTGAGGGGTTCTGTCTGTAAATTAAAACCTGCTGAGGCAGGTTTTTTAGTTTTGCAGAAAAACTTCTAGATTTGTTATGACAGAGGAGATGCTCTTCTGATTTTAATCCTATGTCTGGCGATCGCCCTGTTTCCTGGTTCCCAACCCCCCGCTCTCGAAGCCTACTCTTTTACCTGGTGGTGGCTTTAGCCGTATTAAGTCTGATTGTATTAACTCAACGTGGTAGCTGGAGTCTGTCATCGAAGCATACTCTGCACTCTGGGGAGCCACAAAAGTTAAGAGAGATGGTTGAGCACTTGGAAGATATGTGGAAAGATGAATACCACAATTACTTTGGGCCAGTAGGCGATCGCCTGTCAACCCTAGGCACAGGAGAAATTGTTACCCTTCTTGATCAGATGAGCCAAGAAACCGGCAACAACACCGCCCTCATTTACCTCCATACTGCCCCAGAAGCTCTAGACTCAGTTTTAGTCACCCCTAAAGGCAACATTAACCATCATCTCATTCCAGAAGCCTCGGCAGCCCATCTGACAGAAACAGTAAACGAATTTCGTCGTACCATTACCCATCCTCGATACCTCCGCACCACTCGATATCAGCCTTCTGGCAAACAGCTTTACGACTGGATCATCACTCCCCTCAAAAAACAGCTAGAGGCTGAAGACATCGACACCTTACTCTTATGTGTAGGAAAAGGATTACGCTCCTTACCCTTTGGTGCCCTATTTGATGGCCAGCAGTTTCTTGTGGAACAATATAGCACAGCGATCATTCCTGCTTTTAACCTGATGACCACAGTACCAGGTAACCCCAAAAAACTCCAAGTTCTGGCAATGGGAGCCTCTGAATTTGAAAACTTAAACCCCTTACCCGCCGTTCCTCTAGAATTAGAACTGCTGAGTGAACCTCGCCCCCACCTCAAAACCCCTTGGGAAAGTCAAGCCTTTCTCAACGAAGGCTTTACCCTAGAAAATCTCAAAAACCAACTCCGGCAAAATGACTTTAACATTGTCCATTTAGCCACTCATGCGGAATTTCAGCCAGGAGAACCAACAGAATCTTATATTCAACTTTGGGATACCCGACTAACGCTCGATCAAATTGACGAACTTCCCTTAAATGATCCTCCTTTAGATTTGCTAGTGCTCAGTGCTTGTCGTACCGCCGTTGGCGATCCTCAAGCGGAATTGGGCTTTGCGGGTTTAGCCTTTAAAAGTGGGGTACAATCAGCCTTAGCGAGTCTGTGGTATGTCAGTGATGCGGGGACGTTAGCGCTGATGAGTGAATTTTATGAGTATTTACCCAGAGTGTCGATTAAAGCGGAAGCCCTGCGTCAGGCGCAACTTGCTCTTTTACGAGGAAATGTTCACTTGAAAAATCGTCAGTTGCAAGGGAGTCGGGGAGCGGTTGATTTACCACCTAGCTTAGAGAATTTAGTGATCGATAATCTGGCTTCTCCCTTTTATTGGGCTGCGTTTACTCTAGTCGGTTCTCCTTGGTAGTGGGAGAATAGTTCTTAGATCAGCCACCATTGGAGGAGATTTTATGACGTTTGCTCGGATGCGAAAAGCCCTGGTTGCCTTGTTGATGGCAACGGTATTGTTGATATCGGCTTGTGAGAGTGAGCCACCCTCTCGGTTTGATCAAGTTCAGAAGGAAAGTACGCAAGGAAATGCTCCAGCCGTTGTCAGAGAGGCTCTTCCGGGTTCTAGTTTTAATCGGTTTTTCCCGAAGTCTGGGGATGGCTATGAGGTGATAGCGGCTCAGGAGAAAAAGGGATTTGCGGAATATAAGCTAAAGCAGGAGGGTAAGGATATGGCAATGTTGTCCATTTCGGATACGGTAAATGTGCCAGAGGCGAGGGCAAAGTTTCAGGGGAGTAGCCAGAAGATTGGGGGATTTCCGGCGGTTAATCAGGGGAGTACGGCGACAGCCGTGTTGGTGGGGCAACGGTTTCAGGTAAAAATTCAATCTCGCGATTCTGGGTTTACTGCCACCGATCGCCAAACTTGGTTGCAGAAGTTTGATTTGCAGGGATTATCGAGATTAAAATAGGAAAGGGGGGAGGCTTGTCTTCACCCTGCCTCAGTTAATTGAAAATATTTTCGGAGCGATAGTCAGCTTCTGTTTCTCCAAAAACACCTTCAGCACTTTTCCCTTTCACTTTAGCTTTGGCTTTAGCGGCACTGCGCTTGAGAGCTTGTAAGCGAGCTTCATATCTAGCGCGCTGTCGTTTTTTGGGAGTTTGTTCAATCAAGACTTTCAAAGCACTGCCCAGACTTTTGTAGGCATTAGGAAGAGTATAGCCAAAACGGGTAGCGAGGGCGATCGCCTTCTCATCCGCCTCAATCGACTCCTTTAAACCCTTTTCCGGATTATTCTTCTGATAGAGGCGATAACCCGAAACGCCACACAGAGCCAGAGCCAGCAGCAGCAGAATACCATCTTGCACCCAAAGCTCACCCACTGCCCCCCCTAACCCAATCGCCAAGGCAGCCATTTCCCAACCATCCTTAGGAATCGTATCATTCTGAATCCGCCCCACCTCATGCCAAAACAGCAGATTACGCTGATCAATCGCCAACTGATCCCACTTCGCCAAATCAATCTGAATCTCCACCTCATCATTCCCAATCTCCTCCGATCGCACCAAAGGAGGATTCACCTCTGTCGCCACCTCTACAATCACCCAACTTTGCAACTCTGGCGGCAACAAGCCCTTTAAGCGCCGCAGTTCATTCATTTCCGCTCTTGCAGAAGAAGTTGCATAGGATTTCATATCGCTTGCCCCAGAATCTGACCAAATCACAATTCATCATTATTGTTTGAGTATATCCTGAAGGTCCAGTTCCCGGACAAAAAAATACTTCTTCTCGAAAAACCAGCTATGCCCATATTAGCACTGATAGCATATTAACACCCCTTCTGCCACCCATCCAGGAGAGAGGGAAATGCTTACCACTACTACGTTTCCCTCACATATCTATTCTGAATTTTGCGGTAGTTCAGTAAGGTGCGTTAATAACGCACCCTACGCGCTCGTTAGCTTGATAGTTTAGACAAAAGTGATACCACCTCCAGCATTAACTAAACCAGCAGAGTTACCAGCATTTAATCCACCTGCCGCTCCGGTTGCAGGAACCAAGTTAGTGTTATTTACAATAAATACACCAGCTGCACTATCATTATCAATTGCCAAGGGAACAGCACTGAATGTATTTCCAGTAACTGATATCACACCCGCTCCCACTCCAACAAACCCCGTCCTATATACTAGAGCAGCATTTAATGCATTAGTAATCGTATTTCCGGAAATAGTATTCGTTCCGGTGAAAGCACCATCTCGTAAGCGAATACCACCCTGAGTACCACTATTAGCTGTATTGGCATTAGTAATAGTATTGTTGGTAATCGCCACATTCTGAGTCACAAACGGAGCCACATTATTCGCCAACTGGATTCCATCCTCATTAGTATTACTAATGGTGTTACCAGAAATTGTCCCCGTCTGAATCCCACTGATATTAATACCACGCCCTCCAGCACCTGTTATCTGGTCAATTGTGTTTCCTTGAATAGTGACATTACTAGCTCCCTGAATCCGAATTGCATCTTGGTTTGCACCAGTGATATTAGTAAAAGTATTCCCCGTAATGGTCAGGTTTTCTGTAGCTAAACCACCCCCAGGAGGATTAGCATTAGCCGCTTCAAAAATACCACTACCAACAGCAATATTTTGGAAAAAATTATTGCGAATAGTAGTGTTTTTCCCTGCGCCTGTTCCATCAGGATCGATCACAATAGCACCTAGAGTATCACTCGTGTTATCAAAGGTTAATCCTTCAATAATTACCAAACCATCACCAGCATTATTGTTGATTTTGATCCCAGCAGCAGGATTAGCTGGTCCAATCACTGCGCCCGGATCGCCGCTGACAGTTATTGGTTTACCAATATCCACTAATTCCGAGTAAGTTCCAGGACGGACTACCACCTTAGGAGGAAAGGCATTTTGTCCAGGAGAACCCGCATTAACCACGCCTAGATCTAGCTGATTAAAAGCATTAAGTCCAACAACTGCTTGGCCTCCTTCCACTGTATCATTCGGGTTAGTGTAGCCAGGGGACACATACACCAAATCATTATCATAAATACTAGCGGTACCGGCACTCGGAGTACCCACGACATAAAACCCAGAAGGATTGAGCGTTAAGGTCACATCTCTCCTACCATCTTGGAGGAAGTTATCAATCGGATTCACCGTTATCACCGCAGTGCTTTGACCGGTAGGAATGGTTACTGTATTAGTAATAGACTGATAATCGGTACCGTTTACCGCTGTACCACCCAGGGTATAAGTGACAGTCAAAGGTTGATCGGTAGATCCTCCACCGCGACTTATGGTAAACGTGATTGGGTCAATGGTACCAGTTGCTGGGTTTCTTTCTGCACCTAATCCATCTGTGACTGCTACAGTGACGGTTGACAGTGCTGGCGTAGGGGTAGGAGTAGGGG
>CAZTRW010000183.1:0-7562 GCA_964616725.1 uncultured bacterium
TTGATCATTGGCGGCATCTCCGGGTTCTTTGGTGGTGGTATCGACGATGCCATCGAGGACAGCGACTGTGATTTCTGATGAACCTTGGGTGTGTTTCTGGAGATTTTTTAGTCCAGGGAGGGACAGAATATCGGCCATGGGGTTCCGTTTTGTGGACTGGGCAGAGGTTGACACGATTTTACTGGTCTGGAGGGCGATCGCCCTTGGGTCTTCCCATCACTACTATCAATTAGACCTCTTTATTATGAATGGGAAATTTCATAGATCAGGCGATTCATTTCTATAGATTCATTAAAATCGACCATAGGTAAAGGATAATCTATGCCCAGGTGCACGCCAAATTTCTTCTGCTCTACAGGCAATAGCTTCCAGGGTTGATGAATTTTGGTAGGGGGGACATTCCCTAGCTCCGGTAGCCAATGTTTGACATACTGACCAGACGGGTCATAATCTTGAGATTGCTTGGTAATATTAAAATAGCGAAATCCTCGGCGATCGTTCCCAATTCCGGCGATATAATTCCAGTTTCCCCAATTGCTACACGGATCGTAGTCAATCAGAGAAGATTCAAACCATTCTGCCCCCATGCGCCAATCCATTCCTAAATTCTTGGTCAGAAAACTAGCTACATTTTGTCTCCCTCGATTGGACATAAATCCGGTAGCAGCCAACTCTCTCATATTGGCATCCACTAAAGGAAACCCAGTTTTTCCCTGTTGCCATCGCTGAAATTGTTGCCAATCTTGTTTCCAAGGAAAAGAAATATTTCGCAGTCCCGAAGCATAGAAAATTTTATTGCCATGCTTGGCACAAATGAAGCGAAAAAAGTCGCGCCACATCAGTTCAAAAATGAGCCAGTACGTAGATTCATTTTGAATACGTTGGCGCTCATATTCTTTGACTTGGAAATAAATGAACCGAGGGGATAAACATCCCAAGGCTAACCAGGGAGAAAACTTAGAAGAATAGTTAGCTCCCAACATCCCATTGCGGGTTTCTTTATAATGCTGTAAATGATTGCCTGTCCAAAAGTAGTCTTCTAGTCTCTGGAGTCCGGATTTTTCTCCTCCAGTAAAAAATAACACAGCTCTAGGATCAGAGCGGGGATGCTCTAATCCCCAGTCTGCTAAGGTGGGCAGGGTTCCGGGATCAAGGGGAGGGAGGGGAGGAAGACGCTCAGGGGTAGGGAAGATGGGACGAACAGAGGTGTGTTTTTCGACGGATTGGCGATAGTGAGTAAAGAGTTCTGGGAGTGTTGCTAAACGGTGAGGAAGGGAGGAGGAATTACCAAAGGGTAAATCTTGATAATGATGTAAGGTGGCACCCCAAAATCCTTTGGCTTCAATTTGCTGAGTGGTTAATGTGTTTAATAGGGCTTGTTCTACGTTTTTTTCTTCGGTGGTGACTTCGTGGTGATAGTAAACGGTGGAGACGTTGAGGGTTTTGGCTAAGTGGGGAATAATGATTTCGGGTAAGCCTTGACGAATGACTAGATTATTACCTAGTTTGATGAGGGTTTGACGCAGGGCGGCTAGGCTTTCTAGGAGAAATTTGGCTCGCAGGGGGCCGATTTTGGGAAAGCCGAAATGGGTAGTTTGTAGCCAACGGGAGTCAAAGCAATAAACGGGGATGAGGGGGGCACCCGTTTGAGTAGCTCGATGAAGGGCTTCATGATCGTGCGATCGCAGATCATTGCGATACCATAGAAGAACGGGTCTTTGGTTCATCAGAAATTGGATCGTTTTTACCCTGTCTACTATTCGTGCCGTGTTTTAATTTTCTCCTGTCCCCTGCTGGTCTGTCAACTGCTCACTGTTTCTATGACAAAGCTTTGTCATCCTCTTTACCTTAGCCATCGCCATTGGATGGCTCGCGCGTTGGATTTGGCGGCTGAAGCCGGGGAAGCGGGGGAAGTGCCTGTAGGAGCGGTGATTGTGGATGCCGAGGAGAATTGGGTGGCAGATGGGGCTAATTTCAAGCAACGGAAGGGAGATCCGACTGCTCATGCGGAGATTGTGGCGATTCGAGCCGCCTGCGATCGCCTGGGAACTTGGCACTTAGACCACTGCACTCTCTATGTTACCCTAGAACCCTGCCCCATGTGTGCGGGAGCGATTGTTCAGGCGCGGTTGAGTCAGTTAGTGTATGGCGTGGATGATCCCAAAACGGGCGCAATCCGCACTGTGATGAATCTTCCCGATAGTCCCTGCTCTAATCATCGTCTGAAGGTACTATCAGGAATTCTGGAATCCCCCTGTCGTCAGCAGTTACAATCTTGGTTTGCTCAACGTCGTCAAAACGTCTTGGGCAACTGATCAGTCTGTCTCGTGCTTCCCAGACGTTTTCCGGTAAACCGAGGTGACAACTCAAAAACTGTCCTCACTGACGCTCCATCCCTCTGGAAAATCTTTTAGGGTGGTTTCATCGCCGAGTTGTTGTGAGGGATAGATTGTATGTTGATGGCACTATCTAAATGGGAATGGAAATTACCGGTCAGAGGAAAATCCCGATCTGTTTCTTCTATTTCTCCTTGGCTGACTCCATTTGCCTATCGATTACTGCGTTATTGGGTGTTGCCCGTTTATTTTCGCTCGATTGTAGTAGAAGGACGAGAAAATTTTCCCGATGATGGGTGTCCTGTGATTTTGGCTCCCACCCATCGAGCACGTTGGGATAGTGTCATGGTTCCTTATGCAGTGGGTAAGGACATTACGGGAAGAGATTTGCGCTTTATGGTTTCGGCAACGGAAATGACGGGAATTCAAGGGTGGTTGATTCGTCGTTTGGGGGGATTTGCGATTAATCAAGCTCAAATGGCGATCGCTTCTTGGCGCTATGGACTACAATTGTTAGAAAATCGCGAAATGTTAGTGATTTTTCCTGAAGGGGGAATTTTTCGCGATCGCCAAGTCCATCCCCTGAAACTAGGGTTAGCTCGTCTGGCATTACAGGCTCAAACCAATCAACCGCAAGATCGGGTGAAAATTGTGCCCATTGCTCTCGATTATGACGATTGTTTTCCCCGCTGGCGATCCTCTGTACGGATCAAAATTGGCTTACCTTTGGAGGTTTCTCCTTATCTGTCTGGAGAGATCAAAGCGGATGCTCAAGCTTTAAATGCCGATTTGTACCGTGCCTTAGAACGTTTGGGGGGGGAGGTTTTATTGGGGAATAAACTCGATCGCTAGGGTTAATTGTAGCAGGCCGGGTTTCCAGGGTTGACTGGGTGTGGAGAGCTGGACGGAAGTCCCAGCCAATAATACACCGAGGGTAGGGCGAGCGATCGCCATTTGATCTTGAATTTGGGCTAAAAATTGATGGGTTTTTTGGGTGGATTTCGGCTCATTGCCATAGGGCTGAAATTCAATCATGGCATCATTCATCAGACAGAAATGACTAGGGTGATAGGTTTGTCCTGTAGCGAGATCGATTTGCAAGTCTTGATTGATGGCTTTTACGTGGAGCAACACTACTAAGCGTAACGTTCCCGTATCCCATCCCCATTCTGGTTGCAGCACACAAGCGGGAACTTGGCCGAGCAGTTGCATCATTTCCTCGGAAATGCTAGTAAGTTCCCAGAGTAGGTAGGGAATCCATTGGTTCAAGGAGATTGAGGCAGTCAGTTCTAGGCAATCGCCACTACTGAGTTGCAGTTGAAAGGGAGAATTCAAAAATTCTGCGGAGGAAAGGTGGAGACGGTCTACAATGGCGATCGCCTCTTCAATAATCGGGAGCAGATCTTCTGAGGGTAAATACTGCAGATCTTGTAGCCGTTCCCAAGCCGGGGCGATCATTTCTGCCACCACACTTTGGCGATAAGCACTGATTAGCAGGGGATCGGTGAAGCGAATAGTCACCCCAACCTGGTTTTGGGGGGCTGGATCGGCCTGTTCCCCAATCCACTCTAAACCCCACTTTAGACTGACTGTGCCCACACTCCAATCCTTTCCTGGCTCTAAGATCTCCACCTCCAGAGGCTGAGTCCACCCTTGGAGATGGGGAGTCGTCGCGTATAGATACCGTTCCCAAGCTGCCAGTAGACTCACGCTGGCAACAGCAGTCTCTTGGGAAGGCAGTTGAAACTCAGTCGGCGGAACCAGTACCGGTGGCGAGAGGGTGGCTAAGTCAATCGCCCAGTTGATCTGATCTGCTTGCACATGAAGAATCGGCACCAGTCTGAGAATCCCTTCCGTCTCCCCTTGCCTGGCTACAATTCCTCCTGTTAGTTGCATCAGGGTATAGGAACTGGTAGCAATCTGCCACAGCAATTGTAAACTGAGATCTTCAATTAACCAATGGCTTTCTGGAGCCGCCGGCCATGCGGGCAGGGTTTCTCCCACTTTGAGATGATCCCAAACATCGTAGCCTTCATCACTGACATAGGGGAGGAGATTTTCCGGGGTGAAGTCGAGGGTTTCCGGCCAACCTCGATGGGGCGATCGCAAGGCCAGGATTTGTGTAATTAATTGCTCCATCGCCCTTCTAAATCCTTCGGGACAACCAGCACTCTCTTTATCCTTTGCGGCAATCGCCCCTCTCAACCGCAGAAATGTTTCCCCCACCGTTGATCCGTCAAACTCCGTACCCTTCCCCACTGTCTCAATCCTCTCTCTCATCTCGGACCCAGGCCAATAGGAGTGGGGGTTGAGTCGAGGCTAATCCACGACTGTGTATCGGTCATTTCTATGTCTGAAGGGGAATGGGTTTCTGGGCGATCGCTCGGTAAAGGATGATTTTGGAGGTGATTTAAGGTATCAACAAAATCCCGAATCCCTTGAAACTTTCGATAAACTGAAGCAAAGCGAATATAGGCCACTTCACTGAGTTTTCGCAAATGAATTAAAACCAGATCTCCAATTTCACTGCTCGTCACCTCTCGCTCAACCCGTTGTTGCAGTTGGGATTCGATTTCATCCACCAATTTCTCTAGCATCCCTAAATCAATCCCTGTCTTTTCACAGGAACGAATCACACCCCGCAACACCTTAGAGCGATCAAACGATTCCCGATGTCCATCCCGCTTAATGACTGTAATGGAAACGAACTCAATCCGTTCGTAGGTTGTAAAACGACGTTTGCACTTGAGGCATTCTCGCCGTCTCCGCACGCTTTGGTCACCCTCAGCCGAGCGAGATTCTAAAACCCTACTTTCTGTATGTTGGCAGAACGGACATCGCATGGTGAGTGAATCTTTTCGCCTCTTGCGGGATGAACAGAGGGGGTTCGGATTCCCCCTAGAAACTGGGCTTCTTATTTACCAATTCTCGGTGGATCGCGAAAGGCGATCGCAAAGAAAATTGTTCCCAAAGCTAATGCTAAAACTAACACATAAATGGTGCTTTCCATACTTCAGGTTTCCCTTGAGTGAATGAATCAGTGTCCACATTTTATCTTACTTTGCCCCCAACAAAAAGTAGAAGCAGACGAATCTGCTCCTACTTTTCCCTAAAACCGATTTTACTCGACTTAAACTGATTCCTTACGAGTGGTTAAGTCACCCACTTTCGCAAACACGCCGAACTCCACTTGCTCTTCGAGATCCGAGTCAATTCCAGCAAACACATCTCGGTAGAGAGTACGAGCGCCATGCCAAATATGACCAAAGAAGAATAACAAGGCAAACACCGCATGACCGAAAGTAAACCACCCTCTGGTACTGGTGCGGAATACCCCATCCGAATTAAAGATCTCCCGGTCAAACTCAAAGGGTTCACCCAATTGGGCTTTCCGAGCAATTTGCTTGACCTGAGCCGGATCAGTAAACCTTTGACCATCCAGTTCACCGCCATAGATACTGACAGTTACCCCAGTTTGTTCAAAGCTATATTGAGACTCCGCCCGACGGAAAGGAATATCCGCGCGCACAATCCCATCTTCATCCGTGAGGATCACAGGGAACGTTTCAAAGAAGTTCGGCATCCGGCGTACCGTTAACACTCGACCTTCCTTATCTGTAAATACTGGATGACCTAACCAGGTTTTCGCTAGACCATCGCCATTATTCATCGGGCCAACTCGGAATAAACCCCCTTTAGCCGGAGAGTTACCGATGTAGTCATAGAAGGCTAATTTTTCCGGAATCTTATTCCAAGCTGCCGACAAGCTATCCCCATTAGCCAGGTTAGCTTGAACTCGCCGTTCAATTTCTTGTCTAAAATATCCTTGATCCCATTGGTAGCGGGTGGGGCCATAAAGTTCAATGGGGGTAGCGGCGCTACCATACCACATGGTTCCCGCTACGACGAAGGCAGCAAAGAATACTGCGGCAATACTACTAGAGAGAACGGTTTCAATGTTCCCCATTCTCAAGGCGCGGTAGAGTCTTTCTGGAGGCCGTACTGTCAGGTGGAATAATCCAGCAATAATACCAACGACTCCAGCGGCAATATGGTGAGCAGCGATTCCCCCTGGGTTAAAGGGGTCGAACCCTGCTGGCCCCCATTCGGGAGCTACTGCCTGTACGCTGCCGGTGAGACCATAGGGGTCAGACACCCAAATTCCTGGCCCAAACAGGCCAGTGACGTGGAAGGCACCGAAGCCAAAGCAGAGGAGTCCAGATAAGAACAGGTGAATCCCAAACATTTTGGGCAGGTCTAGGGCAGGTTCGCCGGTGCGGGCATCGGTAAACAGTTCTAGATCCCAGTAAACCCAGTGCCAGCAAGCGGCGAGGAATAGGAGACCGGAGAGGATAATATGGGCAGCTGCTACGCCTTCAAAAGACCAGAAGCCTACATTGGATACGGTTTCGCCGGTAACGCTCCATCCTCCCCAGGAGTCGGTGACTCCTAGACGAGCCATGAAGGGCATGACGAACATTCCTTGCCGCCACATGGGGTTAAGGATGGGGTCGCTTGGATCGTAAATGGCTAGCTCATAGAGGGTCATTGAGCCGGCCCACCCTGCTACGAGGGCGGTGTGCATCAGGTGTACAGCAATCAGGCGGCCTGGATCGTTCAGGACGACTGTGTGTACACGGTACCAGGGTAGTCCCATTGACTACGCTCCTCCTTTTAGGATTTCTAAATCGACGATATAACTCAAGCTGAGTCTACCTTATTATTAAATCGGTTACTACATCCCCTTAGTTCACACTTTTGGGGGTGAGGGCCGGTTTTTTCATGAGAGTGAGTATAACGAATTGTAACCATTGCTGGTACCGATCGCAAGCTGAATTCGTTTTTCTTCCCTTTTTGGCCATCTGGCGATTTCTCGATCCAATTGTGCAACATTTCTTTATAATTCTTAACAAGAAGTCACCGGAGGTGAGCATGGCGAATATCACATTTAAGAATGAAAACCGGGAAGCGATCGCAATCCCCGGAGATAACTTACGCATCAAAGCACTAGAAAATGGCATTGATTTGTACAAACTCATCGGCAAAATGACCAACTGTGGCGGCTACGGTCAATATGGCACCTGTGTCGTCGAGATTCTCGAAGGAATGGAAAACCTATCGCCTCGTACTGAGGTGGAAAACCGGAAATTTAAGAAAAAGCCAGAAAGTTACCGCCTCGCCTGTCAAACCCTAGTCAACGGTCCCGTCACCGTTAAAACTAAGCCC
>CAZTRW010000184.1:0-7517 GCA_964616725.1 uncultured bacterium
CCCCCCCAAACTGAGCCAGAACCCTTTCCTTCGGCTTTTTCCTTAAAAACTAACATTTGCGGCAAACTGGGAGTCTTCACCGCCTCCGAGGGCATTCTTGCCGCCATCCATTCTTCAATCGCTGGTATCATCGCCGCCATCAACTCTGCCGTCGTTGGTAGCACCACCGGTTCAGGGAGTGGTGGCAGTTGCGCCAATGCCGTCTGGATTTTCTCCTCCATTACTGCTTCCAACTTATGGATCAAAGAGGACTCCAACGTAGCCAGATTGGGGGTACTTTCTGGCAGTTGCACCCCAGAGAGCAACTCCCCCTGTACCTGTTCTACCTGTTGGCGGATCAGACTTTCTAAGGTGGGAGTCAAACTCTGTACCAACTCAGACGAGTTCGGGGGTGAAGGTGAAGGAACTGCTTGGGTGCTGACATACTGTGATAATTGATGCTGAACTTGGGCGGCGATCGCCGGTTGCAGATCCTCCACCGAAGGCAGTGCCCCTGTCGTCTCCCCCTTCGGTTCCCACTGAGCCATCAGTTCCTCTCGCCACTGCCGCCACTGAAGGGTTACCCACTCCGTCACTTGCCGTTGCAGGTGTCTCTCTATCTCCTGCTGCTGCTGCTCTAAATACGGCTTAATCGCCCGTTTAAGTTGGGTTTGCAACGGCACTACCAACTCTGGCAGGATCATCTCTACCAGTTCTGTGGAAATCCCCTCCAAGGAGTTCGCTAGATTCTCCTGAAGTATCCGCTTTACCCTCCCAGTCAACTGCTCATCCGACTGTTGCACCCGCTCCTCGACGATTCGCAGTAGTTCCTCCGATAGCCGATCCCACATCGGCTGGGTTAGCCCAGAAGGCCGAGGAGGCAACAGAGAGACCATTTTTTCGGCAATTTCCCGCTGATTATATTCGATCGCCTGTTTCACTACCGGCGTGAGCCATTGAGCGACTGTTGTTGGCGATCGCAATAAATAACGCTTTACCTCCTCCGCCACCACGGGAACTAGCTCCTGGGTCAACCCCTCATGATTCGGGCGTTGTTGCTGGAGAGTTACCAGTTGACGCTTCAACTCCTGAAGTTCTTGTTTTGACTCCACCTCTTCCGGCGGCATCAGTAAATTACGCAATTGAGTCAGCGGATCAGCTGCATTTGAGGTGAATTGTTCGGGCAACTCCTCTGGCATTATCCCTCTCCCTGTTGATGAAATTCAGTGCCTAGCTCAATGTCAATTAGTCGATTGAATTATACGAAAAATTCATAATCAGAAATAATTGGTAACTTCAAATACGAAACCCCCTGAATAACCCGCCTACGATAGGTTCTCAATCACGGCGGAGCAGACTCAAATCAATTATTACCGATTGCTCAATTGTAGAGACATCCCTAAAATCTTTCGGCAATCGCCACGATCACCCAGCAGAAGTACGAGGTTCCTTATCCATGACGATCACAGCCCCCTCTACCGCCCAACTCAATAAATTTGAACGATTCAAAGCAGAAAAAGACGGTCTCGCCGTTAAAGATGAACTAGACTACTTTGCCGAGATTGGCTGGGAAGCTATGGACGAAACGGATCGAGAGCAACGACTCAAATGGCTAGGCATCTTTTTCCGACCTGTAACTCCTGGCAAATTCATGCTGCGGATGCGAACCCCCAACGGTATCCTCACTGCCGCCCAAATGCGCGTACTGGCAGAAATTACCCAGCACTACGGAGAAGATGGTAACGCTGACATTACCACTCGACAAAACTTACAACTGAGAGGGATTCGGATTCAAGATATCCCCCGCATTTTCCGGCAGTTTCAGGAAGTGGGATTAACCTCCATTCAATCTGGCATGGATAATGTGCGAAATATTACTGGATCTCCAGTCGCAGGCATTGATGGTGCGGAGTTAATTGACACCCGCGAATTAGTCCAGCAAACCCAGGATATGATCACCAACGGGGGTCAGGGGAATCCAGAGTTTACTAACTTACCACGAAAATTCAATATTGCGATCGCCGGAGGCCGCGACAACTCCGTTCACGCCGAAATCAACGACATCGCCTACGTCCCCGCCTACAAAGATAACCTTCTCGGCTTCAACGTCCTCGTCGGCGGCTTCTTCTCCGCCAAACGCTGCGAAGCCGCCATTCCCCTCGATGTCTGGATTGAACCGAGCGACTGCGTAGCCCTCAGCCGCGCCATCCTCGAAGTCTACCGCGACCACGGACTGCGAGCCAACCGCCAAAAAGCCAGACTCATGTGGCTCATCGACGAATGGGGCATCGAACGCTTCCGCGCCACTGTCGAAGAAAAACTCGGTAAACGCCTCCCCTCCGCCGCCCCCAAAGACGAATTTGACTGGGAAAAACGCGACCACATCGGAGTTTACCCCCAAAAGCAACCCGGACTCAACTACGTGGGACTTCACATCCCCGTCGGCAGGCTATACGCCCCCGATATGTTCGAGCTAGCTCGTCTCGCAGAAGTCTACGGCAGCAGCGAACTCCGGCTCACCGTCGAACAAAACATCATTATCCCCAACCTGCCTGACTCCCGCCTAGAAGCCTTTCTCGCTGAACCTATCCTGCAAAAATTCAGCATTAACCCCCAACCCCTCAGTCGCGCCCTCGTCTCTTGCACCGGAGCACAATTCTGCAACTTTGCCCTGATTGAAACCAAAAATCGCGCCAATACCCTCATCCAAGAACTCGAAGCCGAATTAACCCTAGAAAAACCTGTCCGCATCCACTGGACAGGCTGTCCTAACTCCTGTGGCCAACCCCAAGTCGCCGATATCGGCTTAATGGGCACCAAAACCCGTAAAGACGGCAAAACCGTCGAAGGGGTAGACATCTTCATGGGGGGCAAAGTCGGGAAAGATGCCCATCTCGGCGAGAAAGTGATTAAAGGCATCCCTTGCGAGGATCTCAAACCCCTCTTACGCAACCTCCTGATGGAGCAGTTTGGCGCAACTCCTAACCCCAGCTACGTTCCCCCAGCCCCTCCAGCGGTTGAGCACAATGGCGGCACTGTTCAGGATGCCCAGACTCCCCTGGTTCCTGTGGGCACCATTCAATTCCTCAAATCAGGTCAAAATATTACCTGCTATGAAGGAGAGTCGATCCTAGAGGCAGCGGAACGAGTCGGGATAAACCTAGACTACAGTTGCCGTTCCGGAACCTGTGGCACCTGCAAGCAAACGCTGATTTCTGGGGAAGTTCGGTATACTCAAGCACCTCAAGCTCTGGGTGATCCTGAAGGTGCTGTCCTCGCTTGTAGTGCCCATCCCGTGGGAGAAATTGTCCTAGATGCTTAGGACTGATAAAAAACTGGGCAAATTTCCTAGTTTCTAGATCATCACTATCTTAATTGTGGAGTATCGCCAAAATGTCTGAAGATCACAACCGTCTTTCCCCCCTAGAATCGGTGATCCTAAAAAGTGTGAGCTTGATGGGAATAGTCCTATTTACGGGATTGATGGTGAGTCGGTGGAGTCATGCTTTAAACCAAGTGGCTTTAGCGAAATCTCAGGAAACTCAAACCCCAGTGGCAGCTACCCAAATCCGTAACTCAACTCCAGCAGAGGCCACTGTAGCCGAGGTACAAAGTATCCAAACCCCAGAAGCTGTAACCTCAGTGACTCCGATGGATCAAGGGAGGGTAGAGCAGTTGCAGTCAGCCTTGTATGAGCAAATTAATGGGAGTTGGCAGAGTGTTCCTAGCTTTTCTCAAAGTTTAGTCTATCAAGTGGCAGTGAGCGAAACAGGGGCGATCGCCCAAACCACTCCCCTCAACTTAGCTGCCTCTGACCATATCCACGAAACTCCCTTAGAAAAGCTGGTTAACTCCACTACTTCTCCAACTACCTCCTTCCTCGTGATCATGACTCCTACAGGAAATTTGGAAATCAGTCCCGCCCTCGGCAAATAACTTATATCCTCTTAACCAATTACCCAACCATGCTTAAAGAAATGTGGTCACTCCAGGGCAGATACAAAATTCTGCACATGACCTGGTTTGCATTCTTCCTTTCCTTCGTTGTTTGGTTTAACTTAGCCCCTCTGGCTACCGCCCTTCAAGAAGACATGGGTCTAAATATCAGCCAAATTCGCATTCTCGCCATTTGTAACGTTGCCTTAACCGTTCCTGCCCGGATTATCATTGGCATGGTTTTGGACAAATATGGGCCAAGAATTACCTATTCCCTGCTGCTGATGTATGCTGCTATCCCCTGTCTTGCCTTCGCCAGTGCTCAAACCTTTAACCAACTGGTGATCAGCCGATTAGCATTGAGCATCGTCGGTGCCGGATTTGTCATTGGCATTCGCATGGTGGCTGAGTGGTTTCCTCCCAAAGAGATTGGTCTAGCGGAGGGTATTTATGGGGGATGGGGAAATTTTGGTTCTGCCGGGGCGGCTTTTACACTGCCCACTATAGCGGCGGTGCTGGCTTTTGGCAGTGGTGGTATGATTAACTGGCGATTGGCGATCGCCGGTACTGGCATTATCGCTGCCCTCTACGGCATCCTCTACTTCTGCAACGTTCAAGACACTCCCCCTGGCAAAGTCTATCAAAAACCCAAAAAAGTTCGAGGACTAGAAGTCACCACCCAGCAAGACTTCTGGTTCCTCATGGTGATGAATATTCCCCTCTCAGGAATCCTCGCTATCCTTGCTTGGCGCTTAAGCAAAGTCGGATTTCTCAGTCCCTCCCAACTCTATATCGCTTGGGCTTTTCTCATTGGTTTGTATCTGTTTCAGGCATACAACTGCTGGGAAGTCAACAAAGAACTGATGCTAGGGGAAAAACGGTATCCCCCAGAAGACCGCTACCATTTCTCCCAAGTAGCTCTGCTCGAACTCACCTACGTCGTCAACTTCGGCTCAGAATTAGCCGTCGTCTCCATGCTGCCCGCCTTTTTTGAAGGCACCTTTGGCTTGAGCAAACAACTTGCTGGTATCATTGCCGCCAGCTACGCCTTCATGAACCTCATGGCTCGTCCCGGCGGTGGCTTCATTTCAGATCGCTTGGGCAGTCGTAAAACCACCATGATAGTCCTTACCGCTGGTATGGGCATCGGTTATCTGATCATGGGCAATATGTCTGGCAGTTGGTGGTTACCGCTGGCAGTCGTCCTCACTATGGCTTGTTCATTCTTCGTCCAAGCCGGAGAAGGCTCAACCTTTGCCATTGTGCCTCTGATCAAGCGCCGAGTCACGGGACAAATTGCTGGCAATGTAGGCGCATACGGCAATGTGGGAGCCGTAGCTTATCTGACTCTATTCAGTCTTTTACCTTCTGGAAATGTGGGAAATCAAGTATTCTTTGAAGTCCTAGGAGTGGCAGCAATGATTGTGACTTTCCTGTGTGCTTTTTTCCTCAAAGAACCGCAAGGCTCCTTTGCTGACCACCACGAAGGTGAATCAGCCACTCCGGTTGCTAGTGCTCCCTCTCCTATTAGTAGTTCCCGTTAGACCCGTTGTTTTCATCCCTCCTGCTTCTGGAATCAGAGCAGGTAGGTTGGCTCTGCGTTGACTTTTTCAATTTCCTGTTAGCCTGAAGCGCTATAATTTTTACTGATTTTCCCATGGTACACATTCATGTCGGTTCTAGTCCGAAAACCCTTTGTCCTTATTGTGGAGTTGGCTGTGGTCTAGAGGTTGCTCCTCCGGCTGCATCCTGTAAACTGACTCACCGGGATCAAGATGGGAATCCAGTCTGGAAGGTAATGGGCGATCGCACTCATCCCTCTAGCCTCGGTAAAGTCTGCGTCAAAGGAGCCACCATTAGTGAATCCTTAGAAAAAAATCGCCTCAAAACCCCCATGATGCGCGATTCCCTCAGCGAACCCTTTCGGGAAGTTACCTGGGACGAAGCCCTCAATCGCATTGTCGGTCAAATCAAAACCACCCGCTTAGTTCAAGGGCCCCAGGGCATTTGTATGTATGGTTCGGGGCAATTTCAAACAGAAGATTATTATGTCGCCCAAAAACTCCTCAAAGGTTTTCTCAGAACGAATAATTTCGATGCTAACTCTCGGCTCTGTATGTCTTCAGCCGTTTCTGGCTATCTGCAAACCCTTGGTTCTGATGGCCCTCCCTGTTGCTATGATGACTTGGAACTTACGGACTGTGCTTTTCTAATTGGCACCAATACAGCCGAATGTCATCCGATTATTTTTAATCGTCTGCGCGCTCACCACAAGAAAACTCCAGGGGTAAAACTCATTGTCGTCGATCCCCGCAAAACTCCCACCGCCGAACCAGCAGATTTGCACTTAGCAATTAAACCAGGAACCGATATTGATTTAATGAACGGTATCGCCCACTTGTTACTGCGCTGGGGCATGATTGATACCGTTTTTATTGATGAAGAAACGGCTGGATTTAGCGATTATGTCCAGGTAATTCAGTCCTATCCTCCAGAGTTGGTGGCGGCTAATTGTGGAATTGCTCAGGAGGATTTAGAACTGTGCGCTCGCTGGTGGGGACAGTCCAAGCGAGTTCTGTCTTTGTGGTCAATGGGATTAAATCAATCCTCAGAAGGTACCGCTAAAAATTGCTCGGTAATTAATCTCCACTTAATGACCGGGATGATTGGTAAACCGGGTTGTGGCCCCTTTTCTCTGACGGGTCAACCCAATGCGATGGGGGGACGGGAAGCGGGGGGATTGGCGCATATTTTACCGGGCTACCGGCTGATCAAAAATCCCCAGCATCGGCGTGAGGTGGAGGATTTTTGGGGTATTGCGCCTGGCAGTATTCTGGCGGAACCGGGGCTTTCAGTGTGGGAGATGATTCGTGCCCTGGAACAGGATCGGGTGGGGGTGCTGTGGATTGCGGCGACGAATCCAGCGGTCAGTATGCCGGATTTGGAGCGCACGAAGACAGCGTTGGGGCGATCGCCTTTTACCATTTATCAAGATGCCTATTACCCTACAGAAACTGCCCAATACGCTCACTTGCTCTTACCCGCCGCCCAATGGAGCGAAAAAACAGGCACCATGACTAACTCAGAACGGCGAGTGACTCTCTGTCCTGCCTTCCGCCCGGCTCCCGGTTTGGCACAAGCCGATTGGGAAATTTTCGCGGCAGTCGGGCGGCGGTTAGGCTATGAGCAAGCTTTTAGTTTTCCTGACGCGGAAGCGGTGCGGCGTGAGTTTATCCAACTAACGGCAGGCCGTCCCTGTGAACAACGAGGTATTACTTATGACCGGCTCCGCTCTGAGGGGCCTTTACAATGGCCTTGTGCGGAAGGGGAGGAACCTCAAGCGCGGCTTTATACTGATTGGCGGTTTCCTACTCCAGATGGTCGGGCCCGTTTTCAGCCGTTCCATTCCCGTGGTTTGGCTGAACCGCCTGATGGAGAGTATCCTTTGGTACTGACGGTGGGCCGACTTTATGGCCATTGGCACACTCTGACTCGCACGGGTCGGATTCAGAAGATTCAAAAAATGCATCCAGAGGCGTTGATCGAGATTCATCCTGCGGATGCAGAAAAGCTGGGTATTACAGAAGGGATGATGGTAGAAG
>CAZTRW010000185.1:0-7516 GCA_964616725.1 uncultured bacterium
ACAAACCAAAACGACTCTTTCCAGAGGGAGTAGAGTGGGTTGCCTATCCAGTCACCACTGCCGGAATTTGGCAAGAAAAAATCGCTGGCTGTGATGGAGTCGTGAATCTCGCGGGTGCTCCCATTGCGGATCAACGATGGACTCCTGAGCGGCAAAAGGTTTTACAGGAAAGTCGGATTTTGGGAACCCAAAAGCTGGTAGAAGCGATTACCGCAGTTACCCCGAAGCCTCAAGTGTTGGTAAGCACGTCTGCTATTGGCTATTACGGAACCAGTGAAACCGCTGAATTTGATGAGTCTGCTGGGGCGGGTGAGGATTTTCTGGCGCGGTTATGCGTGCAGTGGGAACAGAGCGCTGCGGCAGTCAAACCCTATGGGGTGAGATTAGTGGTATTACGATTTGGGATTGTGGTGGGCAATGGAGGGGCGATCTCCAAAATGGTTCCTCCCTTCCTGATGTTTGCTGGCGGCCCCGTAGGCAGCGGTCATCAGTGGTTCTCTTGGATACACATTGATGATTTAGTGCAGTTAATCCTCTTCGCCCTACGGCACCCGCACGTCCAAGGAACGTTTAATGCCACCGCTCCCCATCCGGTGCGCATGAATGAATTAGCCTCTACCTTGGGTAAAGTCCTCCATCGTCCCAGTTGGTTTCCTGTCCCTGGTTTTGTGCTCGAAGCCTTGTTAGGCGATGGAGCCAAAGCGGTTTTAGAAGGACAACAAGTCTTACCCAAAAAAACCCTAGAATTGGGCTTTCAATTTCAATATCCTACTCTAGAAGAGGCTCTTAGACAGTTCCTCCCATAGATCATGAAGCTTTCTCCGCAACCTTGGTATAAATTACTTTATCACTTGCCTTTGCAGGCAGCTTTGATTATACCATTTGTCCTGCAACTGGTGGGAACGGTAGCATTAGTGGGTTACTTATCTTACCGCAGTGGGCAAGAGTCCGTGGCGGAACTGAGGAACCGCCTCATGCTGGAAGTAGGCGATCGCCTCCGGGAAAATCTCCAGACTTACCTAGAAATTCCTGAGTTTGCCACAGCCACCACTCGCCTTCTGATCAGCAATGACACGCTCCAGAGCGATGATTTACCAGCTTTAGAAAAACACTTTATCGAGCAGTTGGCAATTTTACCCGATCTCACCACCCTGGCGATCGCCAATGAACAAGGAGATTTTCTCTCCGTTGAGCGCCTTCAAGCCAACACACTCGCAATTCGCCGACTCAAGGGTAACAGCCCAAACAAAGCCTTTTATCGATACCAAGGAGATCAAAACGGCAACCATCTGATCCTTCAAGAGATTCGATACAATTTCAATCCCCATAACGATCCCCCTGGCAACCCCTGGTACAGGAGAGCACGCCAGAGTAAATCAGGCATTTGGACTTTAGCCATTAGTCTCTCACGAGGGCAAGATCAACCCATTCTCCATCTAGTTCGTTTTATTCCTTTCCAAGACGCAAACGGTGAATTTCAAGGGATATTAGGTGCCAGTTACTACCTCGATGAATTAGGCAACTATCTCCGCCGTTTACAGATTGGCAATCACAGTCAAATCCTGTTAATCGAGCGTAATGGTAACCTCGTCGCTACCTCCACCGGAGAAATTCCCTTCGATCAAACTCCCCGTGAAAATTTAGCAGACAATGTGGCAGTTAAACCTCGGCGCTTGTTAGCCAGCCACAGCCAAAACTCTCTCACCCGCCAAGTGGCTCAATCTCTAGAACAACAAGGTTTATTGGTGTCAGAATCCGGCCAAATTTCCCCCATAGAACCCCATAGTTTTTCTGCGATCTTTGGGAATCAAACCTATTGGGTAAAAGTGATTCCCTCCGTCTCTCAATTAGACTGGATCACGGTGATTGTTATCCCCGAATCGGAATACTTCAGCAAAATTATTGCCAATACCCAGCGCACGATCGCTCTTTGTATAATTACCTTGATTATTTCCGTGACGTTAGAGTGGCTGATGGTACGATCGCTCACTAAGCCTCTAGTACAATTGCAGAAAAATGCATCTGCAGAAAAATGCATCGGCGATCGCCAACGGCAATCTCAACCAGCCAGTTTCTGTCACAGGTATCGGGGTAATTCATCACCTGACTGCTACCTTTAATCGGATGCAGCAACAACTTCAGACTTCCTTCAAAACCATCGCCGAAAAAGAACACGAACTGGCCACAATTATTGATAGCATTCCCATGGGGGTAATCGTCTTCAATCAAGCAGGAAAAATGATGTTAGCTAACTCTAGAGCCGTCTCTATTCTCCAAAATTATATTCCAGATGCACCTCTAGATCAAGTAAGTCAAATTTACCAGATTTACCAACCAGGAACCTCAGCACTTTATCCTACAGAAAAATTACCAATTTTCCAAGCCTTAGCAGGAAATAAAGTTTATGTAGACGATCTAGAGATTGAGGTTAATGGGCACAGAATTCCTCTGGAAGCTTATGGATGTGGGATTCGGAATTTGGCAGGAGAAGTAGTTTACGCTATGAGTTTATTTCAGGATATCAGCGATCGCCAAGCCACCCAAACCCTCTTAGCCAACTATAACAAAACCCTAGAAGCCGAAATTAACCAGCGAACTCAAGAACTTCAGCAAAGCTACTTAGCACTCCAAATCGCGAAAGAAGAAGCCGATAAAGCCAATCAAGCCAAAAGCCAATTTATTGCCAACATGAGCCACGAATTGCGTACCCCCCTCAACGCCATTTTGGGTTATCCAGCCTTATTAAAAGCCAGTCCCAATCTTTCGCCTCAAGACTACTATTTTATTAACTTAATTGAGCAAAGTGGCGTTTATCTCCTCAGCTTAATTAACCAAGTGCTGGATTTGTCTAAAATTGAAGCAGGACATCTCACCCTTAACCTCAGTTCTATCAATCTACTCGCCTATCTCCATGAAATTAAAGAAATGCTTTCGCCAAAAGCAAAAAGTAAAAATTTAGTGTTTGAGATTACCATCAGTCCAGAAGTTCCTCCTTGGATTGAAACCGATGGGGTAAAGTTAAAACAAATTTTAATTAATTTGCTCAATAATGCGATTAAGTTTACCAAGTTTGGATCGGTGAGGTTGAACATCGAGAAAAATCAAGAAAAACGGCTTGCTTTCACCGTAGTAGACACGGGCGTAGGGATTGCTCCAGAGGAGATTAACCAACTTTTTCAACCATTTGTCCAAACAGAAAGTGGTCGTCAAAATCAGGAAGGAACCGGGTTAGGATTAGCCATTAGTCAGCGGTTTGTGGAGATGTTGGGAGGGCAGTTAACGGTTGATAGTGAAGTGGAGAAAGGCACTCAATTTAAATTTGAGATCGATCTCAAAGAAGGCGTTAATCCGCTCTTAGAGGACACTAGGCTAGTACAGCCAATTGCTTTGGCTTCTGCGCCACCTTATCCCCAAATTCTCGTGGTTGACGATCAGCAAGTGAATCGCATATTGTTAGTGACGCTGCTGAGAAATTGGGGGTTTGATGTGATTGAAGCGAGGAATGGAAATGAGGCAGTAGAGCAATGGAGACAGTGGGAACCGGATCTGATGTTTATGGATATTCGGATGCCTCAGCTCAATGGCGATCGCGCCACTGCGATCATTAAACAGTCAGATAAAAAACGCCTGCCTACGATTATTGCTGTTACTGCCAGCGCTTTTGAGGAAGAGCGCGCCCATTTTCTCGCGGCTGGATTTGATGACTTTATTAGTAAACCCTTCCACCCTAGAGAGATAGCCAGAGTCTTAGAAAACTATCTCGATCTTCAGTTTATCTATCAAGAGCCAGTACATCCGGGATACCCATCAACTTCCTTACTGTCTGTCAACTCAGCTATGCTCAAAACCCTCTGCCCAAGGTGGTTAGCTGCCTTTGAGGAAATTGTTCTTCTCGGTATGCCGGAAAAGATGGAAGAAGCGATCGCCGAATTGGGAGAAGAGCATAGGGCGATCGCCACCCATTTCCAATACCTAATCCAAGAATTTCAGTTTAGCGAATTACTAGAATTAATTCAACAATTACAATCCCCTTCCTCCTAAACTATCTGCTATCTGACTTTTTGCAAATCCTTCATAAAAGCTTCAAACGCTTCTTGCGTCTTTCCCAAATAATTTCCATCTGATTCTAATTCTTGTTTCAACTGATCGGCGATGCCCATTAATCCCACCTCTTCTGACATATAGGCTCCTTTCATTTCAATCTCGCGCCAGTAATCTTTGATCACACGAGTTCTGAGCGCTTCATAGCTATTAATCAGAGCCGCTTTCGCTGTTTTCTGCTCCGCCGTTAAGTTTTCATATTCCAATTGACTAATTAATTCTGCTAACTCAGAAAGATGTCGTCGTATATTGCCCCAACTCATAATAATATCCCTTCATGAGATCCGCTAGTTTCGACAGGTATCTTACCAGGTTCTTGGAAACACCGGAGAGAGTTTACAAAGGTTAACACAATGCCCATTTAGGAAGCTATCCTCAGAGAGCGCAGAGAGGCAGGGATCGTAGCTTTCTGGAGCAGAGGCTGCAACTGCTGAAAAACGCGATCGCCAACCACTTGGTGTCCCGCTGCATTCGGATGAATCACATCATCTTGCCGGTATTTCGGATTACTCAAAATCCCCTTGAGAATTTGTGGAATCAAATACGCCTGAGTTTCTTGAGCCAAACTCTTAAACATCTGCTCGTGATTATCCCCCACCAAACCCACATTCACCCCCAGCACCACCACCATTGCTCCCTGAGCTTGAATGCGAGTCACAATCTGCCGTAAATTCTGCTTCGTTTCCGTTTCGGGAATCTGTTGTAAATAATCATTTCCCCCCAGCTCTACCATCACTAACCAAGGATTTTGAGTCAGCACATCCGTCTCCAAACGACTCAATCCTATCGCTGTCGTATCTCCTGCCACCCCTCGATTCAGAATCGGCACATTCAGGCGGCGACTGAGGACACTGGGAAACGCCTCTTCCAGGCGCACTCCATAGCCAGAGGCAATACTATCTCCGAGAATAATAATTTGTTCTCCTTTTCCTAAGCGCAAGTTTTTCACATTCTCTACCGATGGACTGCAACTGAGGAGCATTCCCCAAGTGGTTACAAATAGCAACAATACCAGCAGCACTTGAGAAAAACGAAATTGCCGTAATATTATAACAAAAAAACTCATAATTCTAAGATATAATTCCAGGTAGCGTAGATTCTTCTCAGGGTTAGTCTACAGTTTTCCCGACCCAAGTCATCTTCGATAGATTATACAGTTATTCCTTGCTCCCACTCACAATCGCCATCATGCCATTCACAACCCTGCCGAAACTCTTCAGAACCCTGATCCTTGGAATCCTCGTCCTTTTCAGTATCCTTGCCTGTCAGAGTTCCCTCAAAAATACTTCTACCAGCTTACCCGGGACAGGCATCTCCATTCAAACCGCCTTTAGCCTCCCTGAAGAACAGTTTCAAACGGTGATCATCAATCGGGGTTTAGAACAATTAGGCTACACCATCGCTCCTCCCCAAAAAATGACTTACTCTACCATGTTTCTAGCCCTCAGTCAGGGCAATTTAGATTTAATCTCCGTCTATTGGGAAAGGAGTCATGCCCCTTTATTTCAAAGTGCAGGTGGAGAAAATAATTTAACCGTCCTGGGAAACTTAACCCCTAATTTGGTTAATGGGTATCAGATGGATCGAAAAACCGCAGAACAGTATCAGATTACCACACTCGATCAACTCAAAGATCGGAAAATCGCCCAATTATTTGACACTGATGGCGATGGCAAAGCCAATTTAGCTGGTTGCGATCCAGGGTGGACTTGTGAAAAAGTCATTGACTATCATATCAAAGCCTATGGACTTGAAGATACTGTTGAACAAGACAAAGCTAACTACAATGCCCTCATGCTTGAGGTTATTTCTCGCTATCAACAAGGAAAACCCATCCTTTATTATACCTGGACTCCCTTCTGGGTTGCTTCTGTTTTAAATCCTCATCAAGATGTGATTTGGTTAAATGTTCCCCATACTACCTTTCCCGATCAATATCAACAAAAGATCACCGCAAAAGATACTTCTATTGGCGATCTGAATTTAGGATTTATTGTTGATCGGATGAGAGTAGTCGGGAATAAAAATTTTATTGATGCTAACCCGGCAGCGAGGAAGTTTTTAGAGTTAGTGCAAATTCCTGTAGAGGATATTAATCGCCAAAATCAACGCTTAAAAGAGGGAGAAAATACTCCCGATCGCATTCGCTCTCATGTCGAGGAATGGATGAATAATCATCCAGAATTTGAGACCTGGGTAGACACAGCAAGAGCGACTCGAAAATGAGCAGTGGTTTTCACTACGGAGAGATAGGTTTCTTTGAGGTGATGATCGGGGAAAATTAATTAATTAGATAAATTCTCCAACTCTTCTATATCAGGATCGGGTAATTTTTCTGAAGCCGATTGTACAGGAATTGCGGCAATAATGGCATCAAGAACGCGCCCAACGGGAATAATCGTTAATCCTAAATCGGGTAAAGATTGGCCTTTTGGCACGATCGCCCGCTTAAAACCAAGCTTCGCGGCTTCCTTTAATCTCAGTTCTAATTGAGACACGGCTCGCACCTGTCCCCCTAATCCCACCTCACCAATAATCACCGTGCGCGGATCAACCAGGCGATCGCGAAAGGAGGCAACTACCGCCACTGCCATCCCCAAATCCGCCGCTGGTTCCTCCACTCCCAGTCCTCCCGCCGAAGCCACATAAGTATCCAGTTTCGACAAAGGAATGCCCACCCGTTTTTCCAACACCGCCAAAATTTGTAACAAGCGATTATTTTCTACCCCCGTAGTTGCCCGTCGCGGGGAACCATAACTCGTGGGACTCACCAGCGCCTGTAGCTCCACCACAATCGGGCGAGTTCCTTCGCAAGCCACAATGGTACAAGTGCCTGAAACCTTTTCATCACGATTGCCTAAAAATAACTCGGAGGGATTAGGTACCTCAGCTAATCCATTCGCTACCATTTCAAAAACTCCAATTTCATGGGTAGCGCCGAACCGATTTTTCATGGATCGTAACAGACGATGGGACGCAAAGCGATCGCCCTCAAAATATAATACCGTATCCACCAAATGCTCTAACACCCTCGGCCCTGCCAAGGTTCCATCCTTCGTTACATGGCCAACAATAAACAACGTAATATTTTCTCGTTTGGCCACTTGCATCAAGGCTGAGGTACATTCTCTCACCTGGGCCACAGAACCGGGCGCAGAAGATAAAGAAGGAAAATAGATAGTTTGAATACTATCAATAATCGCCAAATGGGGTTTGAGGGCTTCCAGTTCCCGCAAAATTTCCTCTAAATCCGTTTCCGGTAGCAGATAAAATTGAGAAGAGCGATCGCCCCGTTGCTCCTGAGCCGAACCCCGATGCATCTCCCTCGAAGATAACATCAGCGTCTCAAACCCCTGATTCCCCTGACGAGATCCCCAAGCCGCCCCTAACTTTTTCCCATTCTCCTGCCCCTCCT
>CAZTRW010000186.1:0-7491 GCA_964616725.1 uncultured bacterium
ATCCACCTCAATCTCATCGGGGCTATCCTGAGCTTCAACCACAGGGGGGGGAGAGAGGTCAGCCGGATCAAGGATTTCTTCTGTTGTAGGATTTTGAGGGTTTTCTACCTGCTTTGACTCATCCATCATGGGGGGTAACCTAATCTGACACACTAGCTACAAAATTATTTCCTTGAGAGATTTTGCCTTCCCAGAGGATAGAGGGGCTTTTTATTCTCAAGGAGCCTAGTCTTTAAGCTTATCCTGTCTGTTGACGGTTTCAAGGGAAAGGGGAAGGAAAATTTTGGCTTAAGTTTTGTACCAGATATCTAGCCGAATCTAGTCGTTTCCTTGAACCATTGGGTAATATGCATAATAGTAGCACGGAAGGATTAGCTGCAAGCGTCCTCTGTGCGCCTCCCAAGGGATAGCTAGTTTTTCCGAGGATATCTAAATTAATTCATATTGAGGAGATCTCCCCCCCTATGACGAAATCCCCCATGCCGCCGCGACGAACGCAATCTAAAGCCTTGATTGCTACGGCCAATAACCTCACTCCCTTTGGCAATGCCCTGGTGCAGTCTCAGTTTCTCGACCGAGAGCAAATGGAACAGGCTTTGGTAGAGAGTCGCAAGAACAAGCGATCGCTCACTGAAGTGGTAGAACAACTCACCGGTAAGCAACTTTCCCCCGATCTGGTTCGCCAATACAAAAAACAACAACTCTTTGAACTCAAAATCCTTTACGGTGTAGATTCCCTCGATCCGGAAATCGCCGAAATCGATACCAATCAAGTGGGAGAACTCATTGATACCTTGATTCCCTTGGATCTGTGTCGCCGTTACCAACTGGTACCCCTCTCGAAAAATAATGCCAATCCCCCAGCCGTATTAGTCGCCTTGGTCGATCCAGACAACCTCGCGGCTCAAGATGATCTCAATCGAGTCTTGCGTCCCCAAGGCTTAACCATGAATCGGATGGTGATTACCCCTGAAGACTTCCAAGCCATTATCTCCAAATATCTGGATGAACAGGTCAAAAAAGCCCCCGATCCCAAAAAATTGGATGCTAAACAGTTAGAAATTGATATCAGTCAGTTTGAAGATAGTGAGCTAGAAGCAAGTGGAGATGATGAATTCTCCGATGCTGACTTAAATAAAGCCCTCGGAGATGCAGAAAGCGCCCCCATTATCAAGGCAGTGAACCAAATTTTAGCCAAAGCCCTATCGGAAGGAGTCTCGGATATTCACGTTGAACCCCAGGAAAATAACCTACGGGTGCGGTTCCGCAAAGATGGGGTACTACAAGAACCCTTTCCTCCCTTTCCCAAGAAAATTGTCCCAGCGATTACCTCCCGCTTCAAGATTATCTCCGATCTCGATATTGCTGAACGACGTAAACCCCAAGATGGTCGGATTCGCCGGGTGTTCCAAGGGCGTAAAGTAGACTTTCGGGTGAATACGCTCCCCTCTCGGTATGGGGAGAAAATTGTCTTACGGATTCTGGATAATGCTTCAACTCAATTGGGGTTGGATAAGTTGATTACAGATCAAGAGACGTTAGCTCTGGTGAGAGACATGGCTTGCCGTCCGTTTGGACTGATCTTGGTCACCGGGCCCACAGGATCGGGGAAATCTACCACGTTGTATTCAATTTTAGCCGAGCGCAATGAGCCGGGAATTAACATTTCTACGGCAGAAGACCCGATTGAATATGCTTTGCCAGGGATTACGCAGGTACAGGTGATTCGAGAGAAAGGGATGGATTTCTCGGCCATTCTGCGGGCATTTTTGCGGCAAGATCCGGATGTGATTCTGGTGGGGGAAACGCGGGATAAGGAAACGGCGAAAACGGCGATTGAGGCGGCGCTGACGGGACACTTGGTATTGACGACTTTGCATACGAATGATGCAGCCGGGGCGATCGCCCGCCTAGACGAAATGGGTGTAGAACCCTTCATGGTTTCCGGAGCCTTACTCGGTGTTGTTGCCCAACGACTGATGCGGCGAGTCTGTAGCGAATGTCGCATTCCCTACACCCCCACCCCCGAAGAACTGGCCCGATTTGGCCTATCTGCCTCCAAAGAAGGCCAGTTAACCCTCTACAAAGCCAACACCATTGCTCCTGAAGAACGAGCCGCCCTCAAAGCCAAAGGAGAACTCTGTCCTAAATGCAGTGGGGTAGGCTACAAAGGACGATGTGGGGTGTATGAACTGCTACGAGTCACAGAAAATCTCCAAAACTTGATTAATAGCGGTGCTCCCACAGAACGGATCAAAGAAGCTGCCGTAGAAGAAGGCATGGTTACCCTACTCGCCTACAGCTTAAACCTAGTCCGTGAAGGATCAACTACCCTGGAAGAGGTAGAGCGGGTAACCTTTACCGATAGTGGTCTAGAGGCTGAACTCAAAGCCAAACGTAAAGTCGGCTTAACCTGTCGGGTTTGTAAAGCGGGTCTCCAGCAAGAATGGCTAGAGTGTCCCTATTGTATGACCCCTCGGTTTAGCGATTAAGTTGACTCTCTCTCACGGTACCTGATTAAAAACACCCTCATTTAGGAGAAACCACCATGGATTTAATGATTGAAGATGTAATGGAATCTTTGATTGAACAAGGCGGCTCGGATCTACATATTCAAGCAGGCGCACCCATCTACTTTCGGATTAGTGGAAAACTAACACCCCAGCCCCAATTTGGGGAAACCCTCGATTCGGCAGAATGCCAACGCTTAATCTTTTCCATGCTCAATAACAACCAACGGAAAGACTTAGAGCAAAACTGGGAATTGGACTGCGCCTATGGGGTAAAAGGATTGGCGCGGTTTCGGGTGAATGTCTACCGGGAACGGGGATGCTATGCTGCTTGCTTGCGAGCGTTGTCTTCCAAAATTCCCAATTTTGAAAAGTTGGGAGTTCCAGAAATTATGCGGGAAATGTCAGAACGTCCGCGGGGCATGATTCTGGTAACGGGACAAACTGGATCGGGAAAAACAACGACAATGGCGGCTATTTTGGATTTAATTAATCGTACTCGCGCCGAGCATATTTTGACGGTAGAAGATCCAATTGAGTATGTTTTTCCGAATATTAAGAGTTTGTTTCACCAGCGCCAAAAGGGGGAAGATACGAAAAGTTTCTCTAATGCTCTGAAAGCGGCTTTGCGGGAAGATCCGGATATTATTCTGGTAGGGGAAATGCGAGATTTGGAAACCATTGGTTTGGCGGTATCAGCCGCAGAAACAGGTCACTTGGTGTTTGGTACCATGCACACCAATAGTGCGGCAGGTACGATTGACCGGCTGTTGGATGTGTTTCCGCCGATTCAACAGCCCCAAATTCGGGCCCAAATGTCGGGATCTTTAGTGGGGGTATGTTCCCAAAATTTGGTGCCGAAGATGGGAGGAGGACGGTGTGCTGCCCAAGAGATTATGGTGAATAATCCGGCGATCGCCAACTTAATTCGAGAAGGCAAAACCAGTCAAATTTACTCAGCCATTCAAACCGGCGGCAAAATGGGAATGCAAACCATGGAAATGGCCCTAGCAAAACTCGTCAATGATGGTAAAGTCTCCTATGAAGATGCGATCGGTAAGTGCAATAAAGTAGACGAACTGATGCGTCTCGTTGCCCCTGCCAAACAAAAACTCTAACTTCTTTTCTCCTCCCTATACCCACCCCAATCATTTCAGGAAAATGATCTATGCCTACCTTTGTTGCTGATGTTCGGGACTCCATGGGAAAAGCCAAGCGAGAAACTGTGAAAGCAGACTCCCTGGGTGCTGCTCGCGCTGAACTTCTCAGTCGTGGCTTACAAGTCGGTGAAGTCAAAAAAGCCCCCCTGTTTGACTTTGCCAACATTGACATGGATGAGTTAAATGAAAATATTAGTGCTGCTACTGCAAGCGTCACTGTTAAGGATAAAGCTGTTTTTTCCCGCCAATTTGCAGCGATGGTGAATGCTGGGGTGGGAATGGTGCGATGCTTAGGGGTTTTAACGGAACAATGTGAAAACCCCAAGCTGAAAAAAGCCCTCAAACAGATTTCCGCAGAAGTGCAAGAGGGATCGAGTTTATCGGAAGCGATGGGAAAACACCCCGATTGTTATGATGATCTCTATGTAGCCATGGTCTCAGCGGGTGAAGTGGGAGGGGTACTCGATGATGTCCTTAACCGTCTCGCGAAGTTACTTGAAGATTCAGCCAGACTGCAAAACCAGCTAAAATCTGCCATGTCCTATCCCACAACGGTGGGAAGTTTGGCAGTGATTATCTTTATTGCTCTGACGGTGTTTTTGATTCCTACTTTTGCTGCCATTTTTGCTGATATTGGGGTGGAGTTACCTGCCTTTACCAAGATGATGTTGGCGATTAGTGCTTTTTTAACCAGTCCAGCAAAATCTGTTACTTTGGTTGTGGTTTTAATTGTGGCTAAGTTTGTCTACGATCAGTGGTACAAAACCCCTCAAGGCAAAAAAATCATGGACAAACAGTTCCTCAAAGTGCCTTTATTTGGAGATTTGATTAAAAAGACGGCTACGGCTCGGTTTTGCCGTACTTTTGGGACTCTATCCCGTGCGGGAGTTCCTATTTTAACCTCTTTGGAAATTGTGCGGGATACGGCGGGGAATCAAACCATTGCGGATGCGGTAGAAGCCTCACGACAAGAAATTCAAGGAGGCGGGATGATTAGCACAGCTCTTGATCGTTTTAAGGTGTTTCCAGTCCTGGCCATTCAGATGATTAGTATTGGGGAAGAAACTGGACAAATTGACCAAATGTTAATGAAAGTAGCTGACTTCTATGAAGATGAAGTGGAACAAGCGATTAAGGGGTTAACCAGTATGTTAGAACCGTTGATGATTGTGGTGATTGGGGGGATGGTAGGTTCGATTCTCTTAGCTATGTACTTGCCGATGTTTAAGGTGTTTGAAACCTTATAAATCGGGGGTTCGACTCCTAAAGATCATCCTTGAGAAAGGTGAGAAAGAGTTAAACTAGGCACAATCTGTATCGGTCTATTTTAACTCTGATGCGACTGATTACCTAATGACCAGCAAAAAGGGCTACCCATCAATGACTATCAAAAAATCCCACTATGAAGTGCTGTTAGCAGAATACAGTAATCTTCGGTCGGCGATCGCCTTACTGCGACAATATCGTCCCTATCTAGAATTTCTGCCGAGCCTGAGACGACCAGAAGAAAGTTTAATTTCAATTCCTTTACCCATCGTAGACTTAAAACCACGAGAAATCATTACCAATAGTCTCCACAATCCTCCCGTAGGACTGACACTTCTTCCTTGCGATTTAGCTTTTCTGATGTGCGATCCAGAATGGAGAATCAAAACTGGAGTAGAAATTTTTGTCTTTATTCATCGGCCTGATGAAGATTTTTCCGACTTGCTCGGACGCTGGCGGCAAACCCAAGTCTGGCTACAGGGAGATTATCAATGGATGATGCCTCTAAATAGCTCTGATATGATTAGCGAAGGAGCTGATAAAATTCTGCCTTTATTTGTGGTATTTCCAGAGACTCCTCAACGAATTAAGCAGGGATTACAAGGGGCCAGTTTACCCTTTGTGATCCAAAATCCTTACTTGTTATTACCAGAAGAGTCTCAACTGGTTCCCCGAGAAAGTATTGATGCTGAATCCTATGATAATTAAGAGACTGATCTCTCTATTCTAAAACCTTTAACAGAATCGGAAAATAATCTTCTGACTGGGAGATAATGGTGATATGGTGAGGAATATAACGGGGTAAATTCAGTTGGTTAATAATCAGATGGCTACAGCTATGCAGGAGCATCAGATTTAATCCCCACTGATCCCCCGTTCCCCGAAAATCCGTTCGTAATCCAATAATGGGTAATCCTTTGGCATAAGCATATCCGACTTCAAAACAGGTACCAGAATCAGCATCTGAACCGTCTAAAATAGCGAGGATTAAATGTGCTTGATTCAGTCCTTTTAAGCTATGCTTAAATAGCTGTTGGGTATCTTTTAAAGGCTGACCTTCTTCTTGGGGTAAGAAAATAGTATGTCCTGCTGCTCGTAATCGTCCGGCTAGTTGAGCGTTGAAGTCTCGTTCTGCTTGGGTAAATAGGGGAGCCGCTAAATAGATTGAAGGGGGTTGATTGACCATTGCACTGGCACAATAATGGTGGGAGTGGGTAGGGTTGAGGGTATGGAATCCTAGGTTACCACAAATGCGTGGGAGGGTTGACTCTGACAGAGAGGGGTCAAAGGGGTTAACTTATTTAATGCGGGTGGCAAAATTTTGGGAGCGAGTCGGAGAAAGGGCACGTGCTTTCAAAATAGCGGCGGCGAGGAAGGCATAGGATAATACTCCGATTAAAGCTAGAGCAATTAATCCGGCGAATAGGGAGATTTGGGAGGAGACAAAGGTGCCTGTTGTATTCCAGAGTCCATGGAGGAGGGCAGCGGTGAGATAGCCTATGGTGAGGATTGGCGATCGCTGCCGGGGTTTGAGTACACTTAAGCCAATAAAGTATCCTAAATAGCCACTATAGGCCAAATGACCGGAAACTGATCCTAACAAGCGAGGAATTAGTAGTTGTAATCCCGCCAGTTGTCCCATATCCATGCCCGAAACAGCTGCGATACTTTGGATCTGAGAAGGAACGTATAAGCCTAGGGTTTCTATTAAGGTAAAGCCGACAGCAGAAGCGGTACCAATCAAGATGCCATCGAGGGGTTCTCTGACTCCCCAACTGCCTTGATTAGAAGGGTGACGCCATTGTCCCCACCAGAGAATTACTAAAATCGGCAGGGCTTTAATCAGTTCCTCTAATAGTCCTGTTCCTAGAGTTTGGCGCACGAAGGTGGGGAAAAGTTGGTCTCCCGTTGCCCATCCGGCTAGTCCTTGGTAAAAGAAGGGGGCTAGGAGTCGTACTAGGGGAATGGCGAGGAAGAGAGTCCAGAGGGTTGATCCGAGCAGAAGCCACCAAGGTTGATGTTTACCGCACAGTTGATATATGTAAGTATAGGCGATCGCCGCCAGATAACCCCCTAGCACTAAGTTAAATAATTCCGGCACTTGCAAAAAAAACAGCAAGACAGCCACGAGAGCCGTTAAACTGGCGGGAATCAGATAGGCTTTGCGGGTGAGTTCCCTGCCGGTAGAGAAGATGGGAAATAGTTGGGTGAGGGTGACTGCCTGGGGAGAGGGGGGAGTGACTGCCTGAGATGCTTGAGGGACAGTGTTGACTTCTTCTGCTAATTCTACAGTAAATTCTGGCCCTTGGATTCCCAGCATGAGGCGATCGCCAGAAACAAGGCGCTGACATCCCCTCAGAAGGGTTTGATTAACATAAGTGCCATTGGCACTGCCTAAGTCGCAAATTTCCCAGCCCGTTTCTGGAGAGCGGTAGCGGATCAGGGCGTGTTGGCGGGAGACAATACTATACTGCTGGGGATCTAGGGCGATTTGGCAATTGGGATCGCGCCCAAGGATCGTCTCTTGAAATTTGAACAGGGGATAGGAGGGAGAC
>CAZTRW010000187.1:0-7482 GCA_964616725.1 uncultured bacterium
ACTTGGGAGAGATTTGGCTGTGGCGGGGTTTGTGTAGATCTCGTACCCCAATTCGATAGAGGTGCAAATCTGCCAGCAAGGGATGTCTTCCCTCTGGGTTGAGCAAAATATCAACGGTTCCGGTTCCTACAGTTCCTAAACCCAGTAAGCCAATGTTGTATGCCACAATTACCATCTATTCCAAGCAGGTTACCCTCAAAGTTTATCACTAAAAGCTGATCGGTTTTCCCCGATCTGTAAATATTACGTCTTTAATCTGCCAGTCTTGATGTTGAATCAGGGTCTCACGCAAACTGCCAAACAGGGTAAATCGCTCACAGGAAGAGAGGGATACAAACAGCCGCTGGGATTGGGGAGACAGGCGCAAATCCAGGGTGAGGGTGTGGTTTTCTGGGTTGGGTTGGATGCGATAGCCCGCGATTCTAAAATCTGAGGTGGTGCTGTATTGAATAATCAGATCAATGGTGGATTGTAAGGCTTGTTGGCGAGGGACTTGTACAAATTCTGACACTAGGGTTTCGCACAGCGGATCGGGAGAATACATTTTGACGGCTAAGGTTTTCTGAAGGGGAGATGGGGATGGGTTGGTGGGAGCCGGGATGGGGAAGTTGGCGGGGGGAGAAGGGGCGACAGAAGTTTCTGGGGAAGCCAGAGTGCATCCTGTTACCGTTAAGGCGATCGCCACCCAAGTGGCATTGTACCGTATAAAATAGCGCATAACTCTCAACACAGTTACCAGATATCTCGATCAACTTCAGCCGAATTGACCTTTCGTCCGCCTAATTCGTGTATGGTGTTTCCGAGGTGATTGATAGAGATTTTTCTTATTCCTTCTTCTGTTTCTCAACCATGACTTGGACGCGCTCCCATATCCTTTCTCTGGCTGACTTTACTGCTGATGAGTACAATATGGTGTTACAAACAGCAGCGAGTTTATCAGATGTTTTGCAACGACCTACGAAAAAAGCGAAGAAATTACCAACGCTGCAAGGACGAGTGGTGACTAATTTGTTTTTTGAACCGTCTACTCGCACGCGCAGTAGTTTTGAGTTAGCGGCTAAACGTCTGTCGGCCGATACGTTGAATTTTGCACCCGGATCGTCTTCTTTGTCTAAGGGAGAGACAATTTTAGATACGGCGAAAACCTATTTAGCGATGGGAACGGATATTATGGTGATTCGCCATCACGAGGCTGGCGTTCCCCAGGCGATCGCCACTGCCCTTGACCGAATGAATGCTCAGGTGGGAGTATTGAATGCGGGAGATGGCCAGCATGAGCATCCTTCCCAAGCCTTATTGGATTTGTTTACCCTTTGTTCTTTGATCGATCCTGAGTATCCCCGTTTGGAATTATTAGCCGGTAAAAAAATTGCGATTATTGGGGATATTCTCCATTCCAGGGTGGCTCGCTCTAATCTCTGGAGTTTAACCGCCACGGCGACAGAAGTCCATTTGGCGGCTCCTCCCACTTTGCTTCCCCAACAGTTTGCTCAGTATCTTGAGGGGGATCGTCAATGGCAAAGACCAGGAAATTTGTTGATCCATTGGTCCCTTGAACCGGCTTTAGAGAATGCGGATTTTGTGATGACTTTGCGGTTACAAAAGGAGCGGATGACTCAACATTTGCTGCCGAGTGCTAGGGAGTATCATCAGCGGTTTGGTTTGACTCGCGATCGCCTCAAATTATGTCGATCTCAAGTTAAAATCCTCCACCCTGGCCCAGTCAATCGGGGGGTGGAAATTAGTTCTGATTTGATGGATGACCCGGAGTTTAGCTTGATTTCTCAACAAGTTAGTAGTGGGGTTGTCGTCCGCATGGCTCTACTTTACTTGATGGGAGGGGGCAAGTAATCGCCTAACGCCCTAGTTCTTTCATTTTGGCTTCTGCCAGTTGTTTGAGTTCTGTGGCTTCTTGACTGGCAGTGGTGCCAGGGGGAACTTGATCGAGTTCATAAATGATACTTTGGAGTTGGCTCCCTAGGATACTTACCTCCGTTCCAGAACCAGCGGATTTTTGCCACTGGGTGATTTGGGATTTGGCTTTCTCTAGGGCGTTCGTGCCTTTTGCTTCTGCTTGTTGCCGAATGCGGGCGATCGCCTCATTCTTTTTGTACTCTGCCAGTTTTTGTTGGGCTTGTACATAGGCAGGATTATCGGGAGTCACCCGTTGTAGTTCTTGAATGCCACTTTGCCATAGGCGCTCTATTTCCTCCCACTCGGCGACGGTATGGGGGGGATTTTGAGATAATTGCGCTGCTGCCATGCCATACTGAGCCGCTGCGGTAATCAGAGTACCTGTTTGTTGGATGCTACCTACGACTCCTGCTGCTTGTTGGAAATCTCGCTGGTAGGCATTAATTTGAGGCTGAGACATTCGCCCCGCTAGGGTTTGCGCGGGGATGCGATCCAGTTGATCTAACCCGGCTTGCCAAGCAGCGATCGCCTCTTGTTTTTCCGACGGAGATTTTGCTTGTTGATACAGAGCAGGGTTCCCCCTGGCGTTGACGGAGCCTTTGTAAACGCTGAAGTACAATCGCTTTCTGGGGAGCTTTCATGGGATCGTTGCCCACAGAGTGCTCCAGTTCACACACAAGAATCGTAAATGCCTTATGATTTAAAGAAGTCATAAATTACAGTTTACTAGCCTATTGCAATTATACTAGAGTTCTCTCTCGATCAATCTTCCGTAATTTTTCGGGGATGAGAGTACAGAGAAAGAATGCGATAGGATGTATTGTAAGTGCGATTCTCCTAGACATTTTAGTTCTTAGGGCTGCCCCCAACCCAGGAGTTAATTTCCGGTTGTCTTAATCATTAGGGTATGTTGAAGCTCTTCCGTCTGATCCAACCCACTCAAAGCTCCTTTCGCAGCATTTTGTTGTGGCGAGTTTTGCTGCTGACTATTCCGGTTTTATGTCTGCTCCAATATGCTACTTATCGTAAAGCCCGCTCTAGTTTGTTAGAAACGGCTCGTCACAATTTAATTGAAAGTGCGACGGAGAAAAGCGATCGCCTAGAACATACCATTAATAGTCTCAAATACCAACTCCAAACCGCCAGTGAAAATCCGATTTTACAATCGGGCGATCGCGCTAAAATTAGCCCTTATCTTCAGGCATTAGTTCCCCGATTTGCCCCTTCGGTAGTTTGTCTCCAGTTACAGGATATCACGAATAAAAAGGTAATTTCTAGCACCTGTATGTCAGAGGCGATCGCCCCCTTAGATCCGGAAAAACTCTCCCCAAAACCCTCTACTCAATCCTCTACCACAGTTGATGTCCAACTGATATTACCTGCACTGGTTGAAGATTCCAGCCAATACCCAGTAGAGCAAAGAAATCAACTTGATTTGATGATGACTGCTCCTGTTTTCCGAGGTTCTGGAGAGCCAGCGTATATTCTGGTCATGGAAACCCTGGTTCCCACCATGCTATCTACAGCATACACTGAAAAACCGAAATCTTTATCGGGATATACAGTTATTTTAACGCAAGATGGTCAAATAATTGCCCATGGCGATCGCCGTCGGATTGGTCGCAATATTAATGAGGAAAGCAACTCTGAACTGCAAGAACGACTCAAAACGATCATTCGCAATGCAACTGCGGGTCAAAAGAATTTCTTACACCTACCTCTGTTTGATCAAAGCAGCAAAGAAGTTATTACTGGCTACACTGCTATTCCCAGTCCCATTACCCCAGAAATCCATAATGAAAAATGGATTATACTAGCCGTTACCCCCATGGACAATGCCCTGTCTGGCTTACAAGAAATTCGCCAGACTTTAATTAACTTAATTTTAGGATTGGTGGGCGCTAACTTAATTGCTTCATTTATTTTAGCACGAACCTTAGCGACTCCCATAGAGCAATTAGGAAAGTATGCCCAAAGCGTAGAATGCAGCGTAGCGCCAGAACCGATTCCCCAAAAGTTTGACATCCGAGAATTTAATCAATTAGCTCAAACTCTTAATAGCATGGTAGAACGATTAACAAATTGGGCAGAAGAACTAGAAGAAGCTTGGCAAGAGGCTAAAAGCGCTAACCAACTAAAAAGTGAGTTTCTGGCTAGTATTTCCCATGAGTTAAGGACTCCTCTCAATGCGATTATTGGGTCAGTTCGTTTAGTCAAAGATGGATTTTGTGACGATCGGGAGGAAGAGCGAGAGTTTTTACAACAAGTAGATAATGCGGCCATTCATTTGCTGTCCATTATTGATGATATTTTGGATATTGCTAAAATTGAAGCAGGCAAATTATCCTTGGATTTACAGCCGGTTAACTTAACAGAAATTCTGCGAACTGTGATAGAAATAGAAACGGCTCTCCTACAGGAAAAAGGGCTATACATAGTTTATAAAAATGACCAATTAGAGGCTACGGAACCCCTAGTAATTCAAGCTGATCCCGATAAACTAAAACAAGTTTTTTTGAATGTGATTGGCAATGCGATTAAGTTTACGGAAAAGGGAGGAGTCACAGTAGAAACCCGCATCGTTTATCCGGTAATCGAGAAAGAGTTGAATGGCCAAAGTCTAGAAAAACAGGTGATTGTTTCAATTAAAGATACGGGAATTGGGATTGCTCCTGCTTCTCAGTCTAAGCTGTTTCAGCCGTTTGTGATGGTCGATGGCACGAGGACGCGGAAATTTGAAGGGACAGGATTGGGGTTAGCGATTTCTCGCAATTTAGTCGAGATGATGGCAGGCCAGATCTCTTTGTACAGTGAGGGAGAAGGTAAGGGAACCACGGTGGAAGTTGTCTTGCCTTTAATTGATATCAAACAATGGGAGCGATCGCAAGCCTTAAAGTTGCAATAGTTCTATAAAACAGCAAAAAAACCATAAAAATGCCTCTCAACCCCTCCCTGGTGTTATCCTTACTACAAGTCAAATGTGCTGAGTTCAAAGCCCTAGACTACCAGGTGTCTGACAAAGTACGACGCTATCGACACGCTCTTTTACATCAATTCCCAGAAGTCCAAGCACGACTGAGAGGACGACAACCAACTCTAGACAGTGACTCTATCTACGCTGAACCCCTAGAGTCCTCTAGTCAAGGGTGGGTGATCCCCTCTGATTTAGTCTGGGAAAATCGCGAAGAAAGCTTAAGTTGGGTGCGGGAGCGGCTGATGGGTATCCCCACCTTTGCCGTAGATGGTTCCCAAATCTATCCGACAAAAGACTTTTCTCTACCCATTGCTCTGATTCAAATTGGATGGTTTGAAAACTACCACCTGCCTGACGGCAGTTATGAAAAAGAGGTGGCATTGGATTTGCTCACTCCCCGTCAGTTTGCTGCTATTCCCAGAGGAGAATCTCTCGATCGCTTGGTGAACCGTCGTCGCCTCGAACTAGAAGTGAGACGCATTATCGATTATATGCACAGCCACGCCCACCAATCCAATCGTTTGGTGTTTTATGATGGCTCCTTGATTGCCAGCTTTGCAGAAACTTTTGATCGGGAGACTCACCTGTGCTATGTCAAGGCTTTGCGTCAACTGCTCCGAGCCAGTCAGCGCTATCAAGTGCCCTTAGTGGCTTATATTGATACCAGTGCAGCGGCAGACCTCACTCAGATGCACCAACGAGTGCTGGGATTGCCGGAGATCCCAGGAGTCAGCGATGCTCAATTGCTTAACCCCTTAATGAAATGGGGCGATCGCACTCTGGTCTGTCGGTGTTCTCGTCCTGGTATTCTCAGTGAATACCAAGAACAGGCAGATCAAGTGGCGTTTACCTATCTCAAAACCCATGGGGGGTATCCCGTGCGCCTGGAACTGCCGGTTTGGATCGTTGCAACAGGACGGCTAGAGTCTATTCTAGACTGGGTACGGGCTGAAGTAGTTGTCGGTCGCGGCTATCCTTATGCGATCGAAACTGCCGATCAAGTGACTGTCCTCAAGGCTGAGGATCGTCAACTATTTTACCGTCTTCTCCAAGACTGGACGGAACTGGAAGAAATTCCTTTCCGACTGTCTCGAAAAATGGTAAGTAAGGTTCAGCGTCGTTGAGAAATGATTCTAAGCCAGATTGTTTTCCATAGCCCAACGGGCTAACTCTGTGCGATTATGCAAATTGGTTTTTCCCAGCATATTGGAAACATGGCTTTCCACTGTGCGCTGACTGACATTAAGAATCTCAGCAATTTCTCGGTTAGAACTACCTTGGGCGACTTTTTGAACCACCTTGCGCTCCGTGGGAGTGAGAGTCACATCTTCGGGGACTTTCGGGAAGCTCACTTCACTGTTGCCAGTTTTATGCTGGTGATGCATCATCCGGGAGGCTTGTTTGAGAGAAGATTCGACTTGGGCGACGAGTTCTTCTGGTTCAAAGGGTTTCACCATATAGACATCTGCGCCTTTGCTCAGTCCCTTCACCCGATCCTGACTTTGACCTTTGGCGGATAAGAAGAGGACGGGAATCCAAGCGGTTTTGTCATCTTCCCGTACTTTTTGCACGAACTCGTATCCATCCATTTCCGGCATCATCACATCACAAATGATCATGTCGGGTAGCTTTTCGGCGAGGAGGTCTAGGGCTTGTTGGCCGTTTTCGGCGGTGGTGACTTCATATCCCCGGAATTCTAGGTAGTCTTGCACTAGGAGAATGAGGTTGGGATCGTCGTCAATGAGCAGTAATTGTTTTTGGTCGCTGTTGATTGCCATGTCAGTATATTCTGAAGGTCTTGACACTAAACTACTGTATCTACAGTATATCCACAGGGATTAGTTTAGGCGATCGCCCGGTTGCCAACAAGAATGGCTCGGACTAAAACTCACCTGCTGTTCCTCAGTCTTGAGAGGAGACTCTCTACTGAGAGGGTTTCCGTGAATATACTGAGACTACTTTTTTTCAATCTTCCTGAATTTTAGCGTACTTTTGCGGAAACTATCCAAGATTTTCCTAATTTTTTTTGCGGAATTTACTGATTTTTTCCGTAATCCCCTTAATCTCGTGAATAGCTAGGGTGAAATTACGGAAGTTTTGGGCAAGGGGCGAGTGAAGAAAGCATACTCTAGCACGATTTGATTACCAATCAAATGTTCTGTGATAATGCGTTCGATCACTGGGGGAGTACAGCTATGATACCAAACTCCATCCGGATAAACCAGGAGAATGGGGCCTTGCTGACAAACTCGTAAGCAATTCGTCTTAGTCCGAAAAATACTGGTGGCTCGTTCCGGAGTCGGCAGAGTTAAGTTCAATTCTTGTAAGCGAGCTTTGAGATAATTCCAAGCTTCCAGGCTCACTTGGCGATCGCAACATTTGGGGACACTTTGATCCGCACAGAGAAACAGATGGCGCTCAATCTGCTCCATACCCAGCGCTTTTACACAGGCACTTAGGGAGTCATCAACGGCACAGTCAGGCATTGATTCCAAAGTCATAAAGCTAATGCAGTAATACTCTTGACTGTATTTTACTCGGATTTCAGAGATTTCCGTATTTTCGGTGACGAAGAGCGTTTAGGTGTATCTGTT
>CAZTRW010000188.1:0-7419 GCA_964616725.1 uncultured bacterium
CCATTGGCACCCCCCGCAAGAACTTATCGCCCTATGCCCCTCGATTGATTACCTTTAAAATCGATCCAGATAAAATTGGTTTAGTCATCGGGCCCAGTGGCAAAACCATCAAGGAAATCACCCAAAAAACCGGAGCCAAAGTCGATATTGAAGACAATGGCACGGTCATGGTTTACAGTTCCGATGCGGAAAAAGCCAAAGAAGCTCGCCAGAGAATTGAAGCGATGACCAAAACCCTGGAAGCTGGCCAAGTGTACATGGGAACCGTTACTCGGATTATCCCCATTGGGGCATTTGTGGAGTTCCTCCCAGGCAAAGAGGGCATGATTCACATCTCCCAACTGGAAGAGGGGCGAGTCGGCAAGGTTGAAGATGTACTGGCTGTCAATGATAAGGTGATTGTCAAGGTTCGCGAAATTGATAATCGTGGCCGGATTAACCTCACTCGCTTAGGAATTCATCCAGAGGAAGCAGAGCGCGCCAGACAAGACGCGATGTCAATTAGTTGACCCTAGGGGCAGATCGATCCTCCTCCTGCTCTCCTATCTCTCATTACCAACATCATTTCATCCTGACTGACGGCTCTCAAGGTGTCAAAGAAAGGAAAAAGTATAGTCATGATGTACTGGTATGAGTCACTACGGTTTATTGGCCCTCAGTCTACTGGCTCAAGGGCCACTGGCTGGTTTAGGGGATGGGTTGCTCGCTCCGGTGAATGGGAAAGAACCAGGAGGGATAAGAGAGCCTGGGGTTTCTCATCCTTACTCGGATGGGGAGTTGATGGTAGAGGCAGTATGGGATCATTTACCGAGGGTTGATGAGTTTGGGCCAGAGTTTACTTTTTCTGGTTCTGAGAGGAAAAAGTCAGTTAGACTAGAGTTGAGGCTTCCTCCCTTATCGGCTCAAGGGGCGATCGCCTTTTCCTTTCCTCCCCTCCCTCCCGTCCCCCCTCCTCTGCCTCTCTCAGTAAGACCCGCATCGGGAACGCAGCTTTATGAACAACGATTAGCTGCCTTAAAAGCTGGTCAAATCTATACTCGGCTACCTGGGGATAGTTTTGCTGACCATTGGCAGGAGGCAGTGCCATCTCCTACTCATGAGCAGTGGCAAGGGTTACTGGCACTAGAAGCTAGGGCGATCGCCACCGGTCAAGGGGAAAATTCCCTTAATATTTTAGTGGGAGATTCTCTGAGCTTGTGGTTTCCCCCCGACCAACTGCCTCCAGGGAAGTTATGGCTCAATCAAAGCGTTTCTGGAGAAGCAACTCGCCATATTCTTCAGCGTTTATCCTTTTTGGAGTCCACCCAACCTGATCGCATTTTTGTTTTAGCAGGCATTAACGATTTGCGTCAAGGAGTCAGAGATGAAGTGATTATTGCCAATTGGCGGACAATGGTACAAACCTTGCGCCAACAACATCCTCAAGCAGAGATTGTGCTTCAATCTTTGTTACCGACGCGGTTAGCGGCGATTCCCAATGAGCGTATTCGTGATCTTAACCGACAGTTAGCGGCGATCGCCCAACAAGAAGGCGCAAGCTACTTAGATCTTCATCGCTGGTTTACTGATCGCCAAGGCAATCTCCAGAAGGAGCTAACCACCGATGGGATTCATCTCAGTCGCCAAGGCTATGGGGTGTGGCAACAAGTGCTACAAGACTACGAAACTCCCGATTGGTGGGAGCAGTGAGGATATTCTGGCACGGTGGGAATAAGTCAATGGGAGAATGGGGGAGAGCAGCCCTCTCCCATTCCCTGATGATAAATCTATTAAATCTATGGCTATCTGCTCAAAAGTTAGTTATCATATAGATAGCGTATAGATGACTGCCATGACTGCCAAACGTAAGCTCGTCACCTTCAAAACAGAAGAAAAGCTGTGGAAGGATTTCAAAACCGTCTGTGGTAAAACCACCGCCACAGATGCCTTTATCAACTTCATGATGCGTTGTATTGAGCAGGGGGAACTTCCCACGGAAACCACTGCCACTGACAAGCAACAAGCAGCTTTAGAGCAGCGGATTGCGGTGTTAGAAGCTCTGGTGACTCAGTGCCAAGAGCAACTGTCTGCGTTGAATGAAAAAGTGAATCAATGGGAAGGACAATCCAGCTCCTCCAGCAAATAACCCAGAATCATCTAGGAGAATGAAACCATGGACAATACCACTCAAGAAAGTGTTTTGGTCATTTACGACCTTTTAAGCGATTTAGCATCGATCTTGAGTTTATTACAAGAAAATGGCTATCTCGTGCAAACGAAATCCTACCGCCAAGCGAGGGCAACCAAAACCTTAAAAGATCCTCCGGATTTAATCTTGCTCGATCGCCGAGATTTAGAAGGAGAAGATCGCGAATGGGTTAATCAATTTTGCTTGACAATGGTTAGCCAACAAATTCCCTTGATGACCATTACCACTTTAGAAGACTTGGTAGATAATTATCAATTTTATCTGAGCCATAACATCGATTATTTGATCGATCCTTTATCCAGTGAAGAGTTCCTTTTTCGGATCGCCAGTCATCTTAAGAAGATTGAATATGCTAAACATCTGCAAGAGCAAGAGCAAAAAATCGCCCAGGAAAAAGAAGTGTGCGATCGCCTGCAAAAACAGCTTTATCGGCTCCATAACCGCATTCAAGATACCTATCAACTCCAGCGGGATATGATGGATCAACTCAACCATCAACTGCGGACTCCTTTGCATGGCATTTTAGGTCATATTCAAATCCTTAGTCAGGATCAATCTCTGACAGCCCAGCAGCAAGAGCATCTCCAAAGCATTCAGGCATGTAGCTACGATCTCTTAACCACCATGACTAAAATTCTCAATCGGATTCCCCTGACTGAGGACACGGAAAATGGGGGATTAACGGCTGCATTGCCATCAGGGGTGGAGCAATCGCTCAATGCTTGGGAAATTCCTCCAGGGAGTGAACTGACTCTTCTCTATCAAGCCGCTAAAATTGGAGATATCGATCGCATTGAACAAGAAAGCTTGCGCCTGAAGGCCTTAAGCCCCCATTATCACATCTTTGCTGATCGCATTCTCAGTTTAGCCAAAGGATTTGAAGATACCAAAATTGTCGAGTTAATTCAGCGGTATGCTCCGGCAGAGAAACAAGTAAGTTAGCTCTAGAGCAATGGAGAGAGGTAAAATACAGCGCTATCTGCTTCGCAGACATCGACGCGCTGTATTGGGGGAATGGAGGGAGTGCATGACAGACTCAATTTATTATAGTTGATTCGATTAAGATCGCTTACGTCGAGCTAAAAATTGGGCTGCCAGTACTCCGCCAATCAACCCAAAAAAGTGACTTTCCCAAGATACTCCTGGCTGTCCTGGAAGCACCCCCCAAATCAGACCACCGTAGATAAAACCTACTACCAAAGAAAGGACAATCGAGGGAATATTGCGTTCAAATAAGCCGCGAAACAACAAAAAGCCTAAATAGCCAAAAATTACACCACTGGCTCCAATATGGAAGGCAGGGGCCCCAAAGATCCAAACACCTAAACCACCGACCATCATGGTGATGGCAGTTACCCAGAAAAAATCTCCGGTTTCTTGAAGCATTACCAACCACCCTAAAATCAGAAAGGGAGCGGTGTTGGCAATGAGGTGGGGAAAGCCACCATGGAGAAAGGGAGACCAGAGGATGCCTTGCAGTCCCATGAGCGTGCGAGGATAGATGCCATATTGGTCGAGTTCTCCTCGATAAACGAGTAAATCGATAATTTCCACAACCCAGAAGGTGGTAATGAATCCACCGAGGATGAAAAATTGGGTTTTCAGTTCATTGGCGATCGCATTTTTTTCCTGACTACTCATGTTGAGCCACTCATCGCATTATCTCCTTCCAGGGTAGCAATTTTTCCCAGCTTACTGGCGAAAATAAGCCTGAAATACTTGATGAGCCACTGGAGCTGCAGTTACGCCACCATATCCCCCATTTTCCACCACTACGGCGATCGCCACTTGGGGATCGCTCGCCGGCCCATACCCGACATATACCGCATGGGAGGCCTGCCCCACCACCTCCGAAGTCCCTGTCTTTCCCGCCGTTAGGGGAATCGAGCCATCATTGAGTCGCCGTCCTGTTCCCTCCTGCACCACCGCCACCAACCCTTGACGAATCGCCGCCACCGTCTCTGGATGGAGTCCTGTCGGTTCTGGTTTTGTGGCTTCTGTCCCCGTTTGAGTCGCCAATAGATGGGGTTTCACCCGCATCCCTCCATTAGCAATACTGCTCACCATGACTGCCAACTCTAAGGGAGAAGTTAAGACTAAACCTTGGCCAATAGCCATACTCACTGTATCTCCAGTGTACCACGGCTCGCCATAAAGGGCCTGTTTTTGCTCTGGAGTGGGGACAGAACCGGTATGTCCTCCCTCCAATCCCAAGAGACGTAAGTTGGTAGTTTCGCCAATCCCTAGGCGGTTAGCCCAGGTGGCGATCGCCTCTACCCCAGCCGCCATCCCCACCTGATAGAAAAACGTATTACTACTGTACGCCAAAGCCTCCCGAAAACCAATCACCCCATAACCACCACTATGTTCATGAAACTGAATTCCCCCCACCGTAATATAGGCAGAAGTCATCAACGTTGAAGACGGAGTAAACTTACCTGACTCCATCCCCGCCGCTGCCGTCACAATCTTAAACGCACTTCCCGGAGGATACCCTTGCAGGGCGCGATTTAAAAAGGGTTGATCTTCCCCTTGCAGTTTTTTCCATTCATTGCTATTAACACGACGAGTAAATATTTGGGGGTTAAACGTTGGCGCGCTTGCCATTGCTAACACTTCTCCTGTTTTCACATCTAAAGCAACCACCGCTCCCCGACGATTTCCTAATGCTTTTTCAGCCGCTTTTTGTACCTCAAGATCTAAGGTTGATTGGATCGAATCTCCAGAACGGGGTTCATCTAATCCGAGTTCTTGCAGTTCTTCCCCTTTAGCATTGACTTCTACCAATCGGCTTCCCCAAATTCCTCTCAGTTGGTCATTTGCTAACTTTTCTATCCCCATTTTTCCCACAATCATACCCATTGGATAATCGGGATTGGCTTCAAGTTCCTCACGAGTCGCTTCTCCCACATAGCCTAAAACATGGCTCGCCAGAGTTTGATGGGGATAAAGGCGATTGGATTCTGAGCGAATTTCTACCCCACGTAAATTTAATTCTGAAAGAGTCATGAATGTTTCTAGTGTCAGGTTGCGGTAGATGACAATGGGGAGTCGAGACTGATAACCTGCTGTTTCTAATTTTGCTAAGATTTCCTGTTTGGGAATGTTTAATACTGCTGCTAAAGAGGCTGCTTGTTTTTGCCACTGTTGGGGCGACTGTTCGCGAGGCCAAAGATATACGGCACGAGCCAGACGGTTAGCTACTAAGAGTTTGCCATGGCGATCAAAAATATTGCCGCGATCGGAAGGAACGGGTATGGGACGAATGCGATTACTTTCTGCTCGGTGTTGATATTCTTGTCCGTTAATGATTTGAATTTTGATCAGTTGATAGACGCATCCAGCCATTAACGTACTGAAGATAAGAACTACCAGAATACTTTTAGGTAAGCGTTTACGGGCAATTTGGGCAGGAGTTGTTTGGGAAAACCAGGAAGAAATAGAAGCCATAGATAGATTGGATATGAGCACTGAGAAAGCCTATCCTTTCTTGTTCTTCTGTCTGGGGAGTTGATCCGGAATCTTACTAGAATGACTATTTTCGATCGTTCTCGGCCTAATGATTAGGGTGTTTTCCCAGATTTACTTCAGGAGAGTAACTGTTGGATCTGCTGCTCAATTACTTCTGGGGCGGTGGGTAATTGAGCGGTTAGTACCTCTGCTCCCTCTGGGGTAATGTACACATCATCTTCAATCCGAATCCCCCGGACATCAGCAAATTGTTCTAAGGTTTTCCAGTTCACTTGGTGATGATATTGTTTTCTGATTTCTGGGTTTGCTAAAATACTTGGTACTTGATAAAATCCAGGTTCAATGGTGACTATCATACCGGTTTGGAGGGGGCGATTTAAGCGTAGAAACCGCCATCCAAAACGATCGCTCCGTTGTCTCCCTGGAGCATAACCAGCTAAATCCCCCAAATCTTCCATGTCATGGACATCTAAACCGAGTAAATGACCAATGCCATGGGGAAAAAAGAGGGCATGAGCATCTTGTTCTACTAAGGATTCGGGGTTTCCTCGGAGAATGCCGAGATCGACTAATCCGCTGGCGATCGCTAAAGCCGCTTCTAAGTGAATTTTCTGATATTCTTGACCGGGTTTGATCAAAGCAATACAGCGATCATGAGCGGCTAATACGACCTCATAAATGGCTCGTTGCGTGGCAGAAAACTTCCCAGTGACCGGCCAAGTCCTGGTAATATCTGAGGCGTAGCCACCAGGAGTTTCCGCACCTGCATCAACTAACAGTAAATCTCCAGCACTCAGAGGATGAGGAGAATGTTCGTTATGCAACACTTCCCCCTGAATGGTCACGATACTGCCATAGGCGGAAGTCATCTGATGGGCAAGAAATACACCTTCAATCGCTGCTCTGACTTGCGCTTCATGCTGTGCTGCCCTCGTTGCTGCCATGCCGTATTGATGGGCTTCTACACTTACAGCTACCGCTGCCCGTACTTGCGAGAGGGCAAAGGCATCATGACAGAGGCGCAATTTTACCACGGCTAAGGCTAAGTCTAAATCTTTACCCGTTAGGGGCAAAAGGGGACGATTCAATAACTCAGCTTGTTGCCAACGAGTTGCCCAGTCTTGCACCGGCAGGGTAGCGGCGTTGTGAATATACTCAGGTAAGTCAGTGAGAGGATAATGGCAATCGGCTCCAATTTTTTCTGCCCATTGCGCGCGAGTGGGTTGGGGACCGTGCCATAATAGGGCATCGGGAGAAGGATCGTCGAGAAAAAGAGCTAATTTTCCTTGCTCTAAGCGGATAACGGCATGGGGAAGGGAGATGCCAGCAAAATAGAGAAAATGACTGTTAGCGCGGAAGGGATAAACGTTGGCGGGAAAGTTGCGGGGACTGGGACTCCCTGACCATAAGATTACAGGAGAAGGGTAGTGGTGGGCTAGAGATTGACGGCGATCGCGTAAGGAGCTATCAATAGGAGGAAGATCAGTAAGTACCATAGGGGTTTTCTCCTCAAAGGACGATTTTCTTAGGATAATCAGAAAAGGTTGTAGGATTATTGTTCATCTATGGTATTTTCGTCTATTCTGCGGACTTTACGGCGATCGCAACTCACCCAGGAGATCCTCACAAAAGTTAAGCGCGGTACATCTCCCGTCACTCTCAATGGTTTACCCCGGTTTCCCAAGGGTTTGGTAACCTCTGCCTTTGCACAAGCCCAATCTTACTCCCTGTTAGTGATTACTGCCACTACTGAGGAAGCC
>CAZTRW010000189.1:0-7396 GCA_964616725.1 uncultured bacterium
AACGGTGTCACCATGCAGATTGATATGTTACTCATCGCTTACTTGATGCAGGTTGTTAATCGAAATTCCGGTATTCTATGGCAGTGAATTGCTCGATAAGTTTCGGTATTTACAACTGGAATTGACCCGTCGCTGCTCGATTGTACTCCTCCCACATCATTTTGACGCACAACCAGATTTCCCGATAATCTAGTAGAGGCAGATCGTTGTTTACTAAACTTAATGTATTGACCATAGTTATTAAAACTACACTCATGATCTCATTGTACAAGCACTCTCTCACCTAACTCATTCTTTTTTCTTCCAGAAATATAACAAATTGTTAAGAAATTCCCTCTCCAGAGGTGACGCTTGCCCCCCTCCCTTGGGACAATAAAGATCCTATTCGTGCTCAACTCTGAACCCTGATATGGATGTGAATGAATTTCTTGACCGGTATGCCGCAGGAGAACGTTACTTTAAGGATGTTGACTTGTTTCGCGCCCAACTGAGTAGCGCTAATCTACCAGGAATTCGGTTACTGCGAGCAGACTTATTTGGAGCGAATCTGTTTCGGGCTAATCTTTTAGGATCTAATTTATACCGCGCCCGGTTAATTCGCGCTAATTTATACTGTGCAAACCTCAGTGGAATTAATCTGGGTGAGGCGGATTTAATTGGTGCGGATCTACGAGGAGCCGATTTAAGTGGTGCGGATTTAAGTGGTGCGGATTTAAGTGGTGCGGATTTAACAGATGCTAATTTAAGCTATGTGGATTTAAGTCGTGCAACGCTCTATCGGGCTAAATTAACCAATGCTAAACTAGAGGCGGCGAAACTAGAGAAGACTGACTTAAGTCAAGCGTTGATGCCGGATGGGGTAACTCATCCTTAAATCTCTGGATAATTGGTCTGATCAGCGGATTCAAGCATTGTCTTGTATTCGCTTTCTTCTCTTCTCTATTGATCTTAATTTTTCTCTGTAGTTTCCCTATGTCTAACCCCATCTCTTACCACGATCGTAATTTAATGATGATCCCCTCTATAGACTGTAGTGCGGAAAGTCTCAAACGGGATTTTATTCGTAATTTATATTGTATTCAAGGAAAAAATACCGCCTTAGCGACTCCCTATGATTACTATATTGCTCTCGCTTATACTGTGCGCGATCGCCTCCTGTACCTGTGGACAAAAACCACCACCGCCTATCAGCATCATCAAGCCAAAACCATTCATTACCTTTCTGCTGAATTTCTCATGGGTCGTCAATTGAGCAATAATCTCCTCAACTTAGGCATTTATGAGACCATTTGTCAAGTCTTGAATGAACTAGGATTAAACCTAGCAGACCTGATCGTTTTAGAAGCAGAACCCGGTTTAGGGAATGGGGGATTAGGACGATTAGCAGCTTGTTTTTTAGACTCCTTAGCTACCTTAAGTTTACCAGCGATCGGTTATGGTATTCGCTACGAATTTGGTATTTTTGACCAACTGATTATCAATGGAGCGCAAGTAGAAAGACCAGACAAATGGCTTCGTTATGGCAATCCTTGGGAAGTGTGTCGTCCCGAATTGAGTGTCCGAGTAAAATTTGGAGGATACACAGAATTTTATCACGATGGATCGGGTAATCTCCAAGTGCGCTGGGTTCCCCACCGAGAAGTGACAGGAACTCCCTATGATACTCCCGTTCCTGGTTATCAAAATCAGACCGTTAATCCCTTACGGTTGTGGCGTGCTCATGCCACAGAAGAGTTGAACTTTGCAGAGTTTGATCGGGGCGATTATATTGGTGCTGTTTCCGATAAAATTTTCTCAGAAAATATTTCTAAAGTGCTCTATCCAAATGATAATACTTCTCAAGGAAAGCAACTGCGACTAGAGCAACAATATTTCTTTGTGAGTTGTTCTTTGCAAGATATTATTAATCATTATCGCCAACAGTACCAGAATTTTGATCGTTTTCACGAAAAAGTAGTGATTCAACTCAATGATACCCATCCCTCGATTGGGGTAGCGGAATTGATGCGTTTACTGGTGGACGAATATCAGTTAGGATGGAACCAGGCTTGGTATATCACGAAACATACGTTTGCTTATACCAATCATACCTTACTCTCAGAAGCTTTAGAAGCTTGGCCGGTGAGTTTGTTTGAGTCGGTTTTACCCAGACATTTACAAATTATCTATGAGATTAACTATCGCTTTTTGAATGAAGTGCGATCGCGATATGTAGGGGATGAGGAGCGACTCTCGCGGATATCGTTGATTCAAGAGTATCCTGAAAAAAAAGTACGGATGGCTCATCTCGCTTGTGTCGGTTCTTTTGCCATTAATGGAGTGGCTCAACTCCACACAGAATTGTTGAAACAACAGGTTTTGCGTGATTTCTATGACTATGCTCCCCAGAAGTTTCAAAATAAAACTAACGGCATTACTCCGCGCCGATGGTTATTGCTGAGTAATCCGCAATTATCTAGCTTAATTGAGTCCAAACTGGGCAAGAATTGGGTAACTGATTTAGAGCAATTGCGAGGACTAGAAGTCTATGCAGAAGATCGAGAGTTTCAACAGCAATGGCAAAGGATTAAACATGAGCATAAGGTGGCTCTCGCCGATCATATTTTGCTTTTTAATGATTTGGAAGTTAACCCGGATTCTTTGTTTGATATTCAAGTGAAGCGGATGCATGAATATAAGCGGCAGTTACTGAGTGTTTTACACGTCATTGCCCTATATCATCGCCTGAAGCTCAATCCCCAGCTAAATCTGGTTCCTCGTACCTTTATTTTCGCCGGGAAGGCGGCTCCCGGCTATTTGATGGCAAAAATGGTGATTCAGTTGATTAATGGGGTAGCGAGGGTGATTAATCGCGATCCGGAGGTGGGCGATCGCCTGAGAGTCGTTTTCCTCGCAGGTTACTCCGTTTCCCTAGGACAAAAAATCTATCCCGCTGCCGATCTTTCCGAGCAAATCTCTATGGCAGGAAAAGAAGCTTCTGGCACAGGAAATATGAAATTTGCCCTCAATGGTGCTCTGACAATTGGTACGCTAGATGGCGCAAATATTGAAATTCGTGAAGAAGTCGGTGCCGAAAATTTCTTCTTATTTGGATTAACCGCATCAGCCGCACAAGAGTTGAAAGCTAAAGGCTATCATCCTCAAACCTATTATCGCCAAAATCCCGAACTCAAAGCAGTGATCGATCGCATCGCTCAGGCAGAATTTTCTCCAGAGGATCGGGGATTATTTCAACCCATTGTCGATTCCCTGTTACACCAAGATGAATATCTCTTGCTTGCCGATTATGCCGACTATGTTCACTGTCAAAATTTAGTTAGCCAAGCCTATCAAGAGCAGGGAAGCTGGCTGAGAAAATCCATTTTGAATACGGCGAGAATTGGGAAATTTTCCAGCGATCGCACTATTCGAGAATATGCTAGAGACATCTGGCAGATTCACCCTATTTCCTCCTCTTAGTATGCTCCAATTCAAATTGTGGGAAACTCACCTCTTAAAAGTTCTGCTCATTCACGCCATTCAAGCCTATCGGCGGGGAATTTCTCCCCTGTTTCCCCCCAGTTGCCGGTTTGAGCCAACTTGTTCTCAATATGCCTTAACGGCGATCGAGCGATTTGGCCCCAAAAAAGGACTACAATTAGCAGGAGCGCGGATTTTACGCTGTCATCCCTTCCACCCTGGAGGATACGATCCTGTTCCCGAAGAATGATGCTCAAACCTTATCAACAAATTCCCATTCAAGACAATCAAGAACCCCTCGTACCCCTTCCCCTAGAAGAATTTGCCGTAGAAAATCCCCATCCCTATCAAAAATTGGGAGCACCTTATGGGAAAAAATCCCCTTATTGGGTACGTCAAAGTGTGAGAAAACGCCTTCTCATTGCTCAACACCATCTTCATACCCATTCTCCTGGTTGGAAACTCCACATTTTTGATGCCTATCGCCCGATCGCCGTTCAATCTTTCATGGTAGAATACACCCTAGTTGAACTTGCCCAAACTCAAGGACTCGATCCTCAATGCCTCACCCCACAACAACGGCACACCTTACTAGAGCAAGTCTATCAATTTTGGGCCATTCCTTCCCTTGATCCCCGTACTCCTCCTCCCCACAGTACTGGAGCTGCCGTAGATCTTACCCTAATTGATGCGACAGGAACTCCCGTCAATATGGGATCACCCATTGATGAAATTTCCCCTCGCTCTTTCCCCGATTACTATGCTCAAGAAGTCACTCCCGCAGAGCAATCTTACCATCGCCATCGCCAACTATTAAACCAAGTGATGGAATCAGCCGGATTTAAGCGCCATCCTCGCGAATGGTGGCATTTTTCTTACGGCGATCAGCTTTGGGTTTGGTTAAAAAGACAAGAGGAAACCTGTAGTCAACAGATGGCTTGCTATGGCATCCCTCCAGAACTTGACATCGTGACAAGGGACTCCTCTGTTTGATATGCTGCTAATTATTATCTCTTTCTCAATGAGTCACTACCCTGCAAGAATATGGATATCATTGACCTTCTGAAACAAGACTACCAGCGCTTCCCCCTCAATCAAACTTATAGTATTTATGCTAATGATGTCTATTTTAAAGATCCGATGACTGAGTTTAGGGGACGCGATCGCTATCAAACCATGATTGCTTTCATGGCACAATGGTTTCTCAACATCAAAATGGACTTACATCAGATTTACCAAGATGGTAGTACTATCCACACTCAATGGACACTGCATTGGCAGACTCCCCTTCCCTGGAAACCGCCCATTTCTATCCCCGGTACCAGCGAATTAAAACTCAATGATACAGGAGAGATTATCTCTCATATCGATACCTGGAATATCTCCCGGTTCGATGTGATTAAACAACACTTTGTCATCCGTTAAACCCTCTGTAGTCAAGATTGCATTCAAAAGATCTACAGATTAACTGATTGAGTAATTTTCAGCATTTGATTACCACCGCGCTGAAGTTCATACTCTACGGTACAGATTTCCCAATGATATCCTTGATGATCCAAAGTTTCTAGGATCCTATCAAGATAGGGCGATCGCTCCAACCTTAACGTCAGCAAAGGAAAAATCCTCACTTCCCCACATACCCGTAACAGTTCCTGCACAGACTCTCGATGAAACCGCTCATCAAAATGAGCCGAATAAAGAAACAGAAAATGAGAGCATAACCCCAATTCGTACTGATGATCAGGATAATTTAACCAGGGTAACTCTCCCAGAGTATAACGACCTTGAGCTTTCCCCGTTTCATAATCTTGACAAAATAAATGCAGGCTAGTTTCTCGATTTTTCCTTAATCCCTGGGGAGAGCCATGATAACGCCACACCCAATCCTTTGGGGTTTGTTCAATTTGATCTATAATATTATCAACAACGGCATAAAAACGACTTTTGATCTCTTCTCTACTAAAGCAGTAAAGGGGATCAAGGGAATGAATTCGATAGCCTTTTTGAGTCCCTTCAGCGTTGAAACTTGCGGGACCATCAGCGACACTCAAAATAGTTTTTTGTAAATCTTGATCGGTGAGGTGAAAAATTTTGATATACTCATCCAAAGAGCGCCCAAAAGAAACGACATGATCTAACTGCATCACCATCATTTTTTTCCTCAAAAACTGTTAATCAGCTACAGAAAATCCCCGCCGATGGCTCGGTGGTGGCGGTTCTTGCACTTGAAAGGCGATTTGATCGATCATTTCGCCTTGTTGGTTTTTTACCGTTAACCTCCAACTCCCTAATTGCATTGGCCAAAATAAGGAATGAGACTCACTGGTAGCGAGTTTTTCCCCGTTTAACCACCATTCGATCGCCCCTTCGATTTTACCAGCCACCTGTAACTGAAGGCGATCGCTCTGCCCTGACTCAGGGGAGAGCAAAAAATAATCCTCATTTTGGGGAAACACAATCCTCAGTTTACCCGGCCAGGGTTGCTCCCCTTGTTGCGCCAGCCACTCATTGTATTCTGGAGCAACTTCTACGGGGGTTCCTTCACTGTGGATATCTTCAGGATAAAGATATTCTAAAACCGTAGCCCCAGGACACTCCAACTCTGTCCCCACCACTGCTCCAGTCACCGCACAAATGGGAGAGTGCACCAATCCAGCCGGTGGGGCAAACGGTTTCGGTTCTCGCTGGTGATGCAAATATTGCATAATCCGATGCCACAAAGGGGCTGCTCCCATTACTCCCGATACCTGTTGCATGGGAGAACCATCAAAATTGCCGACCCAGGTTGCTACCGTATAATCAGCAGTAAAACCAACAGTCCAGGTATCGCGAAAATCAGAAGAAGTGCCAGTTTTGACCGCCGCTGGGAAGGGCAAGTTTAATACTGAGTCTACCCCAAAGGCGGCAGCACGGGCATGGCGATCGCCTAAAATATCTCTCACCAATTGCCAACTCGTCGGCGCATCTTCATCAGCACCCGTTTTTTCCCCAAAAGTTTCACCAAAATAAGTCACCAACGGCATTTCTTTCCCTTCATGGGCTAATCGCAAATAAGCCCTCGCCAATTCCCATAAACTCACTTCCCCACTACCTAACGCTAACCCTAACCCATAATGCTCTGGCGGATAATTCAGATGTGCAAATCCCAATTCCTGCAAATGCTTCAGAAACACCGGTACCCCCACCTCCTCCAATAGACGCACCGCCGGTATATTCAAAGAATTGGCTAAGGCAACACGCACCCGCACGGGACCTAAAAAAGTTTCGTTATAATCGACGGGTTGATAAACTTTAGCACCAGGAATCGCGTAAGTCGTCGGTACATCTGCCAAAATAGTTTGGGGACGAATTAGTTTTGCTTCTAGAGCCAGTTGATAGAGAAAAGGTTTCAGGGTTGAGCCAGGTTGCCGCAAGGCTTGTACCCCATCATTTTGCCCGTCTTTCCCCTCCAGATAATTCGGAGAGCCAACGTAGGCAAGGACTTCACCAGTATGATTATCGATCACAATTGCTGCTGCATGGTTGGCTTGTTTGGGAGCAAGCGCCTGAACCACTTGTTCCACTTGGGTTGCGACAAATTGTTGCAAAGGGCGATCTAATGTGGTACGAACCAAGGCAGGGGGAGGATTGTTGAGATGTTGAGATACCCAAAAGAGGAAATGAGGAGCGGCAATGATTCCAGATTGGCGCGGTTGGAGATACACTTGTTCTTGTTCAGCGCGATCACCCTCCTCTTGAGTAATTAATTTATCCTCAATCATCCGGTCTAACACATAGCGCTGCCGCCGCTTCAGGGCATCCCAAGCATAATAAGGATCGAGATCCACCGGATCATTCGGCAAAGCCGCCAGCAAAGTAGCTTGAGCCAGATTCAAATCCGCAGCCGCCACACCAAAATAAGTACGAGCCGCAGCTTCTACGCCATAAAGATTACTGC
>CAZTRW010000190.1:0-7391 GCA_964616725.1 uncultured bacterium
CTGAGAGACAGAAAGCTTAGGTGGATACTCGATTAGTGCGTGAACGTGGTTCCCTGCTTTCCCTACGGGGGATGAGTGGGCGAAACGGGATATCCCTCGAAAAAGGAGAAAGTGCTGTAAATGAGTGATTCACAACCCATCACTCTCATCCCCCAGAGTACCTCTCCCCACTTGGGAGAGAGATTTCCCTGGAGGTTAGGGGGAGGATAAGCGCTGGACTTTTCCTGTGCTGCCATCCATTTCTACCCAATCTCCATCAGCAAGATATTGGGTGATTTGAGGAAGAGAAACAATGGCAGGGATACCCATTTCTCTGGCGACGATCGCCGAATGAGAGAGTAAGCTCCCCCGTTCCACGAGTAAGCCGGAGGCAGCAGGAAAGAGCATAATCCAACCAGGATCGGTGCGTTCCGCCACGAGGATGGTTCCGGGTTCTAGGATGGCATTTTCTGGGTCTTGAATAATTTTAACGGGGGCTTTGACGATGCCTGGACAACAGCCTAATCCCTGGAAGGCAGGTTGATCTGAGTCTAGGGGGGGAGGAGGAGAGCCTTGGAAGAGGTTGGCATGGTAAACGATACCGCGTGTTTCAAAGCGATCGCCAATCGTTTCAGCTTCCCGATATCGCTGAAATTCTTCTTTTCTCAATTCTACCAAACTTTTCAAATTAGTACAAGTGCTTGTGCCTTCAATAAAGCCTAAACTTTCTGGAAGTTCGAGATAGAAGATGTCTCGATGATGGTCTAATAATTCGAGGGATTCTAAGCGCTTTCCTACCTCAATGAAAATGCGGCGGACATGACCAAATAGACGAGTGCGTTCAAAGCGCAAGTTTTCTCGTTCCCGTACTCGTGCTCTGGCTTGCTGCAACACCCAGTTGAAGAGGGTTGTCTTCAGTCGAGAGTTTTCTAAGATGTCGCTGACTTTGATTTCTGCGGCTTCTCTCAGTTTTTGAGAAACGGAAAGATGGAGATAAAGGGGGTTTTCGGTATCAGTGCTGGCGAGTTGCCCAATGGAGCGCAATAAGACTAGGGGATTATCGACGAGGGTGGGGCTTTCTAGTTTCAATTCACCTAAGCAGCGATCGCCAAATTTCTCTAAGTATTCTTCATAGGGAATTTTGAATTCTAAATTGGTCTCAATTGCCTCTAATATTTCCTCTAATTCACTTTCACGCAACTGCTGCACCAAGGAGGGAGTTTGGGCAGCAATTCTCGCCATTTTCTTCACTCTAATCGCCGGTTCAGCACTAATCATTCCTCCCTCACCACTGATTAAATCATTTTGCAAGGTTCCCAACCTATCGCCACACCAAGATTGGGTGAGCTTTTGCAGCACGCCATAGAAAATCATGGCAAAAAAGTCATTAATCAGGGGGGCATCCCAACTGCGGAGTAATTCTCGCTCTAATTCTCGATAATGGGCAATCAGTTCATCGGCGCGTAACTGGTTAAGTTCTAATCCCTTAAATTTTTGGTTCAATACTCGGTCTAAACGCAGATAAAATTGCTTAATCTTGGAGTTGAGTAAGAAAAAGTTGACGAGTAATCCTTCTACGGTGCTGGCGAGTTTGAGGGTATCTACGAGGCGAATCCATAGAGGAGTTGGGATTTGACGATTAATGCCAATTGACTCTAGGGCTTCATTGGAGATGCCTTCTTTGACTCCCATCATTTGTTCCATGAATTGGCGATTGACTTGAAATCCAGGGAGGAGAGATAAGACTTTGTACCAACTGAGGAGGTTGTAGTAAACTCGTCCTTGGATTAAGCCAATCATGCGGCTAAAGATTTGAGCATTGTTGTTGATGTCTTGAGCGGAAACTCCCATGAGTAAACAAAATTGACGATAGACTTCTTCATAGGCGCGACGAGCGAAAGAAAAGGTGAGTGGGGTGGTAACTCCGCTGTAGCTTTCAGAGATATTGCTATTGTCCCAAAGATTGAGTTGTCCATCCGGATCTAGCTGTTGGGAGAGGCGGGTAATGGGGCGAGATTGGAGGAGGTAAAGTTGTTGGTTTTCTAAAGCCCATTCGATATCTTGAGGGCGACCAAAAAATTGTTCTAATTGACGTGCTAAAGTGGCGATCGCCTCTAACTCTTCCTGTTTTAAGAGTTGATGATCAGTGCTAGAAGATACAAGGTTGTTTTGTCGGTCTAGACGATAGGTTTCTCCCTCGACTTCTCCAGAAACTAAGGTATTAGCCACACCTTTGACGGCAGAGATGACCACGATTCCTCGTTGTCCCGTCACAGGATCAGCTCCAAATGCTACCCCTGCGACTTCGGCATTGACCATTTTTTGGATCAGAACGGCTGGAGGTTGAGGAGCATTAAGCTGATGTTGTTGACGATAGATGAGGAGGCGATCGCTAAATCCAGAACGCCATACATCGACCACGCGATCGATCACTTCTTCCCTAGAAACAAACAAGAAACTTTCCAATTGTCCCGCAAAAGAATAAGCCTCTCCATCCTCATCAACGGCTGAAGAACGTACCGCTACTTTTTCCCCATTGGGACATAGTAGATCTAAAGAGGATTCTAACTCTTGCTTGACCAAATCATCCATCGCTAAATCAGCAATCACTGAGGCAATCTTGCCTTGTTTGAGATCTTCCTGCTGCTGAGGATTTAGGCTCCGTTCAAACCCTCGTGGAGAGACAACAAACCAGGGGGGAATTGCTAGGTTCAGAGAGCGTAATTTAGCTAAAGCAGTTGCTTTGCCTCCTAACTCCTGAGGATGAATTGCTGTTTGAGAATTGAGAATATACGTCATTATTCCTAAGCCTGATAATTCACCGCCACTAGAGTGAGGATAGAACAAACTACGATCGCGCTAAGATTGATTCTCCCATTTGAAGTCGCCATAAACTGGCATAAACTCCAGAGTGAGCCAATAAGTCCTCATGACGGCCAGATTCAATAATTTTACCCCGTTCCATGACATAAATACAATGGGCATTGCGGATGGTAGAAAGCCGATGGGCGATCGCAATGGTAGTACGATTTTGAGTGATCCTTTCTAAGGATCGCTGAATGGCCGCTTCTGTCTCATTGTCTACGGCGGAAGTTGCTTCATCTAAAATCAGAATGGGGGGATTTTTGAGAATCGCACGCGCGATCGCCAACCGTTGTCTTTGTCCTCCCGATAACTTTTGTCCTCGCTCTCCTACAATGGTATGGTACTGTTGGGGTAGCTCCATAATAAACTCGTGCGCTTCCGCCAAAGTTGCCGCAGCAATAATATCTGGTTCAGATGCCTCAAAGGTACCATAGGCAATATTTTCTGCCACAGTGCCATGGAATAAAAATACATCTTGACTCACTAATCCCATACAGCGGCGCAAATCCTCTAGCCGCAAAGCTTGGATATCCATGCCATCTACGGTAATTAATCCTTGTTGAATTTCATACAGTCGAAGCAGTAATTTCACTAAAGTGCTTTTGCCAGAACCTGTAGAGCCAACAATGGCGATCGTTTGTCCGGCAGGAATCGTGAGTGATAAATTATCCAAGACTGGCAGGCGATCGCGATAGGCAAAACTCACCCCCTTCAGCACCACTTCCCCGCGCACCGATTCCACAGGCAGGGGCGTTTCCCCAGGATGAATCAGAATAGGAGTATCTAATAAAGCCATCACCCGGCGAGTAGAAGCGATCGCCCGTTGACACAAATCGAGGGTACTACCTAATCGTGTCAGAGGCCACAGTAACCGCTGAGTCATAAACACTAAAGTACTGTAGGTTCCCACCGCTAAATTGCCTTTCACCGCCTCTAAACCACCATAGAGCAGAATGCAGGTAAAGCCAATCAGGATCAACATTCGGACTAGGGGAATAAAGGCTGCCGAATAGGCGATCGCCTCTTCATTACTGTGGCGATAGGCTTGAGAATCTTGGGCAACTCGTCGCAGCTCATATTCTTCAGCGGTAAAACTTTTAATGGTTGTAATGCCAGAGAGATTATTCGCCAAACGATGGTTAATTAATCCCGCTTTTTCCCGAACTTTGGCATAGCGAGGAGCCAGGAATTTTTGGTAAGCAATGGATCCCCAAATAATAAATGGCATGGGGACGATGGTCATCCAACCCACTTGAGGTGCTAAAATCACGAATGCAGAACCAATGACGATCACCGTAGTTGCCACTTGAATCACTTCACTGGCACCCACATCTAAAAATCGCTCCAGTTGATTAATGTCATCATTGAGAATGGACATTAACTCGCCGGTACTACGCTCTTCAAAATAGGCAATTTCTAGGTTTTGTAAATGGCAATAGGCATCTAAACGCAGACGGTGTTGAATGGTTTGGGCTAAATTTCGCCAGAGTCGTTCATAGGCATATTGAAAAGCCGATTCTAAACACCAAACTACCATCGATAATAGGGTTACCAATAATAATTGACCCCAAATACTGGTAACTCCCCATTTCCCAAGCCAGGAACTCTCTTGCTTAACCACCACATCCACAGCGAGTCCAATCAAAGCAGGAGGAGCGAGATCAAAGATTTTGTTCAGAATAGAAGTGGCGATCGCCCACCGAATCTGAATCCGATCGGGTTGAGTATAATGGAACAAATGCTGAAGTACAGAAAAACTTGAATTCACAGAATGTTTTTGATCCTTTCACGAATGGGAGATCACCGGCTTGAGAAATTTGGTTTGAGCCTGTTGCCGCCACGCCCTTAACTGTTGCTCAAAGAGAGAAGATTGTAGATTATTGAGCCATAAGACTAGGGCATCTTCTCCCGTATCTTGATAATACTTGCGCCGTCGTCCTGCTGTACAAAATCCCATTTTCTCATAGAGTCCGAGGGCGACGTGATTCGAGACTTTCACCTCTAGGGTAGCGTGTTCCAAACCGCGATCGCGGGCCGACTGCAACAACCGACACAACAACAGTTGCCCTAACCCCTGATTTTGATAGTGAGGATGAATGGCTAATAAAGTCAGATGCGCTTCTGTCAAAATTGCCCAATAACACCCCAACCCCACCAGCAATCCCGATAGACTGATTCCCCATAACTCACTGTGGGGACTATCCAACTCTCGCTGGTAAGCCTCCAGAGTCCACAACTGCCCAAAACAAATGTGATCTAGAGCTACTACCGCCGGTAAATCCTCTGGGGTAATGGCTTGAATCCTCAAGTGATTGGCTTGATCCATACTCCCCACCCACTATTGTCTCAGATGGAGTTTACGATAACTCAACAGCCAATTGGCGATCGTTGCCCGTCGAGCTTGCCGAGGACTAAATTCCCCCACTTTATATCCGGCAAATCCTAATTCTTCTTTCAACAGTTGCTTATTTTCTGGTGGAATTGATCGAGTCAGCTTAACGGTTGCTGGGCGGGAGTCGATAAAATCAGGAGGATCAGGATACAATTCTTTCCAATCCTCTGACACTTGTGTGAGATCCCACACTCCTTGCTGTGAATCATAGCGATAGCCTAAATAATGCCACGCTAATTGATTCACAACCCGATCCTCAAGGCTATTTACTTGACTTTCATCAATAATCGCCCAAATCGTTTCATTCGTTAAAGGCGGTAACTCAGACATCAGCAGGAGAATTGACACTAAAGGATTTCGGCAATTATAGCGCAAGGGGTTACCCGCCCATAGGGAAGGCCATCAACAGCAAGCGAAAGAAAGGCAAATACAGCGGCAATGATCCAGAGTCCCATGCCGGGAGCGAATGAAGCAGAGATAGTGAGCATAGTATCCCATGGCTCAGGTGGCGATACTCCTGCTCCGTCGCTGCGCGATCGCCGATGATCAATCAGTCATTTGTGCTTAATCAAGACCCAATTCTCGCTTCAAACGATTAATCGAAGATTGGTCAATATAACTCTCCGTTTGAATTAGCCGAGGCGGACGAATAATATCATCTCGTGCTTCTTGCAACGCCAATTTTACCGCATCATAACTCGCAATATCACTCACAATATATTGAACCGTTCTCACCATAGCATTCAGTCGATAACGATCGTCCCGATGACTGGTCATCACTAACAGTTCATCTCCCCGTAAACTATGGATAATCACTTCCACCGCACGCAAAATCCCCTGAGATAAACTTACCACGCCAAAGTAAGTTCCTTTCGGTAGCTGTTTGACTAATTGAATTTCCGGTGCGTAATCATAGATTTCTACAGGAACGACTCGTGCCGATTTTGGCGCTGCAATTTTTTCAGCTTCTCCCCAAAAATAACGACTAGTGACTACCGTTGCCGATCGCGTATGCTCTAACAGGGCGCTGAGATCTTCTAAAGGGACTAACTGTACGGGAATATGTAAGGAATCTTGCAATTCTTCTTGCATCAGTTGTCCGACACCAATATCATTGATTGGAGCCGTGACTAAAACCCGCGCACTACAGCGCAAACGCCAATCAATTTCTGCTAAGAATAACTCCCTGGCTTCATGAAGAGAACATCCTTCTTGAATCAGTTGATTGACGCTATTTTGGACAATCTCTTGAGCTTGGGGATAGGTTTGGAGTAGTTGAGACTTATACTGAATCAATCCTCCTTGGCCTGTTTTTTTCACATAAATCCCCGATCCGGCTTGCGCTTCCACTAAGCCGGTTTCTTCGAGTTGACGATAAACCTTGCTAATAGTATTGCGATGCAGTCCTGTTTGCATGGCGAGGGCGCGGGTACTGGGTAGTTGAGAGCCAGGGGGGTATTGACCAGAGGCGATCGCAAAGCGTAACTGATTAAATAATTGATTAGAAGCCGGAATCTCACTATCTGGCTGAATCTGAAACTTGACCATCGCACCAGACTCTCACACAAAAAACCTAGATTCTAGTATAGACCGTTTCCCTTTTATACTGCGATCGCCTGAAAATACAGCCTTTCCCTAATCAGCCCTCTATCTCCCAACTACCCCTCTCCCAAAAATGGGAGAGAGACTGAGAGAGTGAGATCCTAGAGGTGTATACACCGTAACCAAGCAGAAAGAAGATAGGTAGTCTAGCTATCAATCCACTCTAAAACCGCTTCCTCTTTGGTATTGGTATGCTGTGAAGGCGTTCTGCGAGTAAACTGCATATGAACAGAACGAGTTTGAACACCATCAGCGGCTACCGCCATAATCGGATAGTCAATTAACCCATCTTGGAAGGACATCTGGAAGCGGAATGTACCATCAGGGTTGAGCTTAATCGGCTTACCTCCAATCGTTACAGTTGCATCTGGCTCAGTTGCCCCATACACAATTAACTCAGCATCAGCAACTAGCCAGAATTTCCGAGGTTGAATCGGAGGCGCAGAGAAGCCTACACCTGACATATGCACACCAGACATGGTAAGTTCCATCCCCGCGCCCGACATAGTTTCGGCTGCCCCTGACATGGTGAGTCCTACACCAGAGGTAGTTA
>CAZTRW010000191.1:0-7389 GCA_964616725.1 uncultured bacterium
GACAAACCTAGGCGCGAGCGATAATCCCGGACAAGGGTGGGAAGGGCAATGACCAGAAATACGAGTAACAGGGGTGAAAACGCTAGGGTTTGGCTGAGGGTAGCAGCTACTCCGATTAAAATTAAGCCGATAATCATGGAATAGCCCAAGTCTTTGCGGCGGGGTAAATCGAAACTATGTAAGACTTGGAGATGAACTAACAGTTCGGCCAACACTAAGCGCGTATCGTTGAGTTGGGTAAATAGACTTCCAAAAAAGAAAAAGAGAGCGATGAGCATTCCGATCGCAATGCTAAACTTGACAATTACGTTACGATCTTTGCGACGATACCAACTCCAGGTGGCTCCGATGATACCCAAGGGAACTGCCCACCAACTCATCTGGGTTCCCGCGGCCACATCGGTCGCCATAATCCCCACACTAACTAATCCTTGTACCAGAATCCTGAGCAGTAGGGATTCTTCTGTGACCGGTTTGGGAAGGTTGTCTATGTACTTCCACAGGTCTGACCACAGAGGGATATTGGGAAACCGTCGCGTCCCTGATGAGTTAGCCATTGCGCTTATCCTGTATCGTCCCAGAAGTAATCAGCTAAGGCTTTTGCCCTGCTGTCCTAACTATGCACGATTTGAGGGTCAATGGCAAACCTCAAGGGGGCTTCTGGATGACTGTCGAGTTCTACAATCAGACTATGGGGGCGATCGCCTGTCAGTTCGGGGAGTTCCACGCTTAAATACCCTGAGTCAGGACGGCTGGCAATCGCTTGGGCTTGTCCACTCTGAAGTTGTATCCTACCTCCACCCGGTAAAAAAGCTTCGACACGCAAGAGCGATCGCCCCTCGATTTGTCGATATTGTGCTGTTAACCCTAATTGTCCCCCTGCGGTTTCCCACTGACAGGCGATCGCCTCACCATTCAGAACCGGCTTCAACGTTAACATTTGGAGGATCTTTTGTGTCACCAACAAACATAACCGCATTTGTTGATGGCGAGTAATCTGCTCATAAGCCACTGGATGCACCGGCTCATGAATCACAGACAGAGGTTCATCTCGATAAGCACCGAGCAGCAATCGGCTTGCCATTTGATTTAAAGCCAAAAAGTCACCTGGAAACAAACTTTCTACGGCTTGCACCAGTTTAGCTCCCTCCTTTAAGGTAGATCGAGCCACTTGCTGACATTGGGCGAACAACTGCTCTAGCAAGGACTCCGGCAACTCTACCGACACGGATAATCTTAACTGTTTCAGTTGCATCATCCATACCTGGGCAGTGATCGGGGCACTCACCCCACTCTCACAGGGGTCATCCTCGTAATCCATCACTTGGCTCTCCCACGGAAAAACAGGGAGATGAGATTGTAGTTGGGCTTGGATGCGCTGCTTCAATAAAGCCTGAAAGCGGTCTTGCACGGCGGGTATCTCTCCTATCTCGAAAGGGTGGCTTTGGGGGGAATAGATGCGATCAAGATCTTCTGAGTCCAACGGATCCACCGTCTCCCCATCAAAGGATGATTCATCCTCTTGATCGAGCCATCGGGATAGAGAGGGATCGGGTCGGTTTTCCTCTGGCGATAAGGATGTTGAAGGATCAGAATTGTCTGCCCCTGAAGGCTGGAGGAGCCAAGTAAACAGGGCTTCAATTTGGGCTTCTGAGTCTTTATTCATAGCAAATTCTTGGTGCTCCGGAATAATTAACCATTGCGGATTGTCCAAGCCAAAGCGAGGATTTTAATCCATCGTTTTTGCCCTTGGATGATACTACATCCCAGTTCAGTGGCGATCGCTTCCTCATCTTGATTTTTTCGTTTCAGATGTAAATGTTTTATTTGATCTGCCGTTAACTGAGCCAGAAACTCCTGCCACTGTTGGGGCATTAACCCTAGATTTTGGTCTAACCCGGCTTCTAACCACTCATGGACTAACTCCCACTGGGGGCCAAGAGCAAACCGCTCCAAGTGATACTTAAAACGCTGTTGTAAATAATCCCTTTCACGCGGATTAATTGCCAGAATCCATTCAATTTGCCAGGTGGGTAAATCTAACAAACGCAAGACAAAATAATCAGCACATTGTTGTTGATCTCGCTCCTGAAGATACTTCAGAAGCAGATGAATCACTTTTTCCGTGATATCATCGACTAAGTAGATGTCCTCCTGATTGCTCATGGCTTTACGCACTTGAGGCAAGCGAGGAGTAGACCACTCTCCCTCCGCGTCAGAGCCGCTTCCTTCCGATGCGCCTTCGATATCCACGAGATCTTCTGAAGGTTGCTGTTGCGAAAAAGTTTGCGATCGCAAAATAATCAGTTGTTGCGATCGATTTCCCTTCAAACGAATCCGCCGTTTAGCATACCGTTCCGCAAACGCCATAAACTCAGCAATCTCTAACCGAGTCCTCGGATGATAAGTCATCGGCAACTGAGCTTCCCGCCGAAAGGCATTGAACGCCTCCAAATAAAACCCTTGTAAAAAATCCTCAATTAATGTCGTCCGTGCCGAATAACTCGACGAGCGATGAGCTACATTAATATACCCATAGACGATCGCCGCCAAAGTACTGTGCAAATCTCGGCGACCTTCTACCGAACCAAGTTCATAATAATGCAAACATTGCTTCAAGCGCAGGCAAGCTAATTTTTGCGCCCATTCTGCCACCTCCCCTGAACTTTGAATTCGCTCACTCTCCGCACAAATGCGCGCCACTTCCATCGCCAGCCGCTTCGCCACCTCTTGGCAATCCCGTTGCCTTGCCTGAGTCAAATTGAGGAGTTCTTGTCCTAGGAGTTCAAAGATGGCTGGAAAAATACCCTCCACGATTTGCGTCATTGCCCCCTACCAGGATTGGTTTGCTTCCCTGACCCTAACATACCTTGAGTCCAGTGGTCTTAGAACAGGGGATTGACCCATTTTTTCTTTCCCCAAACTACGATAGAAAGGATAGTAACCATTGATCAAACTCGCTCATGGATTTAGACCAGCAAATTCAAGCCCTCATTCGCGAAGCCCCTGCCGATGGTATCACTCCAGGCATCATCGCGGCGATCGCCCCAGTCCTCAAAACCCTCGCTGCTCAACGTCAGCACACCCAATATTTTCTGCTCCAATCCCTCCAAGGCCAATGGGCCTTTAGCACCCTACGCCATCAACATCAAGGCACCCAAACCGTCATCTACGCCTTTCCCACCCTCAAAGATGCCACCCAATTCCCCACCGCCAAAGAAGATCCTAGCCTCATTGCTGTTCCCAAAGGCATTATTGCTCTTCTATTTCAAACGGTCATCCTACCTGTAGATACTCTCCTGTTCTTTGAAACCCCAGGTAACCTCCAAACCTCTGTCCCCATCAGTACCCAACAGATTAAATCCCTCATTCACTCTCGCTTAACACCACCTTCTTCCCACCTTGCTTAAGTCAATACCAAATCGGCCAGCATCGATCCCTGCTGACCAGCCATAATCCATCCCCTCTTCCCTAATAGAGACGGCGCAATACATAATCGGTCAGATTAATCAAAGTATCCCAAGATTCACTTTTTGGCAACTGAGCCAAACTCTCACGGGCAATACGAGCATGATCTGCTGCCAATTCACGAGCACGAGCTAAACCTTGAGCATCTCTAATCCAACTTAACGCTTGGTCTAAATCGCCCTCTTCCTTAAACTCTCGCTCAATCAACGCTTCTAAACCAGGATACTCGGAAAGAGCATATAAAACTGGAGCCGTCAAATTGCCGCTTTTCAAATCTGAACCCGCTGGCTTACCCAAAGCTTCCTCAGAGCCTGTAAAATCGAGAATATCATCCACAATCTGAAACGCTAATCCCAGATTACGCCCATACAGGTATAATCCTTGAGCCATCTCCTCAGAAACTTCACTTAAAATTCCCGCTGCCTTAGCACTGTTGGCGATCAGAGAGGCTGTTTTGTAATAGCTTTTTTCTAAATACTCCTCTAGAGATAAACTGGTATCAAATCTTCTCAGACCTTGTTGGATTTCTCCTTCAGCTAAGTCCATGATCACTTCCGAAAGGAGTTTCACTACTGCTAAGTTATCTAAGTTGGCCAGATACCAAGAGGACTGAGCAAAGAGAAAATCTCCTGCCAGTACGGCAATGCGATTGCCAAAGCTACTATGCACTGTGGGCAGTCCACGGCGCAAGTCTGATTCATCCACGACATCATCATGGACTAAACTGGCAGTATGAATCATTTCCGTAATTTCTGCTAAACGCCGATGGCGCTCTGTAATCTCTCCTTTAGGGGTAGTTGCCCTAGAGATTAATAGCACGATCGCCGGTCTAAGTCGTTTCCCTCCTGCCCCAAAAAGATACTCAGCGGCTGCAAATAGGATGGGATGACGCGCACTAACCAACTGTTTCAGGTTTTCCGTCAACAGATGCACATCTGCTTCGACCGGATGGAATAAGGAGGTCGTTGAGGTCATGGATTAAGCTGACTTGGCTGTTAGTTACGAAACTTTACATACTCATTCTAATACCATCTTGGTCGGATTCCCCCATTCTTCTCTTTCCCGGAGACTAGGAAAATTTTGCGGAAATCCGCGGGGTATTCCTTGAGCAATTTTAAAGTTTTATGTTAGATTAAATAATAAGGATTTCAAATCACTGAGTAACCCAACTGAAAAAGACAAAGTCACACCAGTGAGGGGTGAGAGCGACTGATCTACACTAGGTCTTGTTAGTAGGAGGAGTCGTTTATGGCTAATTCTTCGGGATATTGCCAGGATCGGTTCGGCATTCAAGATTCCTTTTGAGTCTAGTTTAGACGAGGCTTTCATCGTGAAGCAGGATCTTTGTGAATTTCAGCTTGATGAGGAAGTGCCCGTCTCCTTTGCTAAGAATTTAGGGTATGCCTAAACAGAGCAACAGGAGGCGATCTGGGCTGATCAAAGTCTATTTTTCTGGGTCGGACTGGCCGCTGACTCCATGTTCAATTCTAGGTTACCTAGGATGGAAAATCCTTGTGCTGTTTTCTCCGCTACTTAAACTGATGCCCTATGTACAGTGATTTGCCCCTCATCATCGTTGCCTTAGCGTCCGCCTATTTGATGTCTGTGTATGTAGTTTTGACCTTGGTTCAACGCAATGCCAGATTATCGCGATCGCGAAGCGACTCCGTAGGAGTATCGCGGAGCACGGTTCGTTAGCGATTTGATTCAACTCAATACCCAGGAAAAGTCACAGAGCCAAATCTGTGACTTTTCTCAGGTTGGCCCCAATCGGAGATCAACCCAGATCTAATTCCCAATTACCTACAGGTAGAGGGACAGGAGTAGGTACAGAGGGTAAATGAACCTGAGCGACAGCGGGACGGTATCCCAACCAAGAGAAAGCGCGATCGGCAAATTGCTCAGGACAGCCACTCACCCGAAATAGAGTTGGTTTGGGGGAATGTAGATGACGAAGACTGAGCAACTCTAATTCCTGAGCCGTCGCTTTCACGAGATGCACCGCCGGATTAACCACATGAACCGATTTGGGGAGCAGTTGGCGAATTACTGGATCTAGGAGGGGATAATGGGTACATCCGTACACCAAAGTATCAATATTTTGTTCTAGTAGGGGTTGAAGATAGGAGCGTGCTACTTCATAGGTATAAGGATCGCTAATGCGATTTTGCTCAATGAGGGGGACAAATTCGGGACATCCCACTTGCCAGACTTGAACCGTGGCATCAACTTCTCTCATGGCGCGACGATAGGCTTGGCTGGCTGCGGTAGCGGGAGTTGCGATCACCCCAATGCGCTTTCCGAGGGAAACAGCGGCTCTCGCACCTGGTAAAATCAAACCCAGGATGGGTAAAGAAAATTCGGTACTGATGGTTTCTAAGGCCAAGGCATTGCTCGTATTACAAGCCATCACCACCATTTTGACTTCTTGCTGAACCATCCAGGTAAGAATTTCTCGGACGAACTGAATAATTTCTGCTGGCGATCGCGTACCATAGGGTAGCCGTGCCGTATCTGCGAAATAGAGAATCGATTCCTGGGGTAACTGACGGTACAACTCACTGAGTACCGTCAATCCCCCGACACCACTATCAAAAACCCCAATTGGTCGATGATTAATTGTCATGTTTCCTCGTTAACTCACTCACACCAAAGGGGAAGAGAAACTCTACCCCATTAATAATTTTGCTGAACATGACGGATAATTCCCTTGGCGATCGCCTGAGCCATCTGGCGGCGGAACACTGGACTAGCTAACTTAGCCGCATCTTCACTACCCGTGATAAATCCCGTTTCCACCAGCACAGAAGGCATGGAAGTTTCCCTCAGCACATAAAATCTAGCACGGCGCACCCCGCGATCGCGAATATTCACCGTCTCCAGAATACTATTATGAATACTTCGAGCCAAACCCACCCCACTCTCATAGTAATAAGTCTCCAACCCATTCACCTCCGGGCGACTCAGACTAATCGCATTCGCATGAATACTCACAAACAAAGTCGCATTCACCTGCTCTGCCAGCTCCACCCGAGGAGCCAAATCAATTTCCCGGTCATCGCGGCGTGTTAAAATAGCCTGGATACCATTTTGCTCTAAAATCGCTGCCACCTGATTAGAGATATCCATCACCACCTCCTTCTCCTGCAACCCATTCCCCACAGCACCTGGATCACCTCCCCCATGCCCTGGATCAATCGCCACCCGAATCCGAGCATTGGGATTCGGACGAGGCACAGGTGGGCGAGGAGTCGTTTGGGGAGGAGGAGGCGGTTGGGGACGAGGCACAACCAGATTAGCTGGTCTAGGAACAGCAATCGTAATCCCTTCAGGAGACGGAGATACAGGAGGAACAGGAACAGGAGCCGGAGGGACTGAAGCGTTCCCAGAGAGCAATTCTTGTCCTGCTGGCCAAGGTTGTTGAGTTTCTTCAGCCGATAGCTGACCACTCCTTGGCACGCGAATAATCACTACCCCAAAAGGATTAGTTGACCCTTGCCAAGTGGGACTATGGGGGTCAACCTGTACAGTGACGCGCACCACAGCATCAGATAACTGAGCGATTTGGATTTGCCGTACCCCTCGGCTATTAATCATTAGAGACTGTTGATGAAGATCGGGCGCTAAACTTATGTTATGGAAATCAATGGTCACTTCTTCCTGATTGGCACTGCGTCGAGGAGGTTTCACCTGGTTCACCTGGGGTTTTTCACCCGTTACCCGTAAATAAAAACCATCGTTAGTGATCCGTATGCCATCAATGACTGAGCGTGCGTTACTGGCGGGAGGGACTGGAGCAGAGACAGGCGGTGGTGTGATGGGGGGTTGCTCCCGTTGTGGATTGGGAATTTGCACCACCCACTGACGGGGAGAAACTCCTTGAAATTTCACTTGTGTGGGGTCGATGGTATAGCCTGGTTG
>CAZTRW010000192.1:0-7309 GCA_964616725.1 uncultured bacterium
CTCATGTACTCAATTAAGGAGTCGATGTCCCGGATGCTGCCATTGCCATCATCTTATCAGGAACTGCTTCTAAACGAGAATATATCCAGCGATTAGGACGGGTGTTACGGAAAGGTTCTCAGTCCAAAAAACAGGCAATTCTTTATGAAGTAATTTCTGAAGATACAGCAGAAGAGCGCACGTCTGAACGTCGCCGAGAAGTAGGGGCAGGTTTCAAACCCGCCCCTACTTCTCCTTGGCGGCTAGTTTACGGCACAGGGGAGTTGCAGACAAGACGAGCCGCCGAGGATTCTGGTACTTATTGTCCTGTTCCTGAAGAGAGCAAGTCAGAGCAAAAAGAATCAGGGGAAGAAATGGCAAAATAAAAGCGATCGCTGGAATGGTAAACTGACAAAAAAACTTAAGTGCTAAAAATCGATGATCGAAACCGCTGTCAAGCCTCATCCCACTCTACCTCCCTCCACCCATCCCTACGCTGAGATAATTCATCGTCTAGAAGCCGGTGGCTCTATGTTACCCGATACCCCAGAAAATCTGATGCAAATTATCGGTATTTACAAAGCCTATGCTGTACCGATGGATTTTTATTGGCGGGATCTCCTCTATATTGCTGAACGGGTTTTTCTCGATCCTTTTCCCTTCTTTAAATACTTCTTACCCCAGGAATATTTAGATCTGCCCAATCACTATGCCGGAGAAACGGCTGATTATCGGGTGTGGCAAAAAGGAGCCGCTAGCGCTCACCCAGAGTTACTAGAATTTATGAAAAAGGGAGAATTGGACAAAAAACTACCCAAATTATTTCATCATCTTTGGCACGATCGCATTAATATGGAGTTTGCCGAAGCCTGTATGCGAGCGATGCTCTGGCATCAAGGTATGGGCGGTCTATTTTATGATTATCTGGAAAGTGAGGAATATTTGGCCAATTGCGATCGCGCCATCCAAGCCTATTTTAAGGGCAATCCTTTGATGCTCGGTTTGTATAAACTATTCCCAGTAATGTTCTATGAAAAAGTGCGCGAACTGTCCTATTATGCTAACTTAGGATTATTCTGGGAAGTGATGGCTCCGGTGTTTTTTGAAATGAGCGATCGCTATGATTCTGGAGACTTCAAAACCGTACCCGATGCCATGAATTTCCTCATCAATGGCATCTTCATCGCCGCTGGAAGACCCATTTATCACCATGTCTATATTGGAGATCAATGCTACGAAATTATCCCCAAATCCCAAGGATTCATGTGGCTCTATGAAGCCGCCTTACCCTACGTTGAAGCCGTCTTTTATCGCACGGCTCCCTTCCGAGGCACAAAATCCTATAACGCCCAAGCCAAACAAATTCCCCCTGAGCAAAAAGACTTTCATTATGGCATTCTCTACGCCGATGTTTTCCCCGTCGGAACCGCAGGCATTCCCCCGACTTTATTAATGCAAGATATGCTGCATTTTCTCCCCCCCTATCTCCTGGAATATTACCAGAAACATTGCCGGGGAGAAGATGATATACTTATTCAATTAGGCATTACTTTTCAGCGATCAATGTACAACGTCACCTCAGCCGTGATTCAAGCATTACGCACCGCCCTGCTTTATCCCTTAGACGATCCTAACCCAGAACATCTCCTCAAAAATCGTCAATTCTTTGAAGCACAAATGAATCGGTTTCTCCGTCCTGAAGCCCGTTTAAATGATATTCAACGCCAAGACTACCGTTAACTCCTACTCTGGATCAATAATATGCCCAATATTGTCGAAATTGCCCTTAACAATGAAGGGTTTAAAACCTTAGTCACGGCTGTTAGTGTAGCCGGATTAGGGGAGGCTCTGCAACAACCGGGACCTCTCACCGTTTTTGCTCCCAATGATGGAGCCTTTGCGAAATTATTACCAGGAACGATCGATACCCTAGTCCAAAATATTCCCCAACTTCAGCGCATCTTAAAATACCATGTCGTGGCGGGGCGATATACTACGGCGGAACTGAAAAATCTAGAAACCTTAACTTCTCTAGAAGGTTCACCCATTCCCATTCGCTGTGGTGATTCTTTTGAAGTGAAAAATGCCACCGTCGTTGCTGCTGATGTAGTAGCTGATAATGGGATTATTCATGTGATTGATACCGTCATTTTGATGGGTTAGGCTCTCTAGGAGAGCGATCGCCGTTTCCTTAAAAGCGATCGCTCTCAGGAGCCGTCCCTCCAGGATTCAAGCCAGGTTGAGACAAAAAGAAATTCTCCGCACTATCATTTTGATACACACAATTCACTTCAGGACTGCCCTCAATACTCCCCGTATAACCAAAGGTATTCATCCGATTCTTACAATCATTAAACTTATCGCGAGGAAGAAGATTACGCTGTTCTAAAATTACCCAGTTATTACGGCGCAGGACACAACCTGGTTGCATCACCGGTTGAGAAACATAGACACTGAAGGGGTTGAGGGTTACATAAAGCCGAGCATCCATCACCATGGCACTAGCTCCATATTTTACACAGATTTCCGCATCGGGAGCACTGCGATCAATAAAATCACGGGAAGCAACATTTTCTGGAGAGAGGGTAGTGGTAGAGCTAAAGGCAATCCCAATCCCAATACCCAGGACAAAAATGCCTCCCATTAGCGCCACCATGGTGTAGTTAAACGGAGAGGAGCGAGGGCCAAAATTACTGGTTGAGCTACGTCTGGAACTGGTTCTGGTCATAGGTTTGAGGGATATCTTGCCCCAGGGAGAGGGGTGATTAGGCTAGGCTTCTACATTCTAGTATGAGGAATGAAGAAGGCGATCGCCTAGAGCGCTTTAACTTAGGACCACAACACACTATAGTAAAACTAAGGCCAAAGACGGCCTGAATCCATAACCTTTGCTCATGTTGGGAGAATATCCATGCTCATCCTATTTCAACTTGCCCTATTTGCCCTAGTGCTTCTGTCCTTCATCATGGTCGTTGCCGTACCCGTTGCCTACGCCCTACCCCAAAACTGGGAACAGTCTAAACCTTTACTGTACGTTGGATCGGGATTTTGGGCCATCCTCGTAATTCTGGTAGGCATTTTGAATTTTTTTGTGGTTTAAGACTACGGCATCAGTCAACCGTCAGTTCTGCCCTAACTCACGGTTGACTTCCCTTAGTCAACATTTAGGACTCTCCCAATGAGCACATTTGAGGGAACATTTACCCAAACCGAAGAACTCCGGTTCGCGATTGTGATTGGTCGATTTAATGACTTAATTACAGGAAAACTCCTGGCCGGATGTCAAGATTGCTTAAAAAGACATGGAGTCGATATCGATCCGAGTGGCACTCAAGTCGATTATATTTGGGTGCCCGGAAGTTTTGAAATTCCCCTCGTTGCCCGTCAATTGGCGATCGCCAATCGCTACCACGCCATTATCTGTCTAGGCGCTATCATCCGAGGCGATACCCCCCACTTTGATTACGTCGCCGCCGAAGTCGCCAAAGGCATCGCCGCCGCAGGATTTCAAACAGGAGTCCCCGTCATCTTTGGTATCCTCACCACCGATACCCTACAACAAGCCCTAGAACGAGCAGGCATCAAGAGCAACCTCGGTTGGCACTATGCCATGAATGCCCTAGAAATGGCTACCCTCATGCGTCAGCTAGTTTAATTGGGAAAATAGAGAGAGACATACTGGTAGAAGATGCCAAAATAGGGTATTATAGAATGTCTGTGTTATAAGCAAAGATCCCCTTCCCCAACCCACCTTGAGGAAAGATCTAGCAGAGGTTTGGAGGCAGCGAAAAAGCACGTCCCCACTGTAAACCCCAAAATAAAGATACGGAGATAATTACTAGGAAACAATTCGCATGGTCAATCAGGAATTAACGGCTACAGACATTGGTTTTACTCACGAAGATTTTGCTGCGTTACTGGATAAGTACGATTACCATTTTAGCCCCGGCGACACCGTAGCCGGTACGGTATTCAGTCTGGAGCCAAGGGGTGCTCTGATTGACATCGGTGCGAAAACCGCAGCATATATCCCCATCCAAGAAATGTCCATCAATCGGATTGATGCCCCTGACGAGGTATTACAATCTAACGAAACACGAGAATTTTTCATCCTCACAGATGAAAACGAAGACGGACAACTCACCCTCTCGATTCGCCGCATCGAATATATGCGAGCTTGGGAAAGAGTCCGTCAACTACAAGCTGAAGATGCCACCGTCAGAGCGCAAGTATTTGCCACCAACCGAGGCGGTGCTTTAGTCAGAATTGAAGGTCTACGGGGCTTTATTCCTGGTTCTCATATTAGCACCCGCAAGCCCAAAGAAGATTTAATGGGTGAAGAATTACCCTTAAAATTTCTGGAAGTCGATGAAGATCGTAACCGCTTGGTTCTCAGCCACAGAAGAGCCTTGGTAGAACGAAAGATGAACCGCCTAGAAGTGGGCGAAGTCGTTTTGGGAATGGTGCGCGGACTCAAACCCTATGGAGCTTTCATCGATATCGGTGGCGTGAGTGGTCTATTGCACATTTCCGAAATTTCCCATGACCATATCGATACCCCCCATAGTGTGTTCAACGTCAATGACGAAATCAAAGTGATGATTATTGACTTGGATGCAGAGCGAGGGCGGATTTCTCTGTCTACCAAACAACTGGAGCCGGAACCAGGAGATATGGTGAAGAATCCAGATTTGGTATACGATAAAGCTGAAGAAATGGCCGAGCGCTACCGTCAGAAACTGCGCGCTCAAGCGGAAGGGATTCAACCTCCAGCAGTGGCAGAAGTACAAGTATCCCCGCCAGAGGCTTCTGTCCCAGAAGTGGCTGAAGCGCCAGAAGCCCCTGGTGATGAAGTGCTGCCGGAAGGAGCAGCAGCGCCAGAAGTCTCTGATGATGAAGTGCTGCCAGAAGGAGCTGAAGTGCCTACCTCAGAAGAGAGAGAAGTTCCGGAGGCAGAGGAACCGGAAGGGGAGAGCACTTCTGTAGAGATCCCAGAACAAGAGTTGGCGACGGCAGAATAGCCATGATATGGAGGAGGATAAGGGAAAAGGAGGATGGTTGATCTCCTCTATATTTTCCCTGCTGCCTTCCCTAAACCTCTAGAGGGAGAAGAGAACTCTGTGGTAACGGTAGTTTGTGGAAATCATCGGTTTGAGGCGATCGCTGCTATCCTGTGGGATAAAGATGGCACGATCGCCCATTCAGAACCCTTTTTACAACAATTAGCCCAACGGCGATCGCGCCTCATTGACGCTCAAATCCCTGGCGTAGGAGAACCCCTACTCATGGCCTTTGGACTCACCCCTCGTGGACTCAACCCCGCCGGACTCACCGCCGTCGGCAGCCGCTACGACAATCAAATCGCCGCTGCCGCCTATGTCGCCGAAACAGGACGCAACTGGATTGAATCCCTCCAACTGGTTACCCAAGCCTTCCAGGAAGTAGACAAAGTAATGGACAATAAAGCCCAAGCCACCCCCGTCATGCCAGGAGTGGCTCACCGATTGGAGTCCCTCACCCAAGCAGGCTTGAAACTTGGCGTTGTCTCCTCTGATGTCCACGAAAACATCCAAGCCTTTCTCCACCTCTACCACCTCAACGACTACATTCAAGTGATCCAAGGCGCAGCCCCCCCTCTGACTAAACCGAATCCAGAAGTGTTTTGGCGTGCTTGTCAGCAACTGGGAGTAACGCCAGAAACTACCCTGATGGTAGGAGACTCTCCTGCTGACTTTGAGATGGCACGCCAAGCCAAAGCAGCAGGCAGCATTGGCATCTCTTGGGGATGGAGCCTGCCTCCCGATCTACAACAAGCGGATGTGGCGATCGCCACATTAGACGAAATCCAAGTCATCAGCTAAATTGGAAAGTTAACTAGAGCCAATCCCCCTTAAGGAAATCAGGACACTCTTCCTGTAGTATCCCAGATAAAGGTTATCTAATCCTCGTTCAAATTTATCTAAACAAAGGAGACCCTTCCTTGCCTCGTCGCTATCTTTTTACCTCAGAATCCGTTACTGAAGGACATCCCGACAAAATTTGCGATCAAATTTCCGATACCATCCTCGATGCCCTCCTCACCGGTGATCCTGCCAGTCGCGTCGCCGCTGAAGTAGTCGTTAACACCGGATTAGTCTTAATCACTGGCGAAATCACTTCCCAAACTCAAGTCAATTTTATTGACCTAGCTCGTAAAAAAATCGCCGAAATTGGATATTTAGATGGTGAAAGTGGCTTTAATACCACCAGTTGTGCAGTCTTAATTGCCCTTGATGCCCAATCCCCCGATATTGCCCAAGGGGTGAATGCGGCTCAAGAACAACGAGAAATGTCCAGTGAAGAACGCTTTGACTCCATTGGTGCAGGAGACCAAGGCTTAATGTTTGGGTTTGCCTGCAATGAAACCCCAGAATTGATGCCTCTCCCCATTAGTTTAGCCCATCGTATGGCCCGTCGGTTAGCAGCAGTGCGGAAAACGGGACAACTTCCCTATCTGCGTCCTGATGGCAAAACTCAAGTTACGGTTGCCTATGAAGAGGGTAAGCCCGTGGGAATAGATACAATTTTGATCTCTACCCAACACGCCCCTGCAATTGGCGAAATTACTACAGATCGGGAAATTCAGCAAAAAATCAAATCTGACTTATGGGCGGCGGTTGTGCTGCCTGTCTTTGCAGATTTGGAGATTAAACCCACTGATCAGACGAAATATTTTGTCAATCCCACGGGAAAATTTGTGGTGGGTGGCCCCCAAGGGGATGCAGGACTAACGGGACGTAAGATTATTGTGGATACCTATGGGGGCTATTCTCGTCATGGGGGCGGTGCGTTTTCAGGGAAAGATCCGACGAAAGTAGACCGCTCGGCGGCTTATGCTTGTCGCTATGCTGCGAAAAATATTGTGGCGGCTGGATTAGCCGAAAAATGTGAAGTGCAACTCAGTTACGCGATCGGTGTAGCCCGTCCTGTGAGTATGATGATTGAAACCTTTGGGACGAGTACCGTAGATGATGATCGCTTGCTAGAGGTGGTCAAACAGCATTTTGAGTTCCGTCCCGCCGGTATCATTGAAACCTTTGGCTTACGCACCTTGCCCCAAGATCGGGGAGGACGTTTCTATCAAGAGGTGGCTGCCTATGGTCATTTTGGGCGCAATGATTTAGATCTACCTTGGGAGAAAACCGATAAAGCGGATGTGCTGAAAGAAGCTCTCAGCCACGTAGCCGTTGCTGGCTAAAAGCCCTAGGGGTAGGCTTGGGCTTACCCCAAAAAGATTAATTAGGGCTTGCTGAATCAGTGCCCGGAGGTGATGCAGTTTGGGTTATGCGAT
>CAZTRW010000193.1:0-7243 GCA_964616725.1 uncultured bacterium
TACACCCAACTGCGCCAATCCCCCCAGAGAATCAACTACAGCCGCCGTCTCTACAGCACATAGCACCCACTGTCGCCAACCAGCATAACTAAACCCCTCCCTCCCCATCCCCAGATCATCCCCACCAGAGCATGAACGCCAAGGATGAGGCACCATCAAATAATCGTGATACCGATATCCCCCAGGATTGGTTTCCGGCGGTACAATTAACGCCACTCTCGCCCGGCGTTGCGCCGCCATCACCGCCGCCGCCATCCCCGCAGGCGAGCCACCCACAATCACAAGATGATAGTCAACCATAGACAACGAATCGAGAATAATTAATCATGAATCATTAATTATTAAACTCCAGCGCTTTACCGCGCACCGTTGTATTCAGTTCCCCTCGATTAAATACTACTTGACCACCGACCAGAGTCATGACCGGCCATCCTGTCAAATTCCATCCCTCAAAAGGACTCCAACCACACTTACTGAGAATCTCTTCCCGGCGCACCGGCTTATAGGTATCTAAATCTACCAAAACCAAATCCGCATCATATCCAGGAGCGATCGCCCCTTTCCGGGGAATATGATACGCTTGAGCCGGCCCTGTAGACATCCAACGCGCCACCTGAGCGATCGTACACCGCCCCGCCCGCGCCTGAGTCAACATCAACGGCAACGCCGTCTCCACCCCCGGCATACCCGACGGCGAAAGAGGATAACCCTTCCCCTTCTCCTCCAGCGTATGCGGAGCATGATCCGTCGCCACAAAATCAATCACCCCATCCAGCAAAGCCTGCCACAGCACCTCATTATCCTCAGCACCCCGCAAAGGCGGATTCATTTGCGCCAACGTTCCGATTTCCGCATAAGCACTCTCATTCAACAACAAATGCTGAGGAGTCACCTCCGCCGTCACCCACGCCGGTTTATCCTCCCGCAGCAACCGCGCCTCTATCCCCGTAGACAAATGCAAAATATGCAAACGCCGCCGATACTTCTTCGATAATCGCAGTGCCATTTGCGTCGCCATCAACGCCACCTGCTCATCCTGAATCTGAGAATGCACCGCCGGATCACTATGCCCCGCAAACAACAAACGACGCTCATTAATCCGATCCTGATTTTCCGCATGAACCGCAATCAGGCGATGTCCCGTCGCAAAAATCGGCTCCAGACTCGCCTCCTGATCCACCAGTAAATCCCCCTTAGCCGATCCCATAAAAATCTTAATCCCCGGCGTAGGACGAGCCTCATTCAAATCCGGTAAATTTTCCGCCGTCGCCCCGATAAAAAAGCCATAATTAACGAGACACTTCTGAGCCGCTAACGCCAATTTCTCATCCAAACGTTCCTGAGTCGTCGTCAGAGGGATTGTATTCGGCATTTCCAGAAAAGAAGTTACCCCTCCCCTAGCGCAAGCACAACTGGCAGTAAACAAATCCTCCTTATGGGTTAAACCCGGCTCCCGGAAATGCACTTGAGGATCAATGACTCCTGGTAATAAGGTTAAACCTTGAGCATCAATATCTCCAGGACGACTTTCATCTGCCACCCACCCAGACTCCTCCCACACTTCTACAATAGAGCCATCCTGAATCTTTACCGTCCCTAAGTTGAGCGTACCTGTGGGGAACAGCACTTGAGCATTGCGGATGAGGAACTCAGTGGCGTTAGACATGATCGAGAAGTGATGGAGAAAATGGTTAACCTCACCTATTGTATTCTAGCGGTACACTAAAACAACGTCTTGCTCTCTGGAGGCCAAATCTGTCCTAAATTTGCTAACCAAACCTATCGGCTAACGCCGACCTGACAAAGATAGGGTAATCTCCCTTGACTGATCCCTCTGAACTTATTTTGTTTTCATTTACTCCTACCTATGACTCGTGCGAATAAACCAGCATCTGATTCGGCAACTGAACACCCTCCAGAAAATCCTTGGATTGAAGGGCTGAAAACTATTGGACTGGCAGCACTTTTAGCTGTTGGGATTCGTCATTTTGTCGCCGAAGCTCGCTATATTCCTTCTGGCTCAATGTTGCCTACCTTACAGTATGAACCCCTTCACGATCGCTTAATTGTCGATAAAATTGCCTATCGTTTTACCGATCCACAACGTGGTGATATTATTGTCTTCTCTCCTACGGATAAAATGAAAGAAAAAGACCCCAATTTTAAGGATGCTCTGATTAAACGAGTAATTGGTTTGCCAGGAGATAAAATTGAGATTATTGGTGGTCAAGTCTATATCAATGGGGAAGCTCTGAGAGAATCCTATGTTGCCTCAGAGATTAATCCCTCTGCGCCTGTCGCGGAGGAGGCTGACCACCAGATTACCACGGTTGATGTGTGCCCTCCCGATCAAAGATTTTTGCATCAAGCTCAAATTGTGCCGCAAAATTCCTATGTGGTTTTAGGGGATAATCGCAACAGTAGTTATGATAGTCGCTGTTGGGGGCCGGTGCCTCGTAAAAATATTATTGGACGTGCTGTTTTACGTTTTTTTCCTTTTGGACGATTTGGCACGATTGATAAAACGCCAATTTACCCTCAGCAATAAGAGGTTTTCCAGGAATGGGGGGAGTTTTGATCAACCCTCATTCCTGGCTACTGGGGAGGTGGGATTAGCTGGATTTGGGGTGAGAGGGGAAATGGCGAGTAATCCAACTGATGATCCCGTTGCCTAAAGCGCCAGCCATGAGAATCCCGATCGCTGGGGTAAAAACTGGTTCCCATAGACGATACCACAGATCGAATCCCAAGGGAAAATTCAGGGATTTTCCCAATAGGGCGATCGCAAACCAGGCAAAACTGAAGAGAACAAAAAATAGGTTCAGGGTTAATAGGGTATTGAGTCCATTTAAGAATTTTTCTTTCATTGGAGCTATTTTTGACAATTGACAAAAAAAATAGACTGCACCCACCTAGTACAGTCTTGATCGCTATTCAACACTCGGGCAAATGCCATTTGCCCCTACACGAGGCAGAATTATTCCATCCCACCATTGCCTTCCATCAGTGCTTGCAGATCATCTGGATCGACATAGTGGCAAACGGCATCATCTAAGCAGATTAACGCCCATCCTGATTCAGCAATTCCCATGAGTTTATACTCAGCTTCTTGCACAAAAAAACCTTTATGGTTACGGGTTTCGGGTTTAACAGCGACTTTGTTATCGATAGCCATGGTTTCCTGACTCCTTACTAATGACTTCATGTTAAAATTGGTCTGGCCCCTCTTGATAGGGCTCCATAGACAAATTTTATGTCTAAGTTCATCAAATCCTATCATTAGAGTTTCCTAAAGTGGGTTAATTTCTGTATAAAATTATGAAGTTTTATACGAATTTACCGGAGTCAACCTGAGTCAAGGGGTAGGGGAGGGAAGGATCTAACCCTTGGTTTAGCTGGAAAATAACCAATTTTGAATTCGCTTGAGGGTTTCCCAGTCAGTCTTACGGCTTAATCCTTCTTCACAATTCTCTTGTACTTCTTGCCGTAATTCGGCGGAGGCCATGATCAAGCTGGAAGCGATATCAATATGTTCCCGAACCCCGGATTTGTTGGTTTCGAGCATAGCGGCGACAAGATTAACTCTGGCTTGGGGATCATGGGGATTGAGTTTGACTGCTTTCTGAGCTGCTTTGTAGGCAGATTTGGGTTTATCTGCGAGTAAATATAACCAAGAGAGACAAGTCCAAGCCGTGCTTTGTTTGGGGGTGCGATCGCAAATCTCCTGAAACAGAGGGATTAAAGCCGCTGCGCTTTCTCCCTGCTTATAGCGTTCAATACCTTGATCGAACAAATCTTCTACCGTCTGAGTCATGAATGTGGTATGGTCGTAGCCTACAAAAACCAGTAGAACATCCAGGTCAATTCACCTTGACCTGGATATTATCAGTCTTACAGTTTAGCAGAAAATCCCTAGGGTAAATCCTAAGCAGAAAAGGATTTTCCGCAGCCGCAGGATTGAGTCGCATTGGGATTAGTAAACTGAAATCCTCCCCCGATCAAAGCATCGCTATAATCGAGCACCAATCCATAAAGATAGAGGAGACTCTTGGGATCGCAAACCACCTTGAAGCCATCATAATCAAAGACTTCATCATTCTCTTTGACCTGATCGAGCGCTTCAAAATCCATGGTATAAGACAAACCGGAGCAACCTCCTTGACGAACTCCCACACGCAAGCACAGGTTACCACCCTGGCGATCGCGCAAGGACTGAACTTGCTTCAGAGCCGTTTCCGTCATCAAAATTCCCCGTTGGGACTTTTCTAGGGTTTGGGTCATAAAATTTATGTCTTCTCCTGATCTCAACCGTCCCTTTATTGTAACGAGTTCCTGGACACTCTCCAGGGGAGGTGATTGCAACTGGCGAGAGAATCGTGCTTAAAATCAGGATCGATAGTAAACTCAAACCCTGGCCGTCCTTGTTCATTTTGCACTTTTGAAACCTATGATCACCCTAACTCCATCCACCTGTCGTCGTCTGCAACAATTGCCCCAGCCTACGGAGAGTATCTGGGAAGGCGATCGCCGTCCCTTGCCGATCCAAATCAATGATCCCTCGAACCCCAATCGGCAACTGGAAGAATGTATTATTTGGGTGGATGGCTCAGAAGGAGTGGTGAGAGCCATGGAGATGGTGAGTAGTCAAACGGGTCCAGAGGCCATTGTGCGGGTGTTGCTCAAGGCGATGGAGTCGCCACCTACGCCGAGTAAACCCAGTCAACCGCAAAAAATTGTCGTGCGCGATCGCGAAATTCAATTTTATCTGCGCGGCGTACTACAAGGCCTAGATATTACCATTGAACACCGCCCCCAACTCCCCCTAATCGACCATCTCTTCGATCAGATGGCAAACGAAGCCATCCCATCACCGCCACCGCTGCCTGAACCTTACGAAACGGCCTTATTGAAAGCAGCTCAAAAAATTTGGCAAGCAGAACCTTGGCATCGATTAGCAGAACATCAAGTCATTGGTCTAGAACTGAACCAATGGGACATTGAGCGATTTTATGTTTCCATTTTAGGAATGCTGGGAGAAGAATATGGGATTCTTTTGTATCGTTCTTTGGAATCGCTCAAAGGATTTCGCAGCGCAGTTCTAGCCCATAAGCACTCCAGAGAAATCTTAGAAGATGCTTTTCTCCATCAAGATTGCTACTTTGTCACGTTTGATCTCAAAGAAGACTCTTCGTTTGCTGATTTTGATGAACCCTTCTTCCCTCTCAATCAACTGCGGTGGTCTGAAATTGAGCCAAATTTCGGGGTGATTCATCCCCTAGAAGGATTGCGATCCACCCTAGCAGAAGAAGAAGTTTTGGCAATGATCTGTGCTCTAGAAGCATTACAGCGGTTTTTCAAAGCGACGCGCGATCGCCTCAGTCGCCAATCCTTTGAAAGCCTAACCTATCGCTACCGAATCAACCTCCCTGAAGGCAGAACCGAGCAAGGAAAAAGCTTCGTTTGGGTGAAAGCAGAAACCCTTCCAGAAGTAGCAACTGATTTACAAGAAATGATGATGTCTGCCATGGTCGATCAAGATGAAGATGATGATGAAGACGATGATGATGAGGAATGGGAAATTTCTCTGCCGATTCTGCGGACTGATTTAATTCCCGAAAATGCTTTGTGTACTCTCAGTATCCTCCCCTGGGAGAATTGGGAACTGATTCGCCAACAAGTGGAATTTTACCAAGCGGCTCCTCAACAAATTCAGATTGAGGGAGAAGGTTTACCCATCATTATGATTCAAACCAGTAAACCCAAAGCCAAGGAAGTCATTGCCGAATTACTCGCCTTTGATGGCTTAGAAGGAATCGGATTTAATTTGGGTGAAGATCCAGATCGGGACACCACATTTGATCTGGGGATTCTCCGCACAGGGGATGGAGAGTTATACTTATTTGATGAGTTTGAAAGGAATTCAGAGTACCGTAAAGACCGCAAAAAATGGGACGATCGCTGTCGTCAAACCGCTGGTTATTGTGGTTTAGTGATTGCTACGGGTATGAGAGGTCAGTCCCGTGGTAACCCAAAACCGAAGGATATGTTAGCCTTATTTGAAACCAAATTCTTATCCATTCAGGATCTTAATTTAGGAGTGCTCCAAAAAATTCCCTATCTCCTCTAGGAATAGTTCCCCTACTACCGAAGAACCCCATCTAAAACCATCCTTCTTGCTCCAATTCTTCGATTAGTTGTAACGCTCTAGGATCTCCCACCTTCAAAAGGGCTGCACGGGCATCCTCCCGAACCCCTAAATCTGGGTCTTCGACAAAAGCTTCAATCAAACCATCAATTGCACCCGCGTAGACCACATTAGAAGGCAGTTCTCGACAGAGTTGCCCTAAAGACCAAGCACAGTTACTCCGTATCGCCGGAATGGGATCTCGTCGTAGGGCTTCAATCAGGGGAGGGACAGCACTTACGAGAGCTTCATAACCGACTTGGGCCATTTGGGCTAAGGCACTAGCCGCCCAGAGCCGCACAGCGGGGATATCGGTACGGAGAGTATCGATTAAGGGAAACAAGCAGCGGCGATCGCGATGATTCCCCAGGGCCCACACTAAACCCTTACGGACATATCCATTCCAATCCTGTTGCAGTTGGCGAATCATTGGCTCGATCGCCTCTACAGACGAATTACGACCCAAAGCATAGGCAGCACTAACCCGCACTAACGGACAGCGATCGTTCACCAGGGCGATCAGATGAGGAATCGCCCGATCATCTTGCAGTTCACAAAACGCCCTCGCTGCCAACATCCGCTGTTGAGCCACAGGGGATTCCAGCAAAGGCAACATTTCCTCTGGATTAGGAGGAGGAATTTCTGGAGTCTCTTCCAGAGATCCGAGTTGATCCAGAGGGCTACTCAACTCAACAGTCTCGTTGAGAACAGATAAGTAATCATCATCGATTGACATACTTGGCAGTATACTCAATAGCTGGGGTCATACTCAACCCCTAAAATTTCCCTGTAAAGATGGGGTAGGTTTGTCCATCTACAAACCCACCCCATACTGGTAAAAGGGCGTTCGGAGATTAGCGTTTTCCTAAAAACAGTTCTTTGAAATCGGGCTGAATTTGGTTAATTGCGCCCACTTTCTCAATTGCCAGCGCCCCAGCTAATCCTCGTTGACCCGCTAAAGTGGCTTCTCCATTGTAAACAAAGGTTGATCGACTCCGTTCTGGATAGGGTTGGAAGGATTTCACATACTTCGCCATCCCGGCGACTGCTTGTTTATAC
>CAZTRW010000194.1:0-7231 GCA_964616725.1 uncultured bacterium
CGATTTCGATTGTAAGGGCAATTGAGCGAGTGCAAGCGGATGGCCGAGCCGAAGTAATTATTTTAGCCAGAGGTGGGGGGGCAACGGAAGATCTGGCGGGGTTTAGTGATGAACGGGTGGTGAAGGCGATCGCCAACTGCACCATTCCCATTATCTCCGGGATTGGTCATCAGCGAGATGAGTCTCTTGCCGACTTAGCAGCCGATCTCCATGTCCATACTCCCACAGCAGCGGCTGACCAAGCAGTTCCCGAACTCTCGATCTTGATTCTGGAGCATGAAGAGCGTTGTCTGCGATTACATTCGGTAATGAAGAAGTACGTGGGCGATCGCCATCATCACCTGACGCTGGTGCGTAACCGTTTACGCCGCCTACAACCTGATCGCCAAATCGAACATGAACAACAATCCCTCCAGTGGAAACGTCGTCAGTTAATGCAACTGAGCCTTCAGATGCTGGAGCAGGAAACCCAGCGGTGTCAGTTTCTGCGTCAGAAGCTGGCTTCTCTTGATCCGCAGCGGGTGTTGCAACGGGGATATGCGGTGGTGAGGACTGAACAGGGGGCGATCGCCCGTGCTGCCAGTTCCCTACAATTGGAACAATCCTTATGGATTGAACTCGGTCAAGGTAAACTGAAAGTCAAAGTTCTGGAAATCACTTTTCCCGAATCTACCACTGAAGATCCCCCTCCCTTACCAATCAGGTCAACCGATGGCTAATTCCTCTCACTCTCAGTCACCGCCTGTCTCTGACTGGAACTATGAAGCCACTGTGGCAGAAATCGAAGCCCTCATGTCCCAGATTGAATCAGGAGATTTAGAATTAGCAGAAGTCTTTGAGCATTTTGCCTTAGCTGTGGAGTATCTAAAACAGTGTGAAGCGTTCTTGGCTCACAAGCGATCGCAAGTAGATATTATCATTGAAACCTTAACTGATGATCCAGGTTTTTAACCGAATCAAACAAGGGGCACTCAGAGCACCCCTGTCTCCTCTGGAGGGAAACCCTACCAGGGTTTAGATCGCTTCAAAGTTAGACTCTCCAGTTCTAATCCGAACCACCTTTTCTACCGGTGAAATAAAGATTTTTCCATCTCCGATTTCACCCGTGCGAGCCGTGCTAATAATTTTATCGACGACTAAATCGACTTGAGCATCGTCAACAACAATTTCTACCTTGAGTTTTTGCAAAAACTCAACCGTGTATTCAGAACCACGATAGCGTTCCGTTTGACCTTTCTGCCGCCCGAAACCCCGGACTTCAGAAACTGTCATTCCCACAATACCGGCGTTGACTAAGGCAATCTTTACTTCATCGAGTTTGAACGGACGGATAATTGCTTCAATCTTTTTCAAGGCTTTAACTCCTGATTGGTTGGTCAATGACATTGACTAGACTAGGATTGCATTTTACTATCACCGCTGGGCAATAGGTTTTTGTTACGTGGTTTACGAAATCTATCTGGGATTGCTTTGGTGAATTAAGGGACGAACAATCAGGAAGCTGGCTGTTCCGGCTAAAGCAGCGATCGCCAAAATGGCGATCGCCAATCCAATCCCACTCATTTCTCCAGCTCGCTCTGGTGCCGTGGGGCGAGGATAGGGACGTTCCTCCTCCAGTGTGGATAAGGGGGATTCTGGATTCGCCAGCAAATCCGGCGGATAGTAGGCTGGTGGATTGGGTTCAGGGACTTCAGAGGGCGGGGGAGGAACAGGCGGCTCTACAGCAGGCTTAGGGGACTTCAAAGGCACTGCTAAACGCACAGCCGGGGGAGGAATAGTGGCGGGGGGTTCGTAGGCGTGGGCAATTTGCTGTAATCGTACTACCGATCGGACTAGTTGCTCGATTTCTCCGCGTAGCTGCTGATTTTGCTGAATCAGTTGTTGATTTTGTTGCTGTAGGCTCTCCAGGATCACTTGCTGTTCTTTCACTTCACCAGCCAACTCCCGATACAATGAGATCGGTACAGAGGCAGCGTACTTCTGGGAAGCGGCTGGTTGGCTGGGCGGCTCAGAAGGAATGGCTTTATTCTGGGGAGGTGGTGTGTAAGGTAAAGAAGTCATAAGCTTTTACCGGAGATCTATAGGTTATTAGACCAATGATTGGTAGGATTCGTCAAGCGATCGCTCTTCCTCATACCCCCTGGCAACGTTAAAATAGATTTAACATCACCCTACCCCGCCACAATGAACTGTCAAAACTATTTCCATCTGTTGTTATCCCGAAGAGACTACAGCGTTCAGGAACTGGAGCGCAAGGGAGAACAAAAAGGCTTTCGTGCCGAAGACATTCAGGAGGCGATCGCCACCCTCCAGAATTTAGGCTATCAATGCGATCGTCGCCTCACCACCACCTTAATTGCATCCGGGAAAGGCAAATATGGCAAAACCGCCCTACGTCAGAAATGTCTCGCCAAAGGCATTTCCCCAGACTTGTTCGAGCAAGTCTGGCAAGAGCAAGCCAATCCTGCCGACGATCTCACCGAAACCCATCAATTAAAAGCCAAATTAGAGCGCAAATATCAAATTACCCACTGGCATTCCTTAGACCCCAAAACCAAAACCAAAGTTTATCAATATCTCCAATACCGAGGGTTTCGTCCCGCTGATTTACTCACCCATTGGCAAACTCTTGAACCACCAGACCATAGCCTTTCTCAAATAGATTGAGATACACACAGCGTTTTGGTTTCTTCTGTCCCTATTTTTGGCTTTCCCAGAAAAGTGCCCATTTTGGCAAAAATTCGATACAATTCTTATTCACGTCAGTGTCGCGCCCGGTAGAGGGACTTTGATCGGGTACTGGATTACCTCCGAAAAGGCTGTAATTGATACGAAATCCGATGATTCAATCAGGATATGATTTGGGTTGAGTAACCCCTGGTTGGGGAAGTTCGGGCCACCTGTTAAAGTAAGATACTTTACCTAACTGCCTTTCCCATTACCTACGGTGCCTACTGGCGTGACTCACCCCTAATGAATTGTATAAATCCCATGGAATTCTGCCAATCTTCAATTCAATATTCTCACCGGAAAGGTGCTGCTGACCTGGGTGTTAGCAGCCAAGAGTCTGCTATTTTACGCCAACTGACGGAAGAAAGAGATGCTTGTGGGGTGGGAGTGATTGCCCATCCCCAAGGGTATGCCAGTCACGATCTGATTGTGAAGGCTCTGTCGGGTTTGACTTGTTTGGAACATCGGGGCGGCTGTAGTGCGGATGGAGATTCCGGAGATGGGGCAGGGTTGATGACGGCTTTGCCTGGGGAGATTTTTAAGGCGTGGAGTCGTGCTGAGGGGATTTCTCTACCGAGTTTAAGCCAGATGGGGGTAGCGATGGTGTTTTTGCCCCAAAATTGGCGCGATCGCACTTTTGGTAAAACGCTCTTAGAGGAACAAGTGGCTGCTGAAGGTCTCAAGGTACTAGGATGGCGCACGGTTCCGGTGAATTTGGAGATTCTGGGGGCCCAAGCCAGGGAAAATGAGCCGCAAATCGAGCAGTTGTTGGTAGAGTCTCCCAGTTTATCCGGTCTGGAGCTAGAGCGATCGCTCTATCTGATTCGCAAACGCACCCACGCCGCCGTTGATCGAGCTAATCTGGATCTTTATATTGTCTCTTTTTCTACTCGGCAAATTATCTACAAAGGAATGGTGCGATCCCTTATCCTGAGTGAGTTTTATCTGGATTTGCAAGATCCTCTCTACACCAGTAGCTATGCTATTTTTCACCGTCGCTTCAGTACCAATACGATGCCCCGCTGGTCTCTGGCGCAACCGTTACGAATGCTCGGCCATAATGGAGAAATTAATACCCTGTTGGGGAATTTGAACTGGATGCGAACTCGTGAGGTAGAATTTACTTCCCCGGTGTGGGGCGATCGCCTCAAAGACTTACTCCCCCTCACCAATCGCAACGCCTCCGACTCGGCCAATCTCGACAATGTATTTGAACTGCTGGTACTGTCAGGACGTACCCCCATGGAAGCATTGATGATCCTGGTGCCAGAAGCCTTCCACGATCAACCTGCCCTAGAAGAGTATCCAGAAATTGTGGATTTTTACGAATACTACAGTAGCATTCAAGAACCCTGGGATGGCCCTGCCCTGCTCGTATTTAGTGATGGACGCTATGTGGGTGCAGCTTTAGACCGCAATGGACTGCGACCGGCTCGGTATAGTATTACTCAAGAAGGCTATATAGTCATTGCCTCAGAAACAGGCAGTATCCTCCTTGATGAAGGTACGATTGTGGAAAAAGGTCGTTTAGGCCCAGGACAGATGATGGCGATCGATCTACAAGAACATCGTATCCTGAAAAATTGGGAAATTAAGCAAGAAGTAGCTCGTTTGGCTCCCTATGGCGAGTGGCTCGAAGCAGGAGTCCATCACCTGGCAGAAGTACCTCCTCAGACAGCCCTCACCCTGGAGGCTCCCACATTAGTCAGAGCACAAACCGCCTTTGGCTATACGGCAGAAGATGTGGAAATGATTGTGGAAAGTATGGCAGAAACGGGGAAAGAGCCAACGTTTTGTATGGGAGATGATATTCCCCTGGCGATTCTTTCCACGAAACCCCATGTGCTTTATGACTACTTTAAGCAACGTTTCGCCCAAGTGACAAATCCTCCCATTGATCCCTTGCGGGAAAAGTTGGTGATGTCTTTAGAAATGCATCTCGGAGATCATCCTAACTTACTTGACCCGCGATCGCGATCAACCACACAATTACGGCTGAAAAGTCCCCTATTGACAGAATCGGAGTTAGGAACCTTAGAACATTCTCTGTTAGCCGCCCGTGAAATTTCTACCCTCTATCCCCTCGGAGAGTCTCTGCTCGCCGCCATTGAGCGCTTGTGTACCTCCGTAGATCAAGCGGTGCAAGAGGGCGCAAAAGTGGTCGTCCTCACTGATCGCGGTATCAATGCTAACCAAACCTATATTCCTCCTCTCTTAGCCACGGGCGCAGTCCATTATCACCTGATTCGCAATCAACTCCGCTGCCAAACCTCGATTGTGGTGGATACGGCTCAATGTTGGAGTACCCATCATTTTGCCTGTCTCATTGGTTACGGCGCTTCTGCGGTTTGTCCCTATTTAGCTCTGGAAACAGTGCGCCATTGGTGGCATAGTCCGAAAATTCAAGGCTTTATGGAACGAGGGAAAATTCCCGCCCTCTCGATCCCCCAGGCACTAGAGAATTATCGTAAAGCGATCGAGGCGGGATTGCTCAAGATTCTCTCGAAGATGGGGATTTCCCTACTGTCGTCTTACCATGGCGCGCAAATTTTTGAGGCGATCGGCATTGGCCAGGAATTGATTGATCTGGCATTTGAAGGTACGGTATCTCGATTGGGCGGATTATCCCCGGAGGAGCTAGGGCAAGAAACCCTCGCGTTTCATCACTTGGCGTTCCCTGAAGTAGCAGGGAATAAGTTGGCAAATCGGGGCTTTGTGCAGTATCGCACCGGTTTGGAATATCACATGAACTCGCCGGAAATGTCTAAGGCGCTCCATAGGGCAGTGGCTCAGTTTCCCCCCACTCAGGAGTTTTATGCCCTTTATCAACAGTATCTGCAAGAGCGTCCCCCTTGTGCCCTGCGAGATCTCCTGGAGTTTCGCACCCAAGGTGCAGGAATTCCTCTGGAAGAGGTGGAACCGGTAGAGTCGATGGTGAAGCGGTTTTGTACGGGGGGGATGTCTCTGGGTGCGTTGAGTCGGGAGGCTCATGAGACGTTGGCGATCGCCATGAACCGCATCGGTGGTAAATCTAATTCAGGAGAAGGGGGAGAAGATCCCCTCCGATACACAACGGTGGCAGATATCAACGCCGAAGGCAAAAGCCCCAGTTTCCCCCATCTGCACGGCTTACAACCAGGAGATACTGCTAGCAGTGCGATTAAACAAGTGGCATCAGGACGCTTTGGCGTAACGCCAGAATACCTGATGAATGCCCAGCAAATAGAAATTAAAATTGCTCAAGGGGCAAAACCAGGAGAAGGGGGACAGTTGCCCGGTACTAAGGTAAGTCCCTACATTGCCATGTTACGACGCAGTAAACCGGGCGTTCCCTTGATTTCGCCCCCTCCCCATCACGATATCTATTCGATTGAGGATTTAGCCCAGTTAATTTTTGACCTGCATCAAATTAATCCTCGTGCTGGGGTGAGTGTGAAACTCGTGGCTGAAGTGGGCATTGGTACGATCGCCTGTGGTGTGGCGAAAGCCAATGCGGACATTATCCAGATTTCTGGTCATGACGGGGGCACCGGGGCTTCGCCATTGAGTTCGATTAAGCACGCTGGGTCTCCGTGGGAATTGGGATTGACGGAAGTGCATCGGATGCTACTGGAAAATGGTCTACGCGATCGCGTCTTGCTCCGAGCCGATGGCGGTCTCAAAACTGGCTGGGATGTGGTCATGGCCGCCCTGTTAGGCGCTGAAGAATACGGCTTTGGCTCCATTGCCATGATCGCCGAAGGCTGTATCATGGCTCGCATCTGCCATACCAACAACTGTCCCGTCGGAGTCGCTACTCAACAGGAAAAACTCCGCCAACGCTTTACCGGCATTCCTGGTCATGTAGTTAACTTCTTTACCTTAGTCGCCACAGAAGTCCGCCAGATTCTCGCTCGTTTGGGGATGCGTTCTCTCCAGGAGATCATCGGGCGAGTAGACTTATTGCAAAAGCGGGAGGTGACTTTAGCCAAAACTGCCCAGATTCATATTGAACCCCTGATTCAGGGTCTACACCCAACCGGCGATCGCTCTTGGTTAATCCATGAAACCGTTCATTCTAACGGCCCCGTTCTAGACGATCAGATCCTCGCCGATCCTCAGATTCAGGAAGCGATCAACCGCCCTGGAAGCATCAGCAAAACCTGGAAAATCGTCAACACTGACCGTTCGGTGGGTGCTCGTGTAGCCGGAGAAATTGCCCGACGCTATGGTAACAGTGGCTTTACCGGAGAATTGCAACTGGCATTTGTCGGTAATGCCGGTCAAAGTTTTGGCGCTTTTAACGTACCAGGAATGTACCTGCACCTGACAGGAGATGCCAATGATTATGTGGGTAAAGGGATGCATGGCGGGGAAATAGTGATCGCCCCATCCCCTGAAGCCACCTTTCCCCCTGAAGACAATGTAATTATCGGCAATACCTGCTTGTATGGGGCTACAGGCGGAATCCTCTTAGCCAATGGTCAAGCAGGCGAACGCTTTGCCGTCCGCAATTCCAGGG
>CAZTRW010000195.1:0-7200 GCA_964616725.1 uncultured bacterium
GAGCGATTATGTTGACTCAACTGAAACAAGCTGGGTAAAGGAGTCCGATCCAGATAGTCGAATGCGCCTTGATTAAGCGCTTCATAGTCAGCAATCTCTCCGTTGCGTTTGACTGCCACCCGGTAATTCAGTTGTACGGGGTAATCAACTTGTTTAATCTGCGCTTCATTAATTTGGGTATACAGTTCTTGATTGAGATTTTCCAACAAGAAAGGATCTGTAATTTCTGGGACTACGCCTTGAGTTTCTGGGGGAAAGCCATTCCAGGGACTGACCTCCACGACTCCTTTTTGACGAAAAACCACCTTAAATTCCGCGATCGCTTCCGATTCTGCGCCGCCCTCGGTCGTGGGAATGTAGGCTAATTCTAACAAGGGGGTAAGCTGGGCATCTTGAGGACTCATGCGATCGCCACTGGCTTTGTACCCTAAAATAGCCCCATCCTCCCCCACTGCCACTCGATAGGTCAAATCATCATTCAAAGCCTCTCGATTTTGCCAAGCCCGGTCAATCTCCTCATGCAACCTCCGATTTAAGATGCCAATTTGGGTAGGATCGGTAATGGAGGGAGCACGTTCAATCAGATCCTCCAGCTCTTCAGCCTTGAGCGGCGATCGCGCAGGAGTTGCCGAGCCAGGCTTCACCGTCGTTGACTCCGAAACGGCTAACGCACTTTCTCCTCCACTAGAGGGATTGGGGGAACCGGAACTTTGAGGATCGCCAGCCCCCGATGAAGGAGAAGGAATCGCCTCCGGTTCTGAAGAAGAGGAAGAAGGTTTCACTTCCTCAATGGTATTGGGGCGCTGGATATCGGGGATAGGAACCATAAATAACAAACCCGCTGCCACCATCACTCCCGCCACGCCAACCGCAGCGGGAGTCGCTCGCTGCGCCAGAGGAATCGCCGACTGCACATAGCGTCTCGAGGTCGGTTGCAGAGACCAGGACAAATCCGGGAGCGTTTGGTGATCGGCAAAAAACTGATCGATCGCTTCTACCAGATCGAATAATTGCACATCTGTGAGAGTAATTTCTGGGGGATTGATGGGAGGTTCAGCTGGCATTTGAATGGATAGGCAATGCGATCGCTCTCCCCTTTTTTCCAAGCGTATCCTTTTGGGGCCGGGAATCTGATCAAACGGATAATGAACCCCACTAAACACTTCTTGGGCATAATAACTCACTGCCCACACCAAACTTTCAAAAAATTCCTTGCCTCCTGTGAGCGTCACCCCAGCGATTTGACATTCCACATTAGCCAGCACTGACATCAACGGTTGTATCTCTAAGGGATTGGCCTCGCTAGACTCACTCCAGCCAAACAGAGTTAAGGTACAGTTGGGCAAACTATATTGGCGTTTGATACTCATGCCACCTCTCCATCAAACAAACTCATCCAGAACCGTTGCATTCCTTTGGTTCCCGTACAAAACAGGAGCTGAGTTAACAGCGATAACCCTAATTCATTCAAAGCCTCCTCTTCGCGGTACTGGGCTACTCCTGCACGTCTGAGGTTCATGCGACTGCGAAAATGGGCCCGAAACCGCTCTAGGTATTCTGACAACCGAAAGTGATGTTCTACCGAAAGATGTTTTTGTTGGAGTTGATCGTAAGCTACCAAAAGTTGACGGATTAACACCGTACGTTTACGGGCTAGTGTACTGGCGATCGCCACCAAAGCCTTAGCCTCCGACAACGTCATCGAACGCCGCATATACCCTCGCCGAAACGGATTCGTCGTTCGCAACCGCCATAAAACCACTCGATTGGGAATTATTTCTTGAAGGTTAAGCGTTTTACACGCTTCCAGCATTGCTTCCGATCCCCCTAAATCGAGTGCTTCCAGAGCTAATAGCATCAAATCCAGATGCCATCGACTGCGACGGGGACATTCTGGAGCACTTAAGGGCGGATCGGGGAGGTTTTCCAGGACAATAGGAGTCAAATGAGCCGGGGGACTGTTGGTTAACATGGGGTTCTCAAGAAACATTCTAATCTTATTCGCTCTTACCCTGGTGGTGAATGGTTCCACCAGGATAAAACACCATCAGGAGCGATCGCGAATCAGTTGAGTTCAGGGGTCTCTTACTTGCATCTTACCGGATCGACGAGGGTTTCTTCCACTACCTCAGTCCCACGAGCCATTTTACCACCGCCGCCAGTTTTTAAGTATCCACTGTGCGTCCTTTTTGAGGGAAAATTCCAGCAGGCCGGACTTGCAGGAAGGCAATGATCAGAGCAAATACCATCACTTTAGCCATGCTGGTGGTAGCAAAAAAGGTAAAGAAATCCGTTAGAGGTTTCATGGGAGTTGTCATCAGTGCCAGACTACCGGAGCCAATTAGATAATTTAGGGTGCCGATCCCCAGAGCCGCGACTAAACTTCCGACCAATTTTCCTACACCGCCAACGACTACCACCATAAAAGCATCCACAATATAATTTTGTCCGGTGTTCGGCCCGACAGAACCGAGCAAACTAATGGCACATCCTGCCACACCCGCTAACCCGGAACCCAGGGCAAAGGTGAGGGCATCCACCTGATTGGTGGGAATGCCTAAACAGGCACTCATGGTGCGATTTTGAGTGACTGCACGAATGCGTAATCCCCAGGGCGATCGCTGCAGAAATCCATATAAAGCCAATACACAAACCATGGTTAACGTAATAATAAATAGTCGGGCATAGGGTAGCTGGAATGTGCCAATGGGCAGTCCTCCCCGCAACCAAGTCGGCGCAGTTACATCCACATTTTGCGCGCCAAACCAAGGTTTAGTGACGGCCAATTGATAGGCTTGGCCCAATAAATTTCCTACGGTCAAGGCAATGGCAATGGTTAAGGGTAATAAAATGGCGATCGCCCCCGTTCGGATTCGCTCAAAATCCGCCCGACGGGACACCAACCACACCCCCCCAAAAAACAGCACACTAAATAACACCAACCCCCACACCATCTGCCAACTCACGCTGCGCACAAACTGCTGTAAAATCAAACTCACTCCCCAAGTGGCTAACAGCGTCTCCAAGGGTCGTCCATACAAAAATCGAATCACCCCTCGCTCTAGCAAAATCCCGACTCCAGCCCCTACTAAAAATGCCGCTGGTAAAGCAAAAAAGATATAAACTTCAAAAAAAGAATCCCCCATTGCCTTAAAGCCATTTTGCACCACAAATGTAGTATAAGCTCCCAGCATCATTAATTCCCCATGGGCCATATTAATGACTCCCATTAAGCCAAAAATAATCGCTAGACCCAAGGCAGCAATCATCAATACCGATCCGATACTAATCCCATTAAAAATACCTTCCAGTAAAAGCTGCACCTTATCCTCCTGACACTTGAGTTTCTAGTAGTGCTTTAATCGGTAATAATATTGCCTCTGAAATCACTAAAAAAGACAGGTTTTTCTTGTACTTGATTCCCTCAAAACCTGCCCTTTCTTCCCGATAGCAATAGTTCTCAGGATTTAAATTTTATATTTTCCTCCTTTCGTTTGATCGGACCAGTCACAGGCAAATCCTTTCGTATCTGCCACAAACTGATTCCAAGGGAGAGGTGCGACTGCTTGCTCAGTGGCATTGACAATTTCAAAGAGACCATCATCACGAACCTGTCCAATCCGTACCCACTTAGATAAGTGATGGTTGTTGTTCATGGTGACCATTCCTTCGGGAGCGTCGAAGGTTTTGCCATAGGCAGCCATACGCACTGCATTCAAATCATCGGGTGCACCAGCGGCTTCTACTGCCTGTTTCCAGATGTTAACGGCGATATATGCAGCTTCCATGGGGTCATTGGTGACGCGATCGCTGCCATATTTTGCCTTAAAGTCAGCGACAAATTTCTGATTAGCTGGATTGTCTACCGTCATGAAATAATTCCACGCCGCATAGTGACCCTTGAGGTATTCTACCCCGATCGCCTTCACTTCTTCTTCGGCAATACTCACCGACATCACCGGATACTTATCTGCCGTCAGTCCTGCTCCTTGCATCTGCTTAAAGAAAGCCACGTTGCTATCCCCGTTCAGGGTATTATAGATCACACCTCCATCGGGAAGGGCTTGGCGAATCTTGGTGATAATCGCCGTAACTTCCGTATTGCCCAGAGGCAGATAATCCTCACCCACCGTGGTTCCGCCTTTAGCTACCAGTTGCTCTTTGATGATCGTATTGGCAGTGCGAGGGAATACATAATCCGATCCCACTAAGAAAAACTGCGTTCCCTTCTGTTCTAGTAACCAATCGACAGAAGGTTCAATTTGTTGGTTCGGAGCCGCACCCGTATAGAAGATATTTTTAGAACATTCTTGCCCTTCGTATTGTACCGGATACCAGAGCAGATGGTCTTTTTCTTCAAACACGGGCAAAACGGCTTTGCGGCTGGCAGAAGTCCAACAGCCAAAAATAGACACCACATCTTGATCGATCAGTTTTCTGGCTTTTTCTGCAAACGTGGGCCAATCTGAAGCGCCATCCTCTACGATCGCCTCTATGGGTTTACCGAGCACTCCTCCTGCGGCGTTAATTTGCTCGATTGCTAATTGAGTTGCTTCTACCACACTTTTTTCACTAATCGCCATGGTTCCACTCAGGGAGTGCAGAATGCCGACTTTGGACTTTGATGGTATTTCCCGCTGCTGAAGGACTAGGACTGGCGCTGGGACTTTCGGCCACTGGAGAGGGAGAAGACTCTGGCGAAGAGGCTGTGTCTGGAGCACTCCCGCAAGCTTTGAGCAAAAGACTGGTTCCTACCGCAGCAGAACCATAGACTAAAAATTTCCGCCGACCCATGGGACTGGCCATACCCTCACACTCCTACTGTCTGAGTTAAGAAAACGTTAAATCGCTGCCAAAAATCTAATTCTAATCAGGTTAGGGCTTTTTTTTGTAGCAACGACTACAAAATTTTGGATCTTGGTCTAAGTTACTACCACCGTAGTTCCTTGGTGATCGATCGCCAGCGATCGCACCTCTGCCCGTACGCCATAATTGTGCCAAGCTTGAGTGATCGCAACGGCCACCTCCGAGGCTCGATCAGCCGGTCCTAAAGCGATTAAGGTGGGGCCTGCGCCACTAATCGTCAGTCCAAAGGCTCCAGCCGCGATCGCCGCTTGCTCCACCGCATCATAACCAGGAATTAACCCTTTCCGATAGGGCTGATGGACACAATCTTGCATCGCCGTCGGCAACCACTTCCCCTCTCCCCTCCCCAAAGCCATCACCAACAGAGCCAGATGAGAAGCCGTAAAAATCACATCCTGTCGGAGATACTGACTCGGCAAAACTCGCCTCGCCTCAGCAGTAGACAACTCAAAATCTGGAATTGCCACAATAGGCAGAATACTTTGATGCCAGGAAATCTCGGTAATTACCCAGCCAGCCGCTCCCTTCACCGCCAAACGACAGCCCCCTAACAAAGCAGGCACCACATTATCCGGATGTCCTTCCATGGCGATCGCCAAATCCATCACCTCTTGCTCACTTAAAGGATTGCCCGCCAACCCATTAGCTCCCACCAATCCTCCCACAATGGCCGTTGCCGAACTCCCCAAACCTCGCGCCAAGGGAACAGCCATCTCAATGACAATCTTGACTCCGGGTGGCTCTTGGCCCAAATAATCATAAACCCGCAAAAACGCCTGATAAACCAAATTATCCTTCCCCAGACTCACGTGCCCTCCCTCAACACCAATCACCTCAATGGCGAGAGAGGGATCTCCTGACCAAGGAGAAAAGCGAAACTGATTATAGAGGGTCAATGCCGCCCCAATACAATCAAAACCTGGCCCTAAATTGGCTGTGGTGGCTGGAGTCCTTACTATCAGTGTCTGGGTCATGTATTTTTAATTCTCACGCAAATCCTCATCCCCTCAGTTTCCCATGAAATTCTGTACACAGGCGATCGCCCCTAAGTTTGCTTTAATGGGAAAGTAACGGCCTAAATCTCTAGACGCAGTGGTGAGGAGACTTAACTATGCCAACCATTAACGGAACTCCTGGAAACGATTTCTTAGTAGGAACCAATCAAGGAGATATTATTTACGGGTTTCAAGGAAACGATAGCCTCTTTGGACTAGATTTCAACGATATTTTGCTCGGTGGTCTAGATAACGATCTCATTGACGGAGAGCTAGGCAAAGATACCCTCTTTGGCGGCCAAGGTAGTGATACCATCTTCGGGCGCGATGGTGCCGATCAAATCTCCGGTGATGACGGCAATGACTTTCTTTCGGGAGGAGAGGGCATTGATTTCATCCTCGGCGGTGCAGGCAATGATCAAATCTCTGGAGGAGAATTCAACGACTTCCTCTATGGCGGACTCGGTACAGATGCGATCAATGGCAATGGCGGGAACGACTTAATCTATGGCGGACAAAATGATGATTACTTAGTCGGCGGTGACGGCAATGACGATCTCCTCGGAGATTTAGGCAATGACACCATTGAAGGAGGAGATGGTTTTGATAGCATTCGCGGTGGCAGAGGCATCGATTTCCTCTTTGGTGGCAACGATGGCGATACCATTTTTGGCGATGATGATGACGATCTGATTTCCGGTGGCAGTGGTAGTGATAGCCTCATTGGTGGTAACGGCTCGGACTTTATGGTAGGGAATACAGAAAACGATACCCTGCTGGGTAGCCCCGGCGAAGATACCCTCTTTGGCGGCCAAGGTCAAGATAATTTGGAAGGAGGAGATGGGGCTGACTTCCTATCGGGTGATAAAGGCGATGATACCTTACAAGGCAATGCTGGCAATGATGCTCTCGCGGGAGATGCCGATGGTACTCCAGGGAATGATTTCCTCTTTGGAGGCACGGGAGCCGATATTTTGCTCGGTGGTGCAGGACGAGACACCTTTGCGATCGCCCCAGACTCCGGTAGCTTCCAGCTCGCCGGAGCCGATGTCATCCTAGATTTCTTCGTCGATGCCCAAGGCAACAAAGAAGACAAAATCGGCTTAGGAGGCGGCTTAACCTTAGATAACCTATTTATCGCCCAAGGAACAGGAGACAACGCCAACGACGTAATCATTCGTCAGATTATCGGTACCGGCACAGAAACCGGCCCCGTACTCGGCGACTACTTAATGATCCTCAAAAACGTCAACGTTAACCTCCTCGATGCCACCGATTTCGTCACAGTCAATCTTCCCACCCCAACGCCCACCCCAACGCCCACCCCAACGCCCACCCC
>CAZTRW010000196.1:0-7017 GCA_964616725.1 uncultured bacterium
GTAGATATTGGCTGTAACGGCTACTATGGTTATGAAGTCATGGACACCTGTCGCCCCACGCCCAATTCTGAAGCCGGGGATGCGGATTTATCCCTACTCTCCTTTTTAGATTGCTGTGAAAACGCCTATCTTCAATATCAAGAACGAGTAGACAATGTAGACTACGAAAAGACATTTGATTATCTCAGTTTTCATACTCCCTTTGGCGGTATGGTAAAAGGCGCTCATCGGAGTATGATGCGGAAATTTAAGAAAGCGAAACCGGCAGAGATTGAACTAGATTTTCAACGGCGAGTAATGCCAGGATTAGTCTATTGCCAACAGGTGGGAAATATTCTGGCGGCGACGGTACTCTTATCCCTTGCCAGTACCATTGATAATGGCGAGTTTAGTGCTGCGAAACGAATCGGATTATTTTCCTATGGCTCTGGCTGTTGCTCCGAATTTTATAGTGGTATTGTCACTCCCGAAAGTCAGGCGCTGCAAGCAAAACGAGGGATTGCGGCTCACTTGCGGGGAAGATATCCTTTCACCCTTGAGCAGTATGAGCAGTTATTGCGCGAAAGTGGTATAGTTGCCTTTGGTACGAGGAATGTGACCTTGGATTATCACCTATTCCCAGAAGTTTGGCAAAATTTTGAAGGCAAAGGGCGTTTAGTGTTAAAGCAGATTAAGGAGTTTCATCGCGAATATGAGTGGGTGTAAGGAATCATTGTTAATGGTTAATTGTTAATTCCCATGGATTATCAGACGCTCAAAATTAGTTATCAACCGGCGGTGAAACGGATTCAGATGTATCGCCCTGAAGCCGACAATAGTATTAATCGTCTGTTGACACAAGAGTTGTTATCGGCTCTCCAGACAGCCGAGACAGAAGCAGAGATTAAAATTATTGTTTTGGAGGGCTTGCCAGAGGTATTTTGTACGGGAATGGATTTTCAAGAGGTGGCGGCAACGGCGGGAGAAGATCCAAGAGAAAGTTCCCAAAATTACTATAATATTTGTAAGCAGATGACCCAAAATAGTAAGGTGGTAATTTCCTTGGTGCGAGGAAAGGTTCAGGCAGGTGGCGTGGGTTTTGTGGCGGCGAGTGATGTGGTGATTGCGGATGAAACGGCGACGTTTGTTTTGTCGGAATTATTGTTTGGTTTGTTGCCTGCTTGTGTGTTGCCATTTTTGATTCGGCGGGTGGGTTTTCATCAGGCGTATCGGTTAGCTTTGACGACACAATCAATCGGGGTGGCGCAAGCTCAGGCGTGGGGGTTGGTGGATGAGTATAGTGGGGATGTGGAAAAGAGTGTACGTCAGCATTTTCGGCGGTTGAAGTATTTGCCGGTGGCGGGAATTGAGCGGTTGAAACGCTATGCCAATCAGCTATGGATTATGCAGGAGGAGACGGAAGCGTTGGCGGTAAGTACGATTTCGGGGTTATTGGGCGATCGCCAAATTCAAGCGACCATTGAGCGCTATTTTAAAGAGGGGGTATTTCCGTGGCAAGGGTGAACACATCGGTGGTGCATCTGACTGAGTTAGGTAAGGGCATTGTGCAAATTACCATGAGGGATGAGCAATATCGCAATACCTTTTCCCAGGCATTGATTGATGGATTATATGAGTGTTTTGGCCAAGTTGCTCGCCATCATCATTATAAAGTCGTCATCCTCACGGGTTATGATAGCTATTTCTGTTCGGGAGGAACCAAAGAGGAATTAATTCGCCTTCATCGTCGTGAAATTAGGTTCGATGCGTTGGATTTTTTCCATATTGCTCTAGACTGTAAACTCCCTGTAATTTCTGCTATGCAAGGCCATGGGATTGGCGGTGGGTTCGTGTTAGGGTTGTATGGGGATATGGTGGTGTTGGGTGCAGAAAGTATCTACACGACCAACTTTATGAGGTACGGTTTTACACCAGGAATGGGATGTACCCTCATTGTGCCGGAAAAATTAGGGACAATGGTGGGCACGGAAATGATGTATACGGCGGAGAATTATCGCGGGCAAGAGTTGGCAGATCGAGGAATTCCCTTAGTGGTTGTACCGAGAAAAGAGGTATTAAATCATGCCATAACCATGGCGGAGGCGATCGCCGAAAAACCCCGCCTATCCCTAATCACCTTAAAAGAACATCTCACTGCCGACATTCGCCGCAAACTACCACAGTGGATTGCTCAAGAAGTAGCAATGCACGATATTACCTTCCATCAACCAGAAGTTGCCGATTTAATTAACACCAGATTTGGTGAAAGCAGTGGACAATTCACAGAGGATAAGCAAGAGAATATCCTCTCCCAATTGCAACTAGGAGAAATTTCCCTAGAGCAAGCGGAATCTCTCCTGCTAGACAACTCTCCCGACTCCACCACCATCCTCTCCCAATTGCAACTAGGAGAAATTTCCCTAGAGCAAGCCGAAGCACTCCTCTTAGATAATCCCACCGACTCCACCGCCCTCCTCTCCCAATTGCAACTAGGAGAAATTTCCCTAGAGCAAGCCGAAGCACTCCTCTTAGACAACTCCCCCATCAAAGGAGAAATCTTGGTGACTGGTGAAAGGGCTGACGAAAACCCGCCCCTACCCAATGTTCCCCATTCCCCCCCTGCCAGCACAGATATCGCCATTATCGGTATTTCCTGTCGCTATCCCGGCGCAAAAAACTGGCAAGAATTTTGGGAAAACCTCAAAAATGGGGTGGATAGCATCACCGAAGTGCCCCCAGAAAAATGGGCTGATGAATCTTGGTACAATCCCGATCCTAATCATCCCCATACCTCCTACTCTAAGTGGAGTGGCTTTATCGATGATGTGGATAAATTCGATCCATTTTTCTTCCAGATTTCTCCAACAGAGGCGCAATATATGGAGCCTCAACATCGAATTTTCTTAGAAGAAGCTTATCACGCGATTGAAGATGCCGGTTATGCGGCTGATAGTCTGAAAGGAAAACCTTGTGGCGTGTTTGTGGGAGCGGCTAATGGGGATTATGCAGAACTTTTATTCCGCTCAGGATTGTATACAAATCGTCAAGTGCTGACGGGAAATTCTGTTTCGGTTTTACCGGCGAGAATTGCTTATTTTCTAGATTTGCGTGGTGCCGTGATGGCGATAGAAACGGCGTGTTCTTCGTCTTTAGTGGCGATTCATCAAGCGTGTGAAAGTATTAATCGGGGAGAATGTGAAATGGCATTAGCGGGGGGGATTACGCTGATGCTGACTCCTACCCAAAATATTGTTACCAGTCAATATAAGATGCTTTCTCCCCAAGGGCGCTGCCGAACTTTTGATGCTGCTGCATCAGGAATTGTCTGGAGTGAGGGCTGTGGGATTGTGGTGTTGAAGGGGTATGAGCAAGCGGTGAAAGATGGCGATCGCATTTATGCGATCATCAAAGGATCGGGCATTAATTATGATGGCAAAACCAATGGTATTACGGCTCCCAGTAGTCAATCTCAAGTCAATCTAGAAAAGAAAATCTATGAGAAATTAGGCATTAATCCCGCTACCATTGGTTATGTGGAAGCCCACGGTACGGGTACGCCCCTGGGCGATCCGATTGAAGTGGGAGCGCTAACCGAAGTATTTTCAAGTTATACTGATAGAAAGCAATTTTGTCCCATTGGTTCTGTGAAAACCAATATTGGTCATACTGCCTGGGCTGCTGGAGTAGCGAGCGTCATTAAATCCGCCCTATGCCTATATTATCGTCAATTGGTTCCTTCCCTCCATTTTCAGGAACCGAATCCCCATATTGATTTTGCCCAGAGCCAGTTTTATGTGAATACAGAATATAAATCCTGGGATATTTCCCCCGGAGAAATCAGGCGAGTGGCAGTAAGTTCTCTGGGATTTAGTGGTACCAATGCCCATGCGGTTTTAGAAGAAGCGCCGTCGGTTTCTGCTCCCCAGAAACCCCCAAAAGAACGTCCCTTTCATCTTCTCACTCTATCCGCGAAATCAGAAACCTCCTTAATGGCATTGATAGAGAGCTACCAGAACTATTTGGCAACATCCACAGTGGCGATCGCCGATATTTGCTATACTGCTAACACTGGGCGCTCTACCTTTACCCATAGACTTGCCCTGGTTGCCACCCATCCCCAGGAATTTGCCCAAAAATTACGCGACTATCACGGGCAGAAAACCACCCCTGGAGTCTTTGCGGGAAAAGTCATCCCTTCCTCTCGCGCTCCTATTGCCTTTCTCTGCACTGGGCAAGGTTCTCAATATGTGCAGATGGGCAGGCAATTATACGACTACGCACCCGTGTTTCGGCAAGCGATCGATGAGTGTGACAGGATTTTACAACCCCTCTTAAAAAAATCTCTCATTTCTCTCCTTTATCCTCAACATCCTACCCCCTCTCATACGACTCAACTCGATCAAACCGGCTATACTCAACCGGCGCTATTTGCCGTGGAATACGCCTTAGCCAAACTGTGGCAATCTTGGGGCATTCAACCCGATATCCTCATCGGTCATAGTGTGGGAGAATATGTGGCAGCGACTTTAGCAGGAGTCTGGAGTTTAGCAGATGGCTTGAGACTGATTACTACGCGCGGGCGACTGATGCAGCAGCTACCCCCAGGAGGAGTGATGGTGGCAGTGATGGCTTCAGAAGAGACAGTGAACCAACTATTGCAGTCTAGCAGAATGGTGGCGATCGCCGCCAATAATGGCCCAGAGAGTGTCGTCATTTCGGGAGAAAAAACAGCCGTCAACTCAATCATTCACTCCTTAGAAGCCAGAGGCATTAAAACCAAACCCCTATCAGTTTCCCACGCTTTCCACTCCCCCCTGATGGAGCCAATGTTAGCAGCATTTGCCGCCGTTGCCCATCAACTCACTTACCATCCTCCCCAAATTCCTCTTATCTCTAATGTCACAGGAAATTTAATCGGCAATGAAATAGCCACCGCCCAATATTGGGTCAATCATATCAGTCAACCTGTGCAATTTGCTCAAGGAATGCAATGCTTACATCAACAAGGATATCACTTTTTCCTAGAAATTGGCCCCCAACCCATACTATTAGGCATGGGGCGAAAATGTCTCCCTCCAGACGCAGCAGCAACAGCACAATGGCTCCCTTCCCTACGCCGTGGAGTCGATGAATGGCAACAGATACTCTCTACCGTCGCCACCCTCTATACCCAAGGATTTTCTCTAGACTGGTTAGGATTGGATAAAGACGATTACCGCCAAAAAGTCACCTTACCCAATTATCCCTTTGAACGACAACGTTATTGGATTGAAACGACTCCAACTACGCTCCCATCCATACCAGCAGCATTACCCTCTCTACAGAGTAGCCAAAATACAGAAATTCTCTCCCGCATTCAACCGGCATCTCTAGAAACAGAAACATCCCCAGAAATGATCGGGAAATATTTAGAAGAAAGAGCACGTCAGATTCTCAATATTAGCCCCCATCATACCCTCCATTGGCAACAGTCAATTTTAGATTTAGGCTTTGATTCCCTTAGCGCTGTGGAACTTTTAAATCAGATTCGGACGGATTTAGGGGTGAGTTTAGAAACCAGTGAGATGATGAGTGGGCCAAGTATCGCACAATTAGCCACCCAGTTAACTGAATTACTCCAGAATCAACCCCAGGGAGAGAGGAAAAAAGTTGAGATCAATGCCTCTTCTTGGTTTGCCTACTATCAACCCAAACCAGATGCCTTACTTCGCTTATTTTGTTTTCACCCTTGGGGGGGAAGCGCTGCAATATTTCAACATTGGTCAAAACAACTTCCCGAAATTGAAGTATTACCTATTCAACTCCCTGGCCGTCAACAACGAATCAAGGAAAAATTTGTTACTGATTTTTCGGAACTAATTTTCAGTTTAGCACAGTTGGTGAAAGAATATCAAGATCAACGGGTAGCATTTTTTGGACACAGTATGGGCGCGATTATCGCTTTTGAAGTGGCTCACTATCTGGAGCAAGTAGAGCAAATTAAACTGGATTACTTGTGTTTAAGTGGTGCTAAACCTCCCACCAATGTGGAATGGCTCACCTATTTAGCGTCTCTTTCAGAAGAGGAGAAGTTAGACTATTTTCTGAAAGTCGCAGAAATTCCGCCAGCCATTCAAGGCGATCGCCCCTTACTTGATGAATTAATCAAAATTTTTAAAGCCGACATTCAACTGATTGAAAGCTATCAATATAGCGACAAAGTTCCTCTCCATTGTCCCATCCATGGATTCAGAGGTATCGACGATCCCATCGTCAGTGAAGCCGAACTTTTACAATGGTCAACCTATACCACAAAATCAGTCCAAATTCACTCTTTCCCCGGCCAACATATGTTCTTAAAACAAAGCGAATCTCAACTCTTAGAGACCCTCAAGCCTATTTTTTTAGGATCGGGTAAAAACAGATGACAAGAAATACATTCTAGTTTATAATGCCCCCAACTCACGGAAAAACTACGGAGGTTGAATCAGTGTCAGAAAACACCGTATCCATCGATCAATTTGTGGGAATCTGGAAACTCTTAGAATTTAAGTCCGTGGAGTCAGACGGCAAGGTAATTTATCCCATGGGGAAAGATCCTCAAGGATATCTGATATATACCCAAAATGGTTATGTTTCCGTATCCTTTATGAAGAGCGATCGCCCCACTATGAGCCTATCTCCCACAGAAGTGCAAGAACTCAAAAATCTCAAACTCGGATTAAACCTCATCACCAAATTACCTAAATTCTTAAAAGCCACCCTCAGCTACTTCAAAGCGAGTCGAAATTACGTCTCCTATGCCGGTACTTACGAAATCAAAAACAATCAAATCATTCACCACCTAGAAGTTAGCCTAATCCCCGATTGGGTAAACACCGACTTAATCCGATACTTTGAATTTATCGAAGATAAACTCATCCTCAGTCCTCCTCTCATGGGAGGAGTTTCTTCCGCACTCACTTGGCAGCGAGTTTAATCCACCTTCTCTGGAGAATCTCCCCCTATGACTCACCCCCCCCCTCAATATCATCATTATCGGTGCTGGAATTTCAGGAC
>CAZTRW010000197.1:0-6727 GCA_964616725.1 uncultured bacterium
GCATGTGACCATCCGGGCATCGAAACAGCCCACTTACGATCAAGTTGTCCTGCTGCAAGAATCGCTGGCCACCCTTTTGCAGCGCGCAGTGGCGTTGCAATTGATTGTTGTGCCCACCACCCGGCTCGACCCGCTCTTGCCGCCCACTGCAACGTTGACCACCACAACAGAGCCCAGCCCAATCCCAACCGCAGTTCTTCTGTCACTTCTCAAGTGCCTAGCTTAGAACCCCTACCGGTTCCTAATAGCAGAATTCCCTTGGGGGATGGCCCCTCTTTAGAGCCACTTACCCCTCGACCGACGGTACCAGGGGGGCCTCCGCCTCCCCCTACTCTAGCTTCAGCTCTGGGATTGCGATATCGAGTAGTCGTATATGCTACTTCTTCCCTGGAACAAAACCGTGTGAAAGCCTTAGTTCCTGATGCGTTTCGGAGTTCTTATCAGGGGCGATCGGTGATGCAAGTGGGAGCATTTCCGACCTTAGAAGAAGCCCAAGTTCGCCTGGGGTTGGTACAAAACGCTGGCTTGCGGGCAGAGTTGGTTAACTATTAATCCCATCGTAGTCCTCAATCCGGGTATATTCCCGCTTGTTGCCAGTAAAGCGATCGTAGACCTCTCGATGGCGAGATAATCCGTATTCGTCCTCTCTGACTTCGTATTGTTTTACCCATTCTATTAGGAAGTTGAGATGGGCATTTTGGGCTTCCAGAGAAGGAAATTTCTCTGGTTCCCAAGGGCGATTTTGGCAATGAGCCACACAAACGTCGGTGCCGGGATTGAGAAACCGCAGTTCGGTGCAGTGGGGTAGGGCGGCGGCGATTAAATCAGCGTAGCAGCCTTCAATAATCCATTGATCGTGGCTGGCGATAAAGGAGAGCATTTCGGCGATACTTTGATCCAGCGGTTTTCTTTCTAGGTCGTTATTCCAGGCAATATCATCCAGGCAGAGGTAGGGTAGGTGTCGATCGCCCATAATTTTTTTAGCCATGGTACTTTTGCCAGCACCGGCATTGCCTAAGAGAATGATGTTCATCAGAGACTAATTTTTTGTTGGATCAGGGTGAGGATTCGTTCCGCAGCTTTGCCATCTCCAAAAGGATTAATGGCGGTAGCCATGCGATGGTAGAGTTCAGGTTGGGAAAGGAGTTGAGAGGCGATGGTAAAAATAGAGGTGGGCGCAGTGCCTACTAGCTGGGCAGTGCCAGCGGCGATCGCCTCTGGGCGTTCGGTAGTTTCCCGCAGTACCAGCACAGGTTTCCCTAGGGAAGGAGCTTCTTCCTGAAGTCCCCCTGAATCTGTCAGAACCAGATAACAATGGGCGATCGCTCCCACCAACTCTCCATAATCTAAAGGTTCAGTCAAAAAGACGCGATCGTGATCGCCCAAGCGCTCCTGCAAAGGCTCTCGCACCGTCGGATTACGATGTAAAGGCAACAGCAGCGCCGTATCAGGAAACGCCTCTAAAATCCATAAAAACCCCTCCGCAATGTCCCGCAGGGGTTCCCCCCAATTTTCCCGGCGATGGACAGTCGCTAACAAGACACGATACTGATCCCAGTCCAGCCCCGGTACCTCACATTGAGGATCAGCCGCTGCCACTTGCAACAGGGCATCAATCACCGTATTGCCAGTGTGATGAATCTCCCCAACCACCCCAGAGCGCTCTAAATTTCGGACAGCCAACTCGGTGGGCGCAAAATGCAAATGAGCCAACTGGGAAATCAAACGCCGATTTGCCTCCTCTGGATAGGGATTCCACAACTGATCGGTTCGCAACCCCGCCTCTACATGGGCGATCGGAATTTTCTGATAAAAGGCAGCTAAAGTAGCAGCAAAGGCGGTGGTAGTATCTCCTTGCACAATCACCCAATCCAGGGATAACTGCTGAAATAACTGCTCTAATCCCTGCAAACTCCGGCAAGTAATATCGGTCAGAGTCTGTTTCGGTTGCATAATTTCTAGATTATGGTCAGCCTGTAGCTGGAATAGCTCCATCACTTGCGCCACCATCTCTTGATGTTGACCTGTTAAAATCACTTGAGTATCAAAACACCCCGATCCTCGGAACTGCTGAATCACGGGCGCTAGTTTAATCGCTTCGGGACGAGTTCCTAAAATAATACCAATTCGAGAAAAATTAGGCATAGTTTATACACATACGAGAAAAAACAAGGTACAATTCAAGTCCATAGGTCTCTGTTTCTATTGGGGGCTGGAGAACTCTGTGAAGACAATTCCCTATCCTATATTGACCACTGCTAAGGTCAACTTCAAAATAGGGAGTACAATAATTCCACAGGTCTCTCTGAGCTAGACTCCAGATTCGATCATGGGAGAAATTTATCCCGTATCGCAGTTTACTCTAAAAACCCGTATTTTTTTTGGCATCGATTTGCAGATGCGCTCACTCGTCTACTTGTGAACCGTTCTATCAGGACTTGGTTATGACCCAATCTCCCCAGAAACCCCCCTCTCCTCCTCCCCGTCCCCCAGCCCCCCCACCGCGCACGGGGGCTAGTACGGAAGGCGCAACGCAGCAGATGCCAGCGCGAACCATGCCTTTGAATCCCCAGGCAACGAGGACGGCTCCGGCACCAGCCGCGAAAACGGCTACTAAACGAGCCGAGCCGAAGTCTGGGCCAAGTCCAGGCCATCCGACGCTGAAGGAGTTGGTACAGCGAGCGAATGATGAAGGTGTTTCGGATATTCATTTGGGGGTGAATGAGGTTCCCCGTTATCGCCAACGCGGGGATATTACTAGCTTGGAGTATCCGAAAAGTGACTTGCCGACGTTTATGAGTTGGTTGCGCGAATGTATGACGGATGAGGAAATCCGCCAATTCCAAGACCATCTGGATTTTGACGGGGCGTTTGATTTTGGCTTTGTGCGAATTCGGATTAATGTGTTTGATTCGTTGGCTGGCCCGGCGATGGTGTTGCGGTTGATTCCGTCTAAGATTTTGACACTGGAACAGTTGCGATCGCCAGAAGTATTCAAAGACATTTGTCACTATCATAAAGGACTGATTTTGGTCACCGGCCCAACGGGTTCTGGGAAATCTACCACCATGGCAGCCATGATTGACTACATTAACAAAAACATGGCTTATCACATCATCACCATTGAAGACCCCGTAGAATTTGTTCATGTCAGTCACAAATCTCTCGTCAAACACCGGGAAGTTGGCCGCCATACCCGTGAATTCAAAAATGCCCTCAAAGCGGCTCTGCGGGAAGACCCAGACTTGATGTTGGTGGGGGAAATTCGAGACCAAGATACGATGAATATTGCCCTCAAAGCTGCCTCGACGGGTCACTTGGTCATGGGAACCTTACATACCAATAGTGCGGTAAAAACTATCGAACGGATTATGGGGATGTTCCCCCCCGCTGAACAACCGGCTTTGCGCGTGTCCTTATCGGAATCATTAGTATCAATTATTGCTCAAGGACTATGCAAGACTACGGATGGAAAGCGAGCTGCATTCCATGATATTCTCATTGCTACTGATGCGGTAAAAGAATATGTAGTTAAAAATGATCTAGAAGCCATTACCCAAATCATGCTGCGGTCTGAATTTGAAGGCATGACTACTATGAACAAGGCTCTGTATAAACTCTACCAAGAGGGTCGAATTACAGAGGAAATTGCTCTGGAAAAATCGCCGACCCCGAACGAAATGGCTCAATTTCTACGAGGTCGGATTTAAATCCTCATTGTTGGGACAAGATCTTGTCGGAGCTATTCAAGGGGATTGCTTTATTTACCCCTGGGGGAGATGTAGTCTACTGTATCGATCCAACCAAACAAAGTCGATGGCATATGGATTTATGTACTCGACTGCAAACGTTATTGGATCTCCCTGCTCCCCCTGATTTTTTAGTGCCTTGTTATACGGCGACCGTAGATCGATGGCGCGATCGCCACACCCAAAAAATTGAATACATTGCTGAAGCCTATCCCTGGGTTTATCACTATTCTCCTCTGTTGAATGCAATTTTTAATACGCCTGAGATGGAATGGAAACTACCGTTAGGGTGTCTAGATTCCTGTGACCCCATGGCGATCGCCACCTACTATCAGCAATTTCCCCAACTGTGGGAAAATCATGACTGGGTGATTCGGGTCGATCATCCTCCTCCAGACCATACAGCCTCAGATCCTGCCCTGACAACCCTCAATCCCCATGGCTACATCTTTCGCCTCTTTGTCTCAGGACATCATGCCAACACAGAGCGCCTCTTACAAAAAGTCCATTACTTCCTAGAAAAAGCCCTCTCTCAACCCTACACCCTGAAAGTCATTGACATCCTCAAACATCCAGATCGGGCTGAAACCGATCAAATTTTAGCCACCCCCACCTTACTGAGAATTTGGCCCCAACCCATACGCCGTATCGTCGGCGAAATAGAACATCAGGAACAACTCCTACGCTTACTCAGTTAAAATTAAACCAACTTACCCCTGTCCGCCCTTCCCTATGTTCACCTCTACCGACCTTCGTAGCCTATTTAACCGGCGCTTTCTTAACTACCTATTCCCTTTTCCTCCCACCACTCCCTGTGAGATTGGCCTAATGACTCCCGATTTTCAGCTTCCCAACATTACCCAGGGGGGAATGGTGCGACTGTCTGACTATCGCCACCGACAACCGGCGATCGTTGACTTTACCCGAATTTTTACGGAAAAATCCTACTGTCCTCTATGCTTTCCTCACCTTAAGTCCTTAAATGAACGCTATCAAGCCTTTACCGATAGAGGTGTAGAAGTATTACTCATTACCAGCACCGATCGGCCACAAACAGAAATTGTCATCCGAGACTTAGGTCTCCAAATGCCAGTTTTAAGCGATCCGAGAGGTCAAGCCTTCCGCGCCTATGCTGTCGGCCAAGCTTTGGGAGCACCTTTACCAGCTCAATTTATACTCGATCGCCGAGGAATTTTGCGCTACAAACACTTATTCTCATTTTTTCACCCGAATGCTGATATAGACCAATTACTCGCTGTTGTAGACTCATTTTCAGAGGTGAGCGGGACTCCAACAAAAAAACAGTCAAGTTAGAGTAATCGACGCACAGTTTCTAAAAGTAACTCTTGACTAAATCCCCCTTTAGTAAGGTAGGCACTCGCGCCAGCTTCTGCGCCTCGGCGCTTATCTTCATCAGAAGCCAAAGAGGTCACCAAAATAATTGGCAAATCTGCATATTCTTGATGTTCTCGAATTTTCGCTGTTAAAGATAACCCATCTAAATTAGGCATTTGTACATCAGAAATAACCGCATCAAAATGACCAGTTCTCAGTTTATTATAAGCATCTAATCCATCAACGGCAGTCACGACTTCATAACCGGCACTCTCTAAAATTCGTCTTTCTTGAGTACGAGTAGCAATAGAATCTTCTGCTAAGAGAAGAACAGCACTTTTTCCAGAATCTTCTACTGTTTCTAATACGACAGATGAGGCAGTATTTTTTCTCAAATTATTTTTTTGAACTGATTTGATTAAATCTTGGGGATTTAAAACCATACAAACTTCTCCTGTGCCTAGAATAGTGGCTCCAGAAATATTACGAACTCTCTGAAGTAATTGACTCTGAGGTTTGAGGATAATATCTTGTTGGTCTAAAAGTTCATCAACAATTACCCCTAATGAATCTGTCCCAACTTGGAGGATAATGCCAGGAAAATATTCCCGATCTGTAGGAGTAGCAGAGGCTAACTCTAGAAGATCTGCTAATCGCGCAATGGAGATGGGTTGATCTTCCATAGCGTAGGTATCACGTCCTTCAATCGAGAAGATTTCTGGTTGATGAATCAATAAAGTGGTTTTAACGAATTCTACGGGTATGGCATAGGTAAATCCTTCCACAGAGACTAATAAAACGGAAGCAGTGGCTAAACTGGTATTGAGTTGAATGGTAAATTTGCATCCTTGACCCCAGGTGGAGTCTACTTGAATGTTGCCTTTTAAGTGCTCTACATTGGTGCGTACTACATCTAATCCTACCCCACGTCCAGAGACTTCTGTGACTAGCTGGCGAGTAGAAAATCCAGGGGCAAAAATTAGGGATTGAATTTGTGGCGCAGTCATCGCTTCTAGTTCTTCTGCACGCCGGAATCCTTTGGCTTTGGCACTGCGTTTGATGTCTTCTAGGTTTAAGCCTTGACCGTCATCACTAAGCTCAATAATAATACTGTTGCCGGTTTGAAATCCTTTGAGACGAATGGTGGCGGTGGGAGGTTTACCTTGGGCAAGGCGTTGGTGGGGGGGTTCAATGCCATGATCGATGCTGTTGCGGATCATGTGCATCAGGGGATCTTTCATTTCTTCGATAATGCGTTTATCGGCTTTGGTTTCTCCTCCTTCGAGGATGAGGTTAATTTGTTTTCCTTGTTGTTTGGCGAGGTCACGAACGAGGCGAGGAAAGAGGTTAAAAATGGTAGAGAGGGGAAGGAGTCGAAGGGTGCGAATGCCGGAGTCGAGTTGGTTGGCGATGACTTCTAGTCGGGCAACGTCTTCTGCGGCGCGCGATCGCAACTGATTTAAGAGTTTCCCTAACTCCTGTAAATAATCCTCATGGCGTTGTTTTAAGGTTTGCAATTTTTCTAAGCTTTCATTAAAACCCAGATTTCCATAGGTTTGCCGATTCCATTCTTCCCACAGGTTAACCATCTCATTAATGGTGTTAATGTGATGGGCCATGCGAATTTTGCTGACGGTTAATTC
>CAZTRW010000198.1:0-6511 GCA_964616725.1 uncultured bacterium
CCGATCCCCGATCCCCCCATCCCCCCATCCCCCATTCCCCTATTGCCCTCACCGTTGTTCCCGTCTCCGCTCTCCCCAAAACCCCCGCCGGGGAGATTGATATTGCCCACTTGAGACAAATAGAAATAATTGACAATGACTTAATCAGGCGATGGGAAGAAGTATTGCGACAACAACCTGAGATTGAGGAAGTGGTAGTTGTCTCTCAACCCCGTACCTCCTATTGCGTGAGCAACTCAGAGGCTGACACATCTGCCTCTTCAAAGCCTGCGCCATCTGCAAGTGGGAAAAAGAAAACTACCAGCCAACTGAAACTCTCTCCTGCTCTAGTAGACGAAATTGCCGCATCTACCCCTTTTGAAACCTGGGCTGATCTCTTGCCAGGAACGGATGATCCTGCGATTCTGGGGATAGACGATTCCCTGACGGGACATGAACGCCGTCCCCTCACCCATGCCGAACTCAAAGCCTTCATCACCTCACCGCCAGAAAATGCCAGTTTAAGTGCTCTGGGAATTAGTCTAGGCGATCGCGTCTGCGCCGCCCTTCCCAATGGTCCAGAAGCCGCCGTCGCCTTTCTTTCCCTAGCGCTGCAATGTGTCTTTGCCCCCATTAACCCCGCCTTGACGGAGCAGCACCTCCAATTTGAGCTAGAAGATCTCAGCGCCGTCGCCCTCATTATCCAAAAATCAGCCCATCCAGAGAACGAAAAACTCAAAGCTTGTGCTAAAAGCCTGGGAGTGCGAGTCATCGAACTGATTCCCCATCCTGAAGTTTGTGGGCGTTTTACCCTACAAGAAATCGGAGCAAACCCAGGAAAAACAGTTCCAGCGATCCCTGAGAAACCCACCCGCCAGAATGTAGCTCTAGTGCTCCATACCAGCGGCACCACCAAACGCCCCAAAACCGTACCCCTTACCCACAGTAATCTCACCTCTGGATCGTTAACCATCAGTCGCACCTTAGCCCTCACCCCAGCTGATACTTGCATTAACATCATGCCTCTGTTTCACATTCATGGATTGTCCGTGAATGTGCTGGCTTCTCTGCTGGCAGGGGCAAGCGTCCTCTGTACGCCGGGACTCTATGCCACAGAAAATGGCATCGCCGATTTCTTTGACTGGCTAAAACCCAGTGTCGGTAAGCGTCCGATTACCTGGTACTCAGCCGTGCCCACCATGCACCAGGCAATTTTGGAGTATGCAGAAAATTTGGGAATCACTCCCCCTCATACTCTGCGTTTAATTCGCAACTGTTCGGCTGCCCTCTTGCCTACCATTGCCGAACGGATGGCCCAAGTGTTTGGCTGCGAAATCTTACCCACCTACGCCATGACGGAATCCATGCCCATTTGCAGTCCTCCCCTAGGCAGGGGATTAGCCAAACGAGGCTCCGTTGGCCCAGCGGCTGGGCCCAATTTAATCATTGGTGAAGTAGAAGAGAAGCAGGGGAAACCAACTCTGCACATCCTACCGCCCTACGCCGAAGGAGAGGTGATGGTACAGGGTGCGTGTGTGACTTCCGGCTACGAGTTGCGAGACTGGATGGACTACAATCCCAATGATGAAGCTTTGATCGAGGGCTGGCTGAGAACTGGGGATAAGGGGTACATGGATGAAGAGGGCTATGTTTACCTGGTGGGTCGATTTAAGGAGATTATTAACCGCGCTGGGGAGAAAATCAGCCCGATGGCGATTGAGGATATTCTGCAACAACACCCGGCGGTCGGTCAGGTGGTCGTATTTGCTGCTCCCCACGAACTCTTGGGGGAAGTGGTGGGAGCCGCGATTGTGCCTGGGTCTCGCCTAACCGAGTTACCGTCTCTGGCGCAGTTACGTCAATTTATCTTGCAGCAAAAAGAACTAGAGCCTGAGTGGTTACCCGAATGTTTGGTGTGGATGGATGCGATTCCCAAGGGGCCGACGGGTAAGCCTGCCCGGATTGGGTTGGCGAAACGGTTGGGCTTGCCGGTGATGCGGACGGAGGTAACAGCGGCTCCCCATACATTTACGGCGGTTCAAAGGGATGGTACGTTTATTTTGGAAACACAAGACTATCATCACCCTCCCATCCAGGATTGTTATCCCTTGCAACAGTTGGCAGTGTATTATACGACAAATACTCCGAGGATTCCTGGGAATCGGCCACCCAATCTGACCTTGGGCGATCGCTTTGGTACGCCAACTTTTATTAGTCCTTCCGCGTGGAATCACGTAGAAAATTTTCCCTGGACGGCGGACGGAAAGATTGATCGCCAACAATTTCTGCAAGCGGATACAAAAGGAAAACAACTCTCTGAGCCAACCCATGAATCTGGTTCTACAATTGAACCTGCCAATTTCCTTGCGGAAACCATTGCTCAAGTGTGGCGAGAAGTGCTGAAATTGGAAAAAGTAGGACTTGATGATAACTTCTTTGAATTAGGCGGAAAATCAATTCTCTTGATTCAGGTGTACAACAAACTCAAAACCCGATTTCCCATGAACTTAAAAGTGGTCGATCTTTTAGCCAATCCTACCATTCGTTCTCTCAGTCAACTCATTGCCAGTGCCAATCAACCTTTAGCAGCGGAATCTTCTCCAGTTTCCGCAAGCAGACAGGGAAAGGTGGAGAAAAAAGAACGCAAAGATACCGATCTGGTCGGCAGACGAGAAGAAGCCAGAGCCAAAAGACAAGCAGCGAGAGGGAGAAAAAAAACATAGCATCATGAATAATGAACATCGTTATTCATGGTTAATTGTTAATTGTTAATTATTCATTGTTATGACTGACCAAGCAGCACCTTCTATTGACGCAAATGATATCGCCATTATCGGGATGTCGGGGAGATTTCCAGGGGCAAATACTCTGGAAAAATTTTGGGAAAATTTAAAAAATGGCGTAGAATCCATTTCCTTTTTGTCGGAGCAGCAACTGTTAGCGTCGGGGATTGATCAGGATCTTTTAAATAATCCTAATTATGTCAAAGCCTGCGGCTCAATTTCTGATATCGATCAGTTTGACGCTCAATTTTTTAATCTTTCTCCACGGGAAGCGGCAGAAATCGATCCACAACAGCGATTATTCCTGGAATGCGCTTGGGAAGCGATTGAAGGAGCAGGGTATAATCCCGAACAGTATGAGGGGGCGATCGCCGTTTATGCTGGGAGCGGACTCCCTACCTATCTGATGTCTCATTTAGGCGATAAAGACTTTATCGTTCTCAGTATGCGCTCCTTCGAGCAAATGGTGGGCAATGATAAAGACTACCTGGCTACCAGAGTCGCGTATAAATTGAATCTGACCGGTCCGGCGATTACTGTGCAAACCGCTTGCTCTACCTCCCTGGTAGCTGTTCATCTCGCCTGTCAAAGTCTCCTGAATGGAGAATGTGACCTGGCATTAGCCGGTGGTGTGTCCATTCAAGTGCCCCAAGAAGTGGGCTATCTGTATCAAGAAGGGATGATCCTATCCCCTGATGGTCATTGTCGCGCCTTTGATGCGAAAGCACAAGGCACCGTTTTTGGCAATGGTTTGGGGGTAGTATTACTGAAACGACTGGAAGAAGCGATCGGCGATCGCGATATCATCTATGCTGTCATTAAAGGATCAGCCATTAACAACGACGGCTCCCTCAAATTAGGCTACACTGCCCCCAGCGTCGAAGGTCAAGCCGCCGTCATCACCGAAGCCCAAAGCCTCGCTGGAGTAGAACCGAGCACCATTACCTACCTAGAAAGCCATGGCACAGGCACAGCCCTCGGCGATCCGATTGAAGTCGAAGCCCTCACCAGAGTCTTTGCCACAGACACCACAGAAAAACCATTTTCCCAGCCTAAATGCGCCCTTGGCTCCCTCAAAACCAATGTGGGGCACTTAAATACGGCGGCTGGCGTAGCCGCTTTAATCAAAACCGCCTTATGCCTCAAACATCAAACCCTCGTTCCTAGCCTCAACTTCGAGACTCCCAATCCTCAAATTGACTTTGAGCATAGCCCCTTTTACGTGAACACCACCCTATCCCCCTGGAAAACAGACAGAATTCCCCGTCGTGCCGGAGTCAGTTCCTTTGGCGTAGGGGGAACCAATGCCCATGTAGTGTTGCAAGAATATCTCACCCCTGGGGAAGAAGAAAATAGGGAAACGGGTGTGCCCTGCCTATTTACTGTGTCCGCGAAAACTCCAGGAGCGCTTGTAGATTGGGTGGCTAAGTATGCCCAGTATTTCCAGACACACCCGAAGTTGAATCTGGAAGACGTTTGTTACACGGCTAATACGGGGAAAGGACATTACCCCTATCGCCAGTCTTTTGTGGTTTCCACGTTATCAGAGTTAACAGAACAGTTGCAACACTGGCAACCTGGAGACTTATCCCTCCCCACGGATTCTCCCCCAGTGGTGTTTCAGTTTTCCCCAGGAGTGAATGCCAATAATGGAGCAGAATTATATCACGCCTTCCCGGTCTTCGCCGATACCCTTAAAGAATGTGACGCACTGCTGAATTTAGACATCGCTCTGATAGATATCCTCTATTCAGAAGTGCCCCAGAAAAAGAAAAGCAGAAAAACCAAGAAATCTGAGTTAGAAAGCGCCCTCACGGAATTTTCCCTACAATACGCCCTTGCCCAACTCTGGCAATCTTGGGGAATTGAACCTGATGAAGTGGTGGGGGAAGGAATCGGCGAATGTGTGGCCCGGGCGATCGCTGGTAAAATTTCCTTAGCAGACAGTATCCAGTTAGCCAAATCCGCTCTAGAGAAGGGAGAATGGCCCCATGGGAAAATGGGAGCATCGAAACATGAGACCATCGAGATCTCCAGTAGCCACTGTTCCCTATCTAAAACCCTTAACCGTCTCGGACAACTATACGAGCAAGGCATAACCATTGATTGGTCAGGATTCTATCACCATCATCGCCCTTCATCCCCATCCCCTTACAGAAAAGTCGAACTGCCCACCTATCCCTTCCAACGACAACGGTATTGGATTGAACCCTATCAGCGCCACACTACTACCACGTCACCAGAAACAGAGTATCCCCTACTCGGTCAAAAATTGACGTTGCCCTTCACACCTCAAGTGCGTTTTCAAACTCAGTTTAGTCCAGACTATCCTTCCTACGTCAAAGATCACCGATACTACGGCCAAGTGGTGGTTGCGGGAGCCTCTCATATCGTTATGGGAATCTTGGCAGGGCAACAGTGCCTGGGGAGTAAATCTTGTGTACTAGAAAACATCGAGTTTCGGCAAATTTTGGGAGGGGATCAGCCGCGCACCGTGCAAGTAGTTCTGGAGCGCACCGACAGAGGCACGTATCAGTATCAGTTGATTAGTGGTTGGGTAGGGAGTGAGGATTGGGTAGTTCATGCTACAGCGACGATCCGTCCTTGTCTACCAGAGGAGCTATCCCCACCCCATTTGGATCTCGGTGCGATTAAATCTCGGTGTACTCGCCCCTTAAGTTCCCAGGAGTATTATGCTGCGGTATTAGATCCTCTAGCAGGAGAGTTTAGCCTAGGACCAACGTTCCAATGGACAGAAGCGGCTTGGCTTGGGGAAGGAGAAGGGTTAATTAAGCTGAAGTCCTCAGAGAGCGACGAGCAGATGCAGGCGTTTTTCCCCCATCCCGGCATGGTGGATGCGGGAATTGTGCCGGTAGCTCTGTTGTCAGTGGCAGCCATGAGGCAGCAAGGGAAGTGGGAAACAGGTAAGCCTCCGGCGTATGCGTTTATGCGAGCGGATAGTTTTCGGATTTTGGCATCGTTTCCGTCAGGGGATAGTCATGATCCAGCAGAAGAGTTGTACTATTACACGAAGGTGTTAGATGCGACTCTGGTGCGTGGCAATTCTTATCTGGTGAGAGCGACTGGGGAAGTGGTGGCTGAGTTTATGGGTATTGATTTCCGCCAGTTGAGTCAGAAGGTGCTGCTGAAGAGTTTGGGATGGGATTGGGAGCAGTGGTATTATGAACCTACTTGGCGGTTGAGGTCGGTAAGTGGGGGCGAACGGAGTTCGGGGACTTATCTGATCTTAGCTCCTGATCGCCTTTGGGGCGATCGCCTCTCTGCTCATCTCGCCGCCCAAGGCAATGAAGCCGTTGTCCTTTTGCCTTCCTCCCCTCTTCCCCCATTTCCCCCTGTGGGGAACTTTAAGGGCATACTCCATCTTTGGAGTATAGGGCAATCCTTCCCAGATACCGAGTTAATCACAGGATCGGTACTGCATCTCTTACAATCGGAGCACCCTTTACCTCCCCTGTGGCTGATTACCCAGGGCGCGCAGCCGGTAGCCGATTTTCCCCTAGTGAATCCAGCCGGGGCGCTGTTGTGGGGATTAGGCAAGGTGATTGCCTTAGAGCATCCCGAGTTAAGTTGTCGTTGTATTGATTTAGACCCGATAGCGGCCGATCCAGGAGCGGATTTGGTTCAAGAATTGTTATCAACCGATGGGGAAAATCAGGTTGCCTATCGGGGAGGACAACGGTACGGTTTGCGAATGGTGCCGGCGGCAGTCCGTGGGTCTGGGTGAACTC
>CAZTRW010000199.1:0-6463 GCA_964616725.1 uncultured bacterium
TCTGCGGTTAGCTACGCGATCGCGATTTTTCCTAACTTATTCAGCAAACCCTACAGTAGGTGTTGATCCCTCTTTCATGTCCGCTTGTGGAAAATCCCCCTAAAAAAGGGGACTTCTACTGCGCCCTTTTTTAAGGGGGGTTGGGGGGATTGAGAGGTCCCTCGAAAGAGCGAAAAGTGCTGTATCCTCTTAATTTAGGGCTTCTGCACCACCAACCACCTCTAGGATTTCTTGGGTAATTGCCGCCTGTCGCGCTTTGTTGTAAGACAACGTCAGGGTGTTAATCATCTCACTAGCATTATCAGAGGCACTGCTCATGGCAGTCATCCGAGCAGCCAGTTCGCTGGCGGCTGATTCCTGGAGTGCCCTTAAGAATTGGTTTTTAATGAATAAGGGTAAGAGGGCTTCCAGAATTTGGACGGGATCTTGTTCAAAGATCATGTCTCTAGGAAAACTAGACGCTGGGACGACATTCACTTTTTCTCTGGAGACGTTAAAGTTCCCATGGGTAGTGGTGAGGCGGAAGATTTCATCATCGATGACTTCTAGCCCTTGCCGACTTAAGGGCAGTAAGGTTTGAATGACTGGACGAGAGCTAATGAGGGAGACAAATTTGGTATAAACCAGTTCCACTCGATCCACGTTACCAGAGAGGAACCATCCGAGGATGATATCGACAATTTCGTCGGCTTCTTCGGCACTAGGGACTTGTCCTAGGTCAGTGCGGGTAGTAGAGATAGCTACGTTTCTGCGTTGAAAATACTGAACTGCTTTGCGTCCCAAGAGGACATATTCACATTTAAGTCCTTCTTGTTGAATTTCTTTAGCTCGCATTTCGGCGCGGCGGATGACGTTGGTGTTGTATGCGCCACAAAGACCGCGATCGCCTGAAAATACGATCAAGCCAACGGTTTTTACTTCCCGTGTCTTCAGTAGTTCTAGATCAACATCTTCAAACTGGAGACGACCTTGGAGACGATAAAGCACTTGAGCCAAGCGATCAGCGAAGGGGCGAGTAGCTAACACTTGTTCTTGGGCGCGACGGACTTTGGCTGCTGCTACAAGGCGCATGGCTTCAGTAATTTTGCGGGTATTTTTCACGGACTTGATGCGATCGCGAATCGCTTTCAGATTAGCCATAGGAGGTACAAGAAACGGGGAACAGGGGACAGAATAGAGTGCATTGTAGGGGCGTTTCATGTCGCGAAGCGAAATGCCATTCGCCCCTACTCTGTTGAGTTAGGCAGAGACTAAGAAGGCTTGTTTGTATTCGGCGATCGCTTCTTTGAGCAACGCTTCCGCTTCATCAGTCAGTTTCTTCTCACTCTGAACCACTTCGATGTACCTCGGCTGATTGGACTTCAGGTAATCCCGTAGTCCTTGAGCAAAGCTAGAGATCTTCTCTACCGCAATATCATCGAGATAGCCATTCAATCCGGCATAGACACTTGCCACTTGCTCTGGCACACTCAAGGGAGAATTCTGAGGTTGTTTGAGCAACTCTTGCAACCGTTGTCCCCGTGCCAATTGGTCTTGGGTGGCCTTATCTAAATCGGAGGCAAACTGAGCAAAAGCTCGCAGGTCATCGTATTGAGCCAATTCCAGTTTCAACTTTCCTGCCACTTGTTTCATCGCTTTGGTTTGAGCGGCCGATCCGACGCGGGATACGGAGATCCCCGCGTTGATGGCAGGACGCAACCCAGAGTTAAACAAGTCAGCCGATAGGAAGATCTGGCCGTCAGTAATGGAAATCACATTGGTGGGAATATAGGCAGAAACATCACCTGCCTGGGTTTCAATAATGGGCAGGGCCGTCATGCTGCCACCACCGAGGGTTTTGTTCAGTTTGGCTGCTCGTTCCAGTAACCGGGAGTGGAGATAGAAAACATCGCCCGGATAGGCTTCCCGACCAGGAGGACGACGCAACAGGAGGGACATTTGCCGGTAGGCTTGGGCTTGCTTACTGAGGTCATCGTAGATCACCAAGGTGTGCTGCCCTTTATACATGAAGTATTCTGCCAAACTCGCGCCGGTATAGGGGGCGATGTATTGCAAGGTAGCGGGGTCACTGGCGTTGGCGGCAACGACAATGGTGTAGTCCATGGCTCCTTTTTCTTCCAGGGTACCTACGACTTGAGCGACGGTGGAGGCTTTTTGCCCGATCGCCACGTAAACACAAATGACGTTTTCCGATTTCTGGTTGATAATCGTATCGACGGCGACTGTGGTTTTTCCGGTTTGGCGATCGCCAATAATCAACTCCCGTTGACCCCGGCCAATGGGAATCATGGCATCAATAGCCGTAATTCCCGTCTGCATCGGTTCACACACCGACTGGCGGGCAATAATTCCGGGAGCTGGCGATTCAATCAACCGAGTAGCTGTGGTGTGAATTTCCCCTTTGCCATCAATCGGTTGGCCCAGGGGGTTGACTACTCGCCCCACCATTGCTTCCCCAACCGGAATTTCGGCAATTCTGCCGGTGGCGCGGACTGAACTCCCTTCTTGGATTTTGGTGCCGTCTCCCATGAGTACGGCTCCCACGTTATCTTCTTCCAAGTTCAAGACAATTCCGACTGTTCCATCTTCAAATTCCACTAGCTCTGCGGCCATGGCGTTGTCGAGTCCATAAATCCGAGCAATACCATCACCGACTTGCAGGACTGTACCGACATCAGAGACTTTCACCTCTTGGTCGTACTGTTCGATTTGCTGTTGGATAATACTGCTAATTTCGTCTGGTCTGATAGCTACCATAATGGGTCTATTTTCAATGTGAGAGGTCTAAATAGAATCAGGGTAGGGGAGGATTCCCCTAGCCCTACCAGGGGGAGGGATGGATTTAGGAGGCGTTGCTCAGGGCTAGGCCAATCCGACGAATTTGCGATCGCAAACTGGCATCAATCACTTGCGATCCCACTTTAATGATTACCCCAGCAATTAGGTCAGGATCAATTTGGGCGAGCAGTTCCACTTCCCTAGCGTTGGTCATTGCTTTGGTGCGTTCTACGATTGCTTCCCGCTCTGAGTCCCTCAGTTCTACGGCTGAAGTTACCTCTGCCAAAACCGTTTGATTGAGTTTTCGCAACAAGGTTAAGTAAGCTTGGGCGATTGGCTCAAAAAACTGAATCCGTCCTCGATCTACTAGGAGGAATAAGAACCTTTGAATATAAGCATCGGTTTGGTCTTGGGTAATTTGCCGCAGTACGCCTTTTTTCACTTCTGGTTTCACCAAGGGGTTTGCCAGAAAGGAGCGCAGTTCTGCACTGCTTTCCCAGATGCCTAGGAGGGCACGCACCTCCTCACCCAATTTTTCTGTCCGATTTTGGCCCTGGGCAATGGACATCAGGGCTTGAGCATAGGGTTCACTGAGGGAACCGACTACGGAACTATTCTTCATCAGTTTCCTCCTACCTGAGCAATGCTACGCTCAATTAAGCGATGCTGAAGATCGTCGTTCAATTCGTTTTGAATTTGCCCTTCTACCTGTTGCATGGCTAGGGCTACCACCCGTCGCCTGAGTTCAGCGATGACTCTGGCTTGTTCTGCTTCTAGGTCAGCCGCTGCTGTTGCTTGTAATCTGAGGATATCTTGATCGGCTTTGGCCAAGATTTCTCCTTTCATGACTTCAGCTCGTTCTGCCGCTTGCTGACGAATTTTCTCCGCTGTTGCTGTGGCAGCCGCCAAATTCTGCTGTTGTTCGGCTAGGGCTGATGCCGCTTTTCGTTGCCGCTCTTCGGCTTCTTTAATAGCGTTTTCTATTTCTTGTCGGCGGGTAAGCAGGGTTTGTCCCACTGCTGTGCGGCCGAAGTAGATCAGTACGCCGATAATGATGGTCAGGTTAATCAGGTTCGTTTCGAGAATGTTAAAGTTGAAGCCGAACCCATGGTGTGTTGCTTCTGTTGCCAGCAACCAGATATTACCCATGCTAGTTTGTCCAATGAGAGCAGTTGACAGTTTCGGCTGTTGCCGACCGGGAAGAAGGGAGGGGATTGGGGTTTACCTCTTGTCCTAGTTGACTTTCAGGAGTTTATCCCTGATTTGGCGACTGAGACTATCCACTTGCCCTTCCAGGGCGCTGAGGGTTTCCTGTTTTTGTCGGTCGATTTCCTGTTGGGCGGCTTCTCGTTTGGCTTGCGCTGCTCGCTGGGCTTCAGCGATTTTTTGGGCCGCCATTTGATTGGCTTGAGCTTGGGCTGTGGCAATCAGGGTTTGGGATTGTTTGCGGGCGCTACCGAGTTCTTCTTCGTACTGGGTGGCAAGTCGCTCGGCTTTGGCCAAGCGATCGCGCGCTTCAGTTAAGTTAGAACGGATGTAGTTGGCCCGTTCATCTATGGCCTTACCAAGAGGTTGATAAAAGATTTGATTGAGTAGGGCGGCTAGGAGCAAGAATTGGATTGCCATCACGGGTAAGGTGGCATCTAGATCAAATAATCCTCCTGCTTCCTCAGCCGCTGCTTCTACTGCCAGGAGTATAGTCCCATCGAGCATTGGCGATCGCCCCCAGTTTTGGGCTATGGTGTAACAGAACAAACAGTCTTTAGGTTAAACCTAATTTAGATTTAGGTAGAGATAGAATCCTATCTCTACTGGCCACTTCTAGTTCAGAGCACTAGAGCTTAGGCGAAGGGGTTAGCAAATAACAGCACCAGGGAAACTACCAGACCGTAGATGGTTAACGCTTCCATAAATGCCAAACTCAACAGAAGCGTGCCTCGGATTTTTCCTTCAGCTTCTGGCTGACGGGCAATCCCTTCTACGGCTTGACCTGCCGCATTTCCTTGTCCGATTCCTGGGCCAATCGCCGCTAAACCTACAGCTAGAGCAGCAGCAATGACGGAAGCAGCAGCAATTAATGAATCCATGATGGTTTCAATCTCCTTTGTTAATTGGGTTAAATGTTGTTGAAACAATGGGGAATAGGGGTTCAGCCATACCCCGTTTGAGCTAACTATGCTCTTCTTCACCATGGTGGTGATCTTCTAAGGCTTCCCCGATGTAAGTGGCTGCCAAGGTCGCAAAAATCAGGGCTTGAATTGCGCTGAGAAAGACTCCTAGAGCCATTACCGGTAGGGGAATAAACAAAGGCACCAGTAAAACCAATACCCCAACTACTAATTCGTCAGCCAGAATGTTCCCAAATAGACGGAAGCTCAGGGAAAGGGGCTTAGTAAAATCTTCAATCACCTTAAACGGGAGCATGAAGGGGACTGGCTCAACGTAGTGAGCAAAGTATCCTAAGCCCAGTTTTTTGAAGCCAGCGTAGAAGTACGCTAAGGAAGTCAAAAGGGCTAGGGCTACCGTGGTATTGATGTCACTGGTGGGGGCGGCTAGTTCGCCTTCTGGCAAATGGATCAGTTTCCAGGGGACTAAGGCCCCTGACCAATTTGACACAAAGATGAACAAAAATAAAGTCCCGACAAATGGCACCCATGGGCGATATTCTTTTTCACCCATGGCGTTTTTGGCGAGGTCTCGAATAAACTCCAGAGCGTATTCCATGAAGTTCTGCATTCCGCTGGGCACTCTTTGGATGTTGCGAGTGGCAACTAGGGAGGCAATCACAAGCACGCCCATCACAAACCAGGAGGTGATCAGGACTTGCCCATGAATTTTGAGATTACCAATTTCCCAATAGAGATGCTTACCGACTTCGAGTTCGGCCAGGGGGAGGCTATGATAAGCGTCCAGGAAGTTAAGCATATCCATTATCACAGGAGGTTCAGAGTTAGAGTTCTGATGGCATCGGCGGCGGTTAACTGAAGTATTGGGCGATCAATCGCCCAATTATGACGTTAACGTTGTCCGGAGCACATAGGCGATGATCGCCCCTTTGTAGGTGAGAAATCCCAAGAAGATGGGAACCAGTTCTAACTGTTTCCACTGAGTGGCGAGGATCATCACTCCAATAAAAACTGCTAAACCTGTTTGGCTCAGACGTTTTTTGTCTCGTCCTAACCCTTCCACATTTTTGGCTAAGAGTCTCAGATATACGACTCCGGCACAAGAGCCAATCAGATAACTCAGGGCAGTTTCTAGGGAGTAGAACCACCAAACTGAGAAGAAAGCAATGCCGCTGAGAGTGAATGTCCAAATATACAACTCTTTTTGGAGTTGATAATATTCCGCCATAGCACTAGCAGACGCTGGCGGTAGAGGCTTCTGGGGCAGTTGCTCTGGAGTTGATTGAGATATGTCGGAGGGGTTCACTTCGACTGATTAACCTTGGATGTGATCTAGAGTTTTTGGCTGGTTCTCAGCGGGAGAGGTCAGGGAGTTCTTTCAGGGAAGTCCTGAAGAGGTGTTTTCCTTAACCCCATCGCATCATATCACGCAGGGGGATCAGTTTCTGAAGAAAGTCTTAATCTTGTCTTTGGATACAATGCTCAAGAGGGGCTGGAGGGGGAAGGGTTAAGGGTTTCCTCCAGGATTTGGGGTCAAAAGGATCAGGTTTTGTTTGAGC
>CAZTRW010000200.1:0-6319 GCA_964616725.1 uncultured bacterium
TTTGCAGAGGTTCCGGGGGTAAGAGCAGTGACGAATACCGTGAAGGTACAACCCCCCCAAATTACAACACGGCTGTATTTTGGGGTGAATTCGGCTCAGTTGGCAACGACCGATTTACGGGTGAAGTTGATGCCGTTGGTGACGCTGCTGAAGCGCTATCCTGAGTTGAAGTTGAGGATTGTAGGACATATTCATCCGATTCAAGAGAGACAAAAGGGGTTAACACTCAGTCGTCAGCGAGGAGAGGCAGTGCAAAAGATGCTGATTCAGCAAGGCATTGAGGCGAAACGACTCCGGGTAGAGGCTTCTGCTTATCCCCCCGTGGATGTGAATCCGCAGCAAGAGGATTGGTTACAACGGGTAGTCGTATTTTATCCCCAGTAGGAAGTGAGAGGTATGGAAAGAGTGCATGATTTTGATGTGGTTCCAGCATAGCTGTCTTCAGAGGGCGATCTATCAGCGGAAAAAACTTGAGAGAATAGGCTGGAGAAGTGTTTGTTGAGAAATGCTCCACCACCGGGGATGAACTGGAGAGGAAATATCGTTGATATGAAGGATTTAGGCAAAACTCGTTTGGGGCAATACTCCTGCGGAGTCGTTGGGCGTAACTCCTACGGAGTCGCTGGGCGATCGCCCTCCGATGCTAGTGAATTATATACAGAATTTCAGCACCATGTCCAACGTTGGCAGAGAGATCAGAGTCACTCAAAACTGGCAAGTGTTGAAGAGATTTTGCCAGCGGCAGGGACAGAGAGTGCTTCTGAGTTACTAGACTTGGGAATGATGATATTAGAGTCTGGAGATTTTGAGACCCGGTGGGAAGTGGCAAAGCTGTTGCCAGAATTAGGCGCGATCGCGATCGCACCCTTATTACAAATTCTCGCCGATCCCCAAGCAGAAGAGGAGTTACGCTGGTTTGCCGGCCAAATTCTCAAGCAGTTTCAGGAGCCAACGGTGATCGCTACCCTAGCACACGTATTGAGAACCCCGGAAAGTCAGGATTTGCAACGGTTAGCAGCAGAAATCTTAGGGAGTTTCGGAAAGTCGGCGCTGCCAATCGTAGAGGAGTTAGTAGCCAGCGAAAAAACGAGAAAGTTAGGAGTTTACGCCCTCAGTCATATCCACCATCCGGATGTGGTATCTATATTGTTAAACCTAATTCCCGATACCGATCCCCAGGTGTATACTTTAGGCTTAGAAATTTTGAGTGATTTTGACGATCCCCGCACTATTCCCCCGTTGATTGGAGGGTTGAATCATTTAACCGCCCAAGTGCGTCGGGCGGCAGTGGTGGGATTGGGGGTGCGCGCAGAAACTCAGGGAACACCCAGAGCAGGGGCGGATCGCATCGTGAAAGAATTGCATGATCGCCTGTGGGATTTTAATCTGGAAGTATGTCAGCAAGCCGCGATCGCCTTGGGACGTTGGCAAACCCTAGGAGCAGCAATCTCCTTACAGACAATTTTACACTCTCAAAACACACCGGAGGCATTGAAGTTGACCGCGATCCAGGCGTTGGGGTGGATAGCCACTCATCCAGCCGAAACGGTTTCAGAGCCAAAATCTCTGGCGTTTCAGTCCTTACTGGAAGCCTTAGGATCACCAGAAGAAAGCTTAAGATTAGAACTGATTAGGGTACTCGGACAACTGTCCCACACAGAACTACAAAGGCAAGCTACGGAGAGGTTAATTCAGGTTTTAGCGGGAGAAAATAGGGTTGCCGTGCAAGCGGGAATTGCCCTGAGTTTGGGGTATCTCCAACAGCCGGAAGGGATTTCTGCATTAATTGGGTTGTTAGCAGAACCGGAGATCAAGGTGCGCCTTCATGCGATCGCCAGCTTAAAAACTTTTGGGACTCTAGCGTATGCTCAACTCCAAGCCATGAGAGAAGACAAGGGTATTTCTCTCTCTCTCCAAGAGGGAGTGGCGATCGCACTCCAAGAATGGTAAACCGCCACTCTCACTCACCGAAACCCAAAAAAAGTTTATAGGCAGGATTTTGGTTTTCATCCCAATAGCGATATCCCAATGTTTCTAGAAAAGCTTCCCACTCCAACATTTCCGCGGGGGGAACTTGCATTCCCACTAAAATTCGGCCGTAGTCTGCCCCATTATTGCGGTAGTGAAAGAGGCTGATATTCCAATGGGGACTCATAGCAGCCACAAACTTCATTAAAGCACCCGGTCGTTCGGGAAATTCAAAGCGGTAGATCAGTTCATGCTCCGCTAAAGAAGATCTTCCTCCTACCATGTGGCGCAGGTGGAGTTTGGTGAGTTCGTCATCCGTGAGTTCTAGGCTTTTGAAGCCACTGTTTTCAAAGGTTTGGGCAATTTGAGCCGCATCTTCTCTATCTTTAATTTGGACACCGACGAAAATATGCGCTTCTTGGCGATCAGCAATGCGATAATTAAATTCGGTGAGGTTCCTGGTGCCGAGACAGTGACAGAATTGGCGTAAGCTGCCGGGTTGCTCAGGGATGGTGACCGCGAAAATCGCCTCTCGTCTTTCGCCGAGTTCAGCGCGTTCGGCCACAAAGCGAAGGCGATCAAAGTTCATGTTAGCACCACAGGCGATCGCAATGAGGGTTTGGTTTTGGATTTGTTCGCGCTCGACATAGGCTTTGGCTCCGGCGATCGCCAAGGCCCCCGCTGGCTCTACAATGGATCGAGTATCCTCGAAGACATCCTTAATCGCCGCACAAGTATCATCCGTACCCACTAGAATTATCTCATCCACATATTGCTGACAGAGGCGAAAGGTTTCTGCTCCCACTTCCCGCACCGCTACTCCATCCGCAAACAGTCCCACTTGAGATAGCTTTACCCGTTTTCCCGCTTTTAGGGATTGATTCATAGCATCGGAATCAACCGGCTCCACACCGATGATTTTAATCTCTGGATAGAGTCGTTTCACATAGGCTCCAATGCCTGAAATTAATCCACCCCCGCCGATCGCCACAAAGATCGCATGAATCGGTTGCTGATATTGTCTGAGAATCTCCATCCCAATTGTCCCTTGTCCGGCAATCACATCGGGATCATCAAAGGGATGAATAAAGGTTAATTCTTTTTCTACTTCCAATATCCGGGCGTAGGCATAGGCTTCATCGTAGGTTTCTCCTTTTAAGATTACCTCGGCTCCGTGCGATCGCACCGCCTCCACTTTCACTTGAGGCGTTGTTATCGGCATCACAATTAACGCCTGAGTTCCCAAATGACGCGCCGCTAGAGCCACACCTTGAGCGTGATTTCCCGCCGAAGAAGCAATCACCCCTTGAGCGAGCAAATCCGGTGGCAGTTTCGCCATCTTGTTGTACGCCCCACGCAGCTTAAAAGAAAATACCGATTGCATATCTTCCCGTTTCAGTAACAGGCGATTCCCCAGTCGCATTGAGAGGTTAGGAGCACCCTCTAAAGGGGTTTCTTGTGCCACGTCATAGACACGAGCCGTGAGGATTTGAACGAGGTAGTCGCAGATCATAGATAGAGAATAATGAACAATTAATAATGAACAATTAATAATGAGCAATTATTAATTATTCATTATTAGCTGTCTACAGTTTTGTGCCGCATTCAGGACAGAACTTGTTGCTGGTGACATTTTTGGCACCACAACTGGGACAATAGACCAATTCCAAAGGGGGGTTAGTGGGAGTGGGTAAACCAATCATTTGGGCGTTGCTCTTGCCAGGAGCCACCATGGGATAGCAGTTTTCGTTACGAGTCACATGGGCATCGAGCAGGACTGGGCCTTGCTCATTGAGCATATCAGCGATCGCCTCTGCTAACTGTTCGCGGCGATCGATTCGCATTCCCTTCACCCCATAAGCCTCTGCCAGCTTCACAAAATCGGGCATTCCCACCTCCATATTCGAGGCAGAATAGCGGCACTCATAGAACGTTTCTTGCCACTGACGCACCATCCCTTGCCAGCCATTATTAATAATCACCGTTTTTACCCCAATGCCATAGTGAGCCAGGGTTCCCAACTCCTGAATATTCATCTGAACGCTGGCATCTCCGGCAATACAAATCACTTGCTGATTAGGCAGAGCCATTTTCACCCCCATTGCTGCCGGCAGTCCAAAGCCCATGGTTCCCAAACCAGCACTAGAAATCCATTGACGAGGGCCATTTTGCAGGAACTGAGCTGCCCACATCTGATGTTGACCCACATCTGTGGTGTAGAAGCCGTGGGGAGCCTGTTGCCCCACTTCAAAAATTACCTCTTGAGGAGATAGCTCTCCTTCTGGGCGAGGAATGAGCAAGGGATAGTCGCACCGCCAGCGATTCACTCTTTCTAGCCAGAGGGTGGTTTGATGCAGTTGAGTAGACAACCCTAGTTGGTGACAGCGAGCCAGTAAATCAATCAGCACTTGACGCACATCCCCAACGATGGGGACTTCTGGGGTTCTATTTTTACCGACTTCTGCTGGGTCAATATCGATGTGAATGACTTGCGCGCGGGAGGCGAATTCATCGAGTTTTCCGGTCACTCGGTCGTCAAAGCGAGCGCCTACGGCTACTAACAGGTCGCATTCACTGACGGCGAAGTTAGCATAAGCGGTGCCATGCATTCCCAGCATTCCTACGGACAAGGGATGTTTTTCATCGAAGGCTCCCTTACCCATTAAGGTGGTGGTGACTGGCATTTGGAAGAGTTCGGCCAGTTCTTTGATTTCCGCATGGGCTGCTGCTGAAATGGCTCCGCCGCCGATGTAGAGGAGGGGGCGTTCGGCTTTTTGCAATAGGGCGATCGCCTGATTAATCTGTCTTGGGTTACCCTTAACCGTAGGACGATAGCCGGCCAACTTAATGGTGCCTGGCTCCACCGGCGTATAGTCACACTCTTCTAAGCCCACATCTTTAGGCACATCAATTAATACCGGCCCTGGCCGTCCCGTACTGGCAATATGAAACGCTTCCGCCACAATCCGAGCCATATCTTGGGATCGACGCACCACATAGGAATGCTTCACAATCGGTAGGGTAATCCCGTAGATATCAATTTCCTGAAACGCATCTGTCCCAATGGCTGCTCGCGATACCTGTCCTGTAATTACCACCAGAGGAATTGAATCCATTTGCGCTGTAGCAATTCCCGTCACCAGGTTCGTTGCCCCTGGTCCAGAGGTACCAAAACACACTCCTACTTTTCCTGTCGCACGGGCATAACCATCGGCAGCATGGGCAGCTCCCTGTTCATGCCTAACCAGAATATGTTGCAAATCTCCTGCTGCTTCAAACCGATACAGCTCGTCATAAATGGGTAGGATAGCTCCCCCTGGATAACCAAAAATATGTTTCACGCCATGACGTTTTAAGCTATCCATCAGGGCGTATGCGCCGGTTCTTCGAGTAGTGGCTAAGGTGGTGGCTTGCACAAGAAGTTCTCCTTGAAGCTATGCGTTGCATCGGTAATTTGACTAATTAGCTATTATATCGCTTTTATCGGTCGATAATCCAGACATTTTAATGAACAATTAACAATTATTCATTATTAATTGTTCATTGTTCATTATTTTCTGGGTGTTGAATCTTCCAGGGTTCTAATTCAGCATCAGCAATTTTTGTCCATTGAGGCGAGTAATCACTCCGAAAACCAAGAGATCGAGGGTGATTTTTTTTTCATCTATCAAGAATGGCTCTAGGGTACTGGGTTTGGCTCCATTGTGGGAGTAAGAAAATGCTCGTGGTCCTTTGATATCTTCTTTGAAGAAATAGAGATTAAACTGATGTAACCCTTTTTTCCAGGTTCCCACGACTTGGGCGCAGGGGGGTTCTTTTTCCAGTCCTGCAACTGCCACTTTAGCGTGAGTAAATCCTAAGTTTAAGTCAGTAATCCCTTGTTTTTCTAATCCTGTTTTGAGGGCAGGAAGATAGTGTTGTTGGATAAAGTCAGCAAAAGGTTTTTCTTCGGGAGCGGGGGATTTTTCTGGTTTGGCGGCTGGAGCCTGGGTTTGTTCGTCTGCCATAGTTTTAGGGGTAAGGGTTAATGGGGGATTCACTGTCTACCAATTCTTTCATCTGCTGGACGACCCGTCCGAGTTCGGCAACTAGGGGGGTGTTTTCTGCTTGTTGAAAGGCTTCTACTAGGGATTGATAGTACCACAAAGTTCCGGTTTTTCCTCCCTGAAATCTTTCCCAGAGGCTCTCGCCGACTTGCCGATAGTCTTTGATGATCGAGAGGGCGTTGTAGAGTTTGTCGGCAGCACAGACGAGGCGCACGGAGGGGGAGGCGTGGGGAAGATGGGCGAGATAGGCTTCTTTGCGCGATCGCCACGGGGGTTTCGGATCGGTGTTACTATCGGTACACCCT
>CAZTRW010000201.1:0-6289 GCA_964616725.1 uncultured bacterium
CACGTTTGAGGGGCGTGTGGCTTTGCCTTGCGAGTTCGAGTCTCGCCATCCGCATGATATTTCAATCATCTCAATCTCCCTACCTAACCATCAAACAAAAAGGGTGGGGGCAAGGATCAAGATCCCCAAATAGGAGCTAGAAACCTTTCCACCACCAACAATCACCAAGGAGAAACCAAGCTCATCAGACGATCCCCACCCGTCCCAAGTTCCCAACACTCTGAGCATTTTTTCTCCTAACGATTCACAGAGCCATCAGGTAACGTCGCACCTCGCAAAGTTGCCCCCATCAAATTCGCACTACTCAACTCCGCATTAAATAAATTAGCTCCCGCCAAATTCGCCCCACTGAGATCCGCTCGTCCCAAATAGGCCTCCACCAATTCTACTTGCTTCAACATCGCATTACGAAAACTCACTCGACTCAAATCCGCACGATTCATCCGCGCCAGAGTTAAATCCGCTTCATCTAAATTCACCCGATTCATTTTTGCCTCCCCTAACATCGCCCCAACTAAATTGACGCGAAATAAATTGGCATCCACTAAGTTCACTCGCTCCATCTTGGCATTTTCCAAATTGGCATATTGTAAATTGGCTTGGCTAAGAATCGCCTCTGTTAAAAACGCTCCCTTCAAATTCGCTCCCATCAAATTGGCACCACTTAAATCCGCTTCTCGCAACGTCGCCTCAGTTAAATTGGCGCTACTCAAATCCACCTTAGATAAATCAGCACCTGATAAATTCACCCCTCGTAAATCAGCCCGATGGAGAATAGTGCCTCGCAAGGACGAAACATACATCCGGCGTTCCTGGCGGAAATTAGCGCCTCTCAAACAAGCTCCTGTTAAATTGGCACCACTTAAGTCGGCTCCCCGCAAATCTACCTCCATTAAATTAGCATCCACTAAATTGGCTAAGGTTAAATCGGTCAGGCGTAAGTCTGCTTTTTGCAACATGGCTCCCTGTAAATCGGCATCTCGTAACTGGGCGGAGGCTAAACTGGCTTGGGTGAGATTAGCGCCGCCGAGTTGAGTTCCCATTAAGTTGGCTCGATTTAAGTTAGCGCGATTGAGATAGGTAAACATGAGGTTAGCGTCTTGGAGATCGGCTTGATAGAGATAGATGCCAATGAGATCGGCTCCTTTCAAATTAGCTCGATTGAGCTTGGCTCCCGCAAATTTCAGTTCTCCGGCGTGGTAGCGGTCAATGAGTTCTTGGGCATTCATACTAGGGTGGTAGTGCTTGGTAACGTTTATGAGGGTAAGATGGGGTGGGTGGATTCTTGCTGGGTAATTCCGGAGTGAGGTTCCCAGGAGGGTGGGAGGGTGATCTCAGTGAGAGGAAGGCGATCGCGATTTGCCTGAGCAGCCATGACAGCATCTTCTCTGCCTGGTTCCCAGGGAGTATAAAACCGTCCCAGACATTGCAAAATAGCGGCGGCAGCTTGATTATTTTCACTTTTATCTTCTAGAGCATTAGCAGCTTGACACAGATGGTTTTCTAATTGGCTGAAGGTTTCGCAGCGTTCGTAGAGACTATAGAGGAGGGTATCTAGGTTTTGGTTTTTTAAGTTAGCCCAATCTTGTTCGTCTAGGGTGGCTCGGTTTTGTAGGGAGGAAAAGATGAGGATTTTAGCGCGTAAGGGGTTGGTATATCGCATCAGTTCTAAACGTAGATCGAAGGGATCGTAACCGGTGCGAATTTCGTGGGTAATTTCGGGTTTCTGGAGTTGGGGGGTAGAGTGGTGGGTGAGTGGGGCTGTAAATAGTTGGGTGGGTTCTTCTGCATCGGGATAGAGTTTTTCCAAATGCATGATGAGGGTATTGGCGATATCTTGATATTCTTGTTTTTTGTTGAGGGTATTGGCGATGCGAGCTAGGGACTGAACGAGGGTTTCTAGGGTGGGGTGTTTGTCGATCGCTGATTGAATGAGATCGGGTAGGGCGATCGCCTCTAAGCGATCAAGGTCATTTTCCCATATCTCTTGCCAAGCACAAATGAGCATTTTTTTCATTCGCACCAATTGGGGATGGCGTTCGAGTTGCTGGGCAATTTCTGGGAGGGTTGCAGGGGGAGGAGCCATAGGGGGTAGAAGTCGTGTTCTTGGGGATGGAAACTGTCATGGGGAGGAGGGAAAATCCCGTGTTTCCCCACCAGAAAGGGGTTGAATTTTATTTTAATACGACTGTGGGTGATTCAGGCGATCGCTCCCGAACTGGCAAGCCAACCACAAAGGTTGTCCCGCTCGTGGCTTCAGGAGGATAGGCGGCTGGACTAAATACTTTAATCGTTCCTTGCATTTGTGTGATTAACTCTTGAGCAATCGCCAAACCTAACCCGGTACCGGGAAGATCTCCTAAGCTCTGTACCCCTCGATAATGGCGTTCAAAAATATGATTAATGTCTTCTGGGGGAATGCCTGGTCCGGTATCGCTAATGGCAATGAGGAGGAGCGGTTGGTGAGAGTGGACTGCCACTTGTAAATAAATGGCTCCGGGACTGGGGGTGTACTTGAGGGCATTTTCGAGGAGATTGTTGAATACTTCTGTGAGGGCCCTCGGATCGGCGTGAATGATCGGCAGATGGGAGGGAATTTGGTAGTGGAGGGTTAGTTGTCGATCTTGGGCGATCGCCTCTATTGAGGGGAGCAGATCCTCTAACAGGGTTTCTATCCTACAAGGCTCTAGGCTGAGAGGCATTTGGCCTAACCCTGAAGCCGGGGGAAGTTGAGCCACTGGTGCCCCAGAGGGATTCAATGAGAAGGGTTGAATATTCTCTTCTGGGACTGTTTCTAAGCGATCCATTGCTCCATTAAACTGTTGTAGGAGATCTTGCAGGCGAGCACTTTCGCGGAGAATGCTTTCGGCAATGGTGCGATTCGGATCGGGGTGAGGGAGTCGTTTGAGGAGCAGTTTCCCAAAGGTATTGAGGGCAGTTAAGGGGTTGCGGAATTGATGGAGAAAGTTATGCAGCAGATCGTGGCGTTGTTGCTGGAGTTGGAGGTGTTGTTGATGTTGCTGTTCTGACCATTGGGCTTGTTGATCGAGCAGACAGGCGATCGCCAATGAGTTGGCGATTTCTTGAATTTGCTCTCGCTCCCATCGGTTCCACAGGCGATCGTTTCTTTGAGTCACCAAAAAGCCCATCAGCATTTTTTCCCTGACTAGGGGCAGGATTAATTGATCGGCTTGAGGGAGTACCTCAGATTCAGGGACTGACTCTAAGGGATCGAGTTGACCCAGACTCAGCCAGGGCGGTTGGGGACTAGAGGGCAATAAGGCCATGGTTTCCTTCCCCTGACGGCCGTCTGGATAGGCGGCGATGGGGATCAGTTGGGTGGATGAGCGGTCAAGATACTGCTCGGTCAGATATACCGCACTTAAGGAGGCTTTCAAACATTCGGTGAGGATGGTAATTTGCGATCGACACAATTCCACAAACTCGGCGCTGGCTGGCCTTAACATGGGAGTATGACTCAACGGGAACGTTAGGGATTGACGACATCTAGCTGCTTAGTCCTACAATTGTTCTCAACCCTTGCTTCTTATGGTACTGATTGCAGGGTTTTCCACGCCGATCTCAGGATGATCTGCCTGGCTTTGTCCGAGATTTAACGGAGTTTTCTGCCTAACTTTGTTGATTTATCTTAAGAATCATTGATATTTTTCATATAAACCGATATAATCTGCACGTATTTTGTAACTACAACTACATCCGTTTGCTAAAAGGGGAGGTAAGGAAATTTGGCTAGGAGACGTAAACGCAAAAGCCGCCGCCGTCAGGAAGGACGCAGAATCCTCGAACAAGTCCCTCAGTATAGCATAGAAAGTGGTGAAGATAAACCTGTAACTGCGGCTCGGAAATTTATTCGCTCTCAAGGGATTATTCCCCCCGCTCTATTGCTGGTTAAGCGGAATGAGCACACAACAGATCGATATTTTTGGGCAGAAAAAGGTTTATTTGGCGCTCAGTATGTTGAGGAGAATCATTTTCTCTTTCCGAGCCTCAAACATCCGGAGGAGCTACAATCACCATTGATATTAGGAGGGACTCGAACCTGAAGGCAGTCAAAGAGAGGTATATTATATTCGATCGAGTATCTAAATGTCAAGGGTTAGTGAGATGACTCCATCAGAGGTGGGTAATTAAGACTCTACCTGCTCACGGGTTAGCCACGGTAAAGCTTTTTGCAGTTGTGCCAACTCATCTCGATGTGCTCGAACTCTGAGCCGACTTCCTGATTCCGTTGGCAAGTCGAGAGGTTGCACTTGGAGCTGTACTTGTTCGATGCGCCGGGCTGCCTTCCAGTAGAACAATCCTGCTGCTGGGGACAGCCCGACTGCGCTCCAAAGAAAGGAAGGAAAGTCAGTCCAGAGAGTAGAGAAGACTAATCCCCAACAGAGTAATCCTAGGGCAGCGAGGAGGGAGAGGAACGCAGCTAAAAACTTACTAGGACGAACTGTACCCTCAAAGGTAATTTGTTGGGTGTGGGAATTGAGGGCGGTGACGCGGTAGGCACGCTCGTCAAAATAGTTTTGCAGTTGGGGCAGTAAAGCTTCTTCCGTGGCAGCAGCGAAGAAAAGAACTTCTTCTATTCTCTGCTTGACGGAGGCTTTGATAAAGAAGAAGAGGCCGATGGATAGGAGAAGGGTTAAGATCAGTAGGGAGAAGATACTATGGCGATCGCTCATGATCGGGTTAGGGTGTAGAAAGACATTACCAGATTTTACCGTAGGGGAATGCAAGTAAAAGAGATTGGGGAAGAGGGCTTGTTAGAGCGCCTCCATCGTTTTTGTGATCCCCAGGTGGTGGGAGATGATGGCGCTGTGTTGGAGGGCAAAGCTGGATATCAGTGGGTGATTACGACTGATGTGTTAGTAGAAGGGGTGCATTTTAGTGAGAGAACCACTCCCCCTCATGCGGTAGGTTGGCGCTCTGTGGCAGCGAATTTGTCTGATTTAGCGGCGATGGGAAGTTCTCCGGTGGGGATTACGGTGGGTTTAGGGTTGCCGGGTGAAACGGAAGTCGGGTGGGTGGAAGCGCTCTATCAAGGGATGAGAGATTGTCTGGAACCTTATCAGACTGAGATTGTGGGGGGGGATGTGGTGCGATCGCCCATAGTTACCGTCAGTATTACCGCTGTGGGTAGAGCACTTCCCCAACATCTGATTCGTCGTCACACGGGTAAACCGGGAGATTTGATCTTGGTAACGGGAGTGCATGGGGCTTCTCGTGCTGGGCTAGAATGTCTCTTACAGCCACAATGGGGAAAAAGCCTAGAAATTAGCGATCGCCAAACCCTCATCCACGCCCATCAATATCCCCAACCGCGCCTTGATGTTCTCCCCCTCCTACAAAATTTACATTCCCCTCGCCTGACTGGCATGGACAGCAGTGACGGGTTAGGTGATGCCCTAGAGCAACTTTGTCGCGCCAGCCAAGTCGGCGCTCAAATCTATCTCCGCCAAATCTCCTATCCCCCAATCCTCTCCTCAACCCTTTCCCCAGAACAACTCTACGAGTGGGTTTTTTATGGAGGAGAAGACTTTGAACTGGTACTCTGTCTCCCTCCTGCTTACGCCCACCCTCTTCTCAACCAACTGAGTTCAAAAGCAGCCATCATTGGCGTGCTGACAGATGGCTCTGAAATTGAAATCATAGCACCTACAGGAGAAAACCCCAAACACACCTTAAACCGGCGTTGGGGTTTTCAACATTTTAGTTCAGGAAGTTAAGCCAGGATTTTAATCTAGTGGGGCCATTTCTGAGCCACTAACTCGGCTAAATCCACCACCCGTTGGGAATAGCCCCATTCATTATCATACCAAGCAATCACCTTCACCATGTCTCCATCCATGACCATTGTCAAGCTGGCATCCACAATGGAAGAGGCATCATGACCCCGATAATCGCAGGAAACCAACGGTAAATCACTATATTCTAAAATCCCTTTCAGAGGGCCTTCTGCTGCTTCTTGGAGGGCTTCATTCACTTCTTCAGCAAATGTCCTTTTCGACACCTGAGCCACTAAATCCACCACGGAAACATTAGGAGTAGGAACCCTCATGGCAATGCCATTGAGTTTTCCTTTCAGCTCAGGAATGACTAAGGCAACGGCTTTGGCGGCACCAGTAGAGGTGGGGACAATGTTCAGTGCGGCGGCGCGAGCACGTCGCACATCTCGATGGGAGGCATCCAGTAACCGTTGGTCTCCGGTATAGCTATGGGTGGTGGTCATGGTGCCTTTAATGATACCAAACTTTTCATGGAGGACTTTGGTAAATGG
>CAZTRW010000202.1:0-6281 GCA_964616725.1 uncultured bacterium
GTCTCAGGGTTACTCAGAGGGTTTTGATTGATCCAATGGGTACTCATGAGTTGACTGTAAAACCACCAGCAACAGAGGATAAAACTTCCGGTAGTTAAGCGACTGATAAAGAGGGAACGGAGTAGTCGGAAGGAAATTGGTAGGCTAGAACTGGGGGAATGGGCGGGAAGGAGGGTGTTGAGGTGTTGAGCGGCGGGGGTAAGAATGCGGACAGCTTGTTTCCAGAGGATGCGGCGATCGCCTGCTTGCCTAGCGACAATTCTCACATTGTGAATGGCTGCTGAGTTCAATGTCCACAAACGATAGCACAGAAATTTTACCAGGTGTTGTTGTAGATTTAAGCACTGCTCCTTGTGCGTAGGAGCGTGAAAATCTACCAAAATGTGTAGCCAGCGATCTGCGGCACTTTCTGCCCGGACGCTGACTCCTTGAGGGGCAAGCAAGCTGTTAATCCAGTAGGTAATGGCTTGAGCATTTCCCTCACGGGCCAAATCTAGGAGGGAGGGTTGAAAAAATACATCGGAATAGGCCAAGTTTACCATCAGTTACCCCAAAACAATCCCCAGTGGTCAACCTTATAATTTTTCAGTCTCGATTGTTCCTTGTCAATGTCAATTCCTGAATTCTGATTTTCGCTTTGCCTAAGCACTCATCTTGCTCGCGAGAGGCATAACTTTCACCTTCGCGATCCTGTTGCTGCTGGAAATCTGCTGCTGTCTTGCGCCAGTAGTGTAGAGCCTGTTGCCAGTTTTCTTTCTGTTCCCAAACTTCTGCCAGTAAGCAGAGTGTATGGGGTGATGGTAGCTGATGCTCGATGGCGATCGCCATCGCTGTTTCTAAATCCTCTTGCGCTTCTTCCCATCGCTGTTGCTTCACTCGTATCCATCCCCGATTTTTATAACAAGCCACTTGTGTACCTGGGGCTTGCTTTTCTGGTTGTTGTTTCAAGACATCAATACATCGCCCAGTCCACTTCAGAGCATTGTGCAAATCCCCCAAGCGAATCAGAAGAGCAGCAGTTTCCGATTGCCCATCAGCCATTCCCAAATCGGCAGCCTTTTCATAGTCCTCCAGGCATTGTCGATCGGGTAAGTTTTCTTCTTTACAGAGAAATCCTAAGTTATAGTAAGGAACAGGATTGTTAGGATCAATTTTGGTCGCCAGGATGCTTAAAGATCTAGCTTCAGCCATATTTTTATCATCATACTGAGCCTCTGCCCAAGAGGAAACGATTTTCGCAAGACGGACACGGATTCCATGACAAATGATCAAACTTATACTGATTGTCCCCAAGGCAAAAATAGTGGCGATCGCTCTTTTTTTCCATCCCCAGGAGTGTGGTAGAGAGTAGAGAGGATCAGTAATATTTTTAGAAATACTTGGAGAAATCTTTTCAGAAAATTGGGGCCACGCGGGGACAATGGCGGTAGGATGCTGATAAATGACGGGTAACCAGGTAGCGCAGGGGAATTCCTGTTCCCAGCCTTGTAATTTTTCTCGTGCTTCTCGCACGGCAAGATAAAAGGATTCTCCTCTGGAAAATGAGGAGAGAAAGTATTTGAGAAATTCTTGGGCGATGCGATCGGGAACCAGTTCCCGCATAATAATCATTTGAGGAATTTGTAGGTCATCTAATGCCCTTGCTAATCCCAAGCCGTCGCAGGAATTAAAAATTGCCAGTTTTAAACCTCGTTCGACTGATTTGCGTAAGCCGTACCACAGGTCATGAATAGTGAGTGAGTCTTGGCGATTAATGTAGATTCGTCCAGTTTCTTTTTCTGTTTCGCTATGACCTGTGAAGAAGATAATATCCCACGGTTGATCCCATAATTGGTCATTAATTTGGTGGGGTTGGGGTTCTACTAGGAAGGTGATTTGAGCGTGAGGAAGGCTTTCGAGAATGTGGCGATCACTCTCGATATCAATTCCTTCACTATGACCTAAAATAGCGAGAATTTTAACTTCATGATCTGAGATTTTTTCTGCTGTCAAACAGGGTTCAAACTGGACTTGGCTTAAAGCAGCTTCTGCTTTGGGATATCGATCTACTAAGTCCCACAAATGCCAGGGCAGTTTTTGCAGTTCGGGAATATCTGTACGAATGAGAAACTGAATCTCTTCATGTCGATGGAGTTCTTCTCGCAGTCGCCGATCTAGATCTTGAAAAGAGGCTGAGTTTAACCAAGTGCGAAAATGGCGAGCCAGGAGATTGGCTGATTGGCGACACGCCTTCAGGCGATCGCTTAAGGAGCCTTCGTAAGAAATTTTACCAGGTTGAATTCGGGAAATTAACCCCAATTGTCGATAACTCTGTTGCCATTCCTCTAAGGACAGGCATAGATGAGGAGTAGGAGGCAAAGTTCCTCCTAATTCCATCTGACGGGGTTGACCCTCCCAACCGATTTCTAGTGTGACGTGACAACCTGACGCATAAAGATCTCCTTCTAGCTTTAATCTTACGATTTTCTTCATGGCAGATGGGGGGATGATGGTAGGTTTTATCTTTCTATTAAATCACAAAAGATTCTATGATTACCATCTCTTCCCCAGAAATTTTTACCTGAAAGGCTTCTCCTATTTCCCCCTTAAATTCCATTTGAATTCGTTGGGTTTCTCTGGAGAGTGCCTCCATCACAGAAATGCCATCCTCATCCAAGATATTGAGTTTTAGTCCGGCAGGGAGATGAGATTGATCTCTGGTGGCATAGAGGACAATGCAAATGTTTATTTCCTCATCTTCAGTGGGTTGAATTTCTACCAAGAGCGCAAAAGAGTATCCTTGACGCTCTAGGTTAAAAATCTTTCCTCGCTTCACGGTATGCTGGCTACTGTGAACAGAACGAAAATTCCAGGCAAATTGTTGCTCGACATCAGCAAAAATTTCTGCCAGGGATTTCCATCCTTGGGTAAAGGTATTTTCTAGCCAATCGCTCAGTCTGGTGGTGGGAAATGTAGGAGGACATTGGTGCAGCCAGTCAATCAGTTCATCAGGCGATCGCAACTGACTTAAAAGCACCATCTCTTGGGATAATTCTGTCACAAATCCGATAATTTCTGCCTCTGTTAATTCCCGATTTAATCCAATCCCCACATAGGCTAAACGATTGGTAGATACTTCCGGTGGCACGTACATAGCCATCTGATTCGGTAAAATCGGACGACATTCAATTTTACCTAAATTGGGCAAGTCTAAATCGGCGACATCAAATAAGGATTGGGTGAGAGGATCAAAACTATCGCAGGTTGTCCAATCGGGAGAAAATCCCCAACACTCTAAATGGAATTTTACGGCCAAAATTGCCAGAGTATTTAAATAAACTTGCTTGGCTTTAGGGGGATATTTTTGTCGAGAAAAAAAAGATTCTGCTTGTTGGCGATCGCTAAAACCAATGGGAATTTTAGGACTGAGAGGCTTTGAGACAGAAACAGACATCACACAAACTCCAAAAACTGCACTAAAAATTATGATATCTAAGATATCAATTGTCGCAAGTAATCTTTATATTTCCAGATCTTGCGCCGATAAAAACTGGACAGAGTAGACACACCTGGGCCGAGTTCTTCACTAATCTGTTGCCAAGATTCGCCAGTCAATCTTCTCAAAATCAAAGCTTTGAGATGAGCGCGAGGATAGCCCAGAATGTGAATCTTCTCTAACCTATTGTCTGGATCTTCATTTACAGCTTGAAATAGCTGTTCTGACCAGGGAAGATCTTCAGCAGTAGAACGACTATCTAGTTCATAGTCTTCAAGATCGTCTAAGGTTCGATAACCTGGATATCCATGGGTAGTCATAGACCGACGAAAATGATCAATTTCTTGAGAAATAAATCGCTTTTCGAGTAGAAAATTCACCCAACTTAACACTTCTCCTCTATGAGGTTGGTACTCATGGATATTCTCACAGAGATAACGCAATAAATTTTGCTGTGCTTCTCTGTAAATATCCTGATAAGCTCTCCGACAATCAAGAGGAAGTCGAGAGATCGGAGGATGATAGAGCTTCCCACACTTAAGTAGCAAGTCAAAAAAAGGATTCAGGGCCCGTTGGCGCTCTCCTGTTCGAGGAGGATAGTCCTGAGCCTTGAGAACCAGTTGTTTTAAGCGATCGTTCAGGCTTCCAGTGGAGGTCATACATTGGGGAAATTCATACTCTGCTATAGGTAACTCAGGTTTTTGCCTCTGTTTTTATGCAGTTTTGACGAAAAAGATACAAAAGTTTACAATACAACTCATCCAAATCGGGGTCTTTTGTCTGTCTGATTCTTTACTGTTACTGACTTATGAAATGGCGGAAGCGGCTGGCGATCGCCTCCGGGGAAACGCGCACCTCACCCTAGTAATCACCTCTACTACCCTCAATAATCTCACGAATTTACCAATATTTTGAAGTGCGAAAACTTACAATGAGACCGAGGCGTAATCACTTAATTAACTATGGACAACGCGCCAATTGATCTTTTACTATTCATTTAGACTAGCTATAGAACCACGATCGCTTCTAGCTTCAATTTTAGCTTCCGCTTGGTGGGCGATCGCCCTTAATTGATCCACCCGTTCCTGACTCACCCCTTGCCACAATCCCCGCTGATAGCTCTCTAACAACCGTTCCGCCATATCTCGCAGCGCCCAAGGATTATGTTCTGTCACAAACTGCTGCACTTGAGGATTAAGTAAATACGCCTCACTGATCCCTTCATAAATATGATCAGCCACCCAGTGAGTCGTGGCATCATAAGCAAACAAATAATCCACCGTCGCCGCCATCTCTGCAGCCCCCTTATAGCCATGACGCATTACCCCCGCAATCCATTTCGGATTCACCACTCGTGAGCGATAGACGCGGTTAATCTCCTCTTGGAGCGATCGCACTTTCGGATGATTCATCACCGCATGATCGCCAAAATACACCGTCGGATTCTTCCCCGTCAAGGAACGTACCGCCACCGTTAACCCCCCTTGAAACTGATAATAATCATCCGCATCCAGCAAATCATGCTCGCGGTTATCCTGATTGTGCAAAACCACCTGTAAATTCCCCAAGCGCTGGGCAAACACTTCTGGCATAAATTGCGCTTCCCCCTCCCCCGTATACGCATAACTGCTCCAACTCAAATAGGCACGCGCTAAATCCTCATCCGTTGTCCAATTTTGAGACTCAATCAACCCCTGCAACCCTGCCCCATACGCCCCTGGTTTCGATCCAAACATCCGATAGGGAGGGTGGTGCGGTTCCCGTCTCACCTGGGCTGCCAAAGGATTTTCCTCCTCCGACTCCTCCAACGCCGCCACCTTCTCTACCGCACGATTAAACAAATCAATCAAATGGGGAAACCCATCTCGGAAAAACCCAGAAATTCTCACGGTCACATCTACCCTGGGTCGTCCTAAAACAGAAACAGGTATAATTTCAAAGTCTACGACTCGTCGAGAGGGTCCATCCCAAACCGGCTGTACTCCTAATAACCATAAAGCTTCGGCCAAATCTTCTCCCCCAGTCCGCATAGCAGCAGTGCCCCACATCGACAAGGCCAAGGTTTTCGGATATTCTCCCTGTTCCTGGGTATAGCGCTCAATCACGGCTTCGGCTGCTTTTCGCCCCATGTGCCAAGCAGTTTCTGTGGGGACGGCGCGAATATCAACCGAGTAGAAATTCCGACCTGTTGGTAGCACTTCTATCCGTCCCCGTGTCGGTGCGCCCGCAGCCCCACTGGGCACATATCGCCCGTCTAATCCCCGCAGGAGATGGGTAATTTCCTGGGCAGTGGCTTGGAGTTGGGGGAGGAGAGTTTGGGTAATCCAGGTCAGTTCTTGTTGGGTAATGGACAATGAATAGTGATTAATTATTAATTCTTCATTATTAAGGATTTGGGCGGCTAGGAGTTCGAGGTGTTCGAGGATGTCACTGATACGATGATAGGATTGATCGCCAATCCTGACAGGAGAGTCTAATTTCAGGGTAGGATCGACTGTCAGGGGATCGAAGTCTAATCCTAAATCGGCGGCTAGAGCGCGGGTGATGCCTTGGGGGCGATGGCGAGAAATGGCAATCATCAGATCTCGCAGTTGTCTACCTTGGGGACATTGACCGAAAATATGTAAACCATCTCGAATTTGGCTCTCTTTGAGTTCGCACAAGTAGCCATCAATCCGAGTGGAAAGTTCTCTGCCCCCCTTGCCCAGTTCTGCTAGAGTCAAGCCTAACTCTTGATCGAGATGTTCTTGGCGCAGCAGTTGGGTAATGCGATCGCCGATCGTCGATAATCGAGACGGATCTAAAC
>CAZTRW010000203.1:0-6097 GCA_964616725.1 uncultured bacterium
ACTCCGCTAAACCCTCGAATGGCTCTCACGAAGTGGGAGAGCGCCCGTGGGGAACCTATACCATTCTGGAAGAAGGTCAAGGCTATAAAATTAAACGGATTGAAGTTAAACCAGGTCATCGTTTGAGCTTGCAAATGCACCACCACCGCAGTGAGCATTGGATTGTGGTGTCAGGAACCGCTAAAGTTACCTGTGGGGAAAAGGAAACGATGGTTTATCAACACCAGTCTACCTATGTTCCCCAAGGCACTCACCATCGCCTGGAAAATCCAGGGGTGATTCCTTTGGTGCTGATTGAGGTTCAAAATGGTGAGTATCTGGGTGAAGATGATATTGTCCGTTTTCAGGATGATTACGCCCGCACTAACCATAAATGATAATTTCTGATTTTTCTCATGATTCATTTAACCCCGGCTGCTACTACGGAATTGAAACGGTTGCAATCGAGACAGTGCTCCAAACAGACCCATTGGATTCGTTTCGAGGTACAGCCTGGGGGATGCGCTCAGTTCACTTACGAGATTGTTTTTGAAGCGGCAATAAAAGGGACTGATACGGTTTATCCGTGTGAGGGATTAGAAATCCTGGTGGCTCCAGAGCAAGCGCAGTATCTGCAAGGGCTGACGGTGGATTATTCGGATGATTTGATGGGGGGCGGGTTTCGTTTCCACAATCCTAATGCGATCGCCACCTGTGGCTGTGGCCATTCTTTCTCGACTTCGCCAAATGACTAAGATAGAGAAGAGGTTAGTTTCAGGACTTAAAGTGATGATTGCACCGATATCTGCAACTGTGGCGTGGGAGGCGATCGCTGAACCCGATGTGAGCGATATGATTACCGAAGATGACAACCCTGTGGATAATCTAATTTCTGAAAAACAACAGCGATTTTTAACCACTTGTCTTTACAGTTCTCTGCCGGACGATCCTCCTTTCGTCGCCATGGCTAATGTAGGACTATTCTACGCTAAAGATTGCCCGCCTCTGGTGCCTGATACGCTGCTCAGTCTGGGGGTGAAACTGCCCGAAGATATGAGTCAAAAGAAAAATCGCTTTTATTTTACTTGGAACTTGGGTAAAACTCCTGATGTGGCGATCGAAATTGTCTCCAACCAGGAAGGTAACGAACTTGGCTCTAAGCTAGAAGACTATGCTCAAGCGAGAGTCGGATACTATGTTGTCTTTGATCCTCTCCATTATCTCTCAGGACAAACCCTGCAAGTCTATGAATTGCGGGGGCTGGTTTATCACAAATTGCCCCATGCCTGGATGGAAGGAGTTCAGTTAGGACTGATACTGTGGAGGGGACGTTTTGAAGGACAAGAGTATGAGTGGCTGCGCTGGTGTGATGCTCAAGGCAATCTCCTGTTAACGGGAGATGAACGAGCCGAGCAGGAGCGTCTGCGTGCCGATCGGTTAGCTCAGATCCTGAGAGAGCAAGGGATTAATCCTGATTGAGTTGAGTTTAGGGGAGTGGGGAGAGCAGATGATTTCCTCGCTCTGGTGCTACTCTGGAAAAGTAGTCTCGGTGTGACTTGAGGGGGTGCTGTGAGTTACGAACCACTCCATCACAAATATCGACCGCAAACTTTTGCTCAGTTGGTGGGGCAAGGGGCGATCGCTCAAACCCTCTCAAATGCACTTAACCGTAATAAAATTGCTCCCGCCTATCTTTTCACTGGGCCAAGAGGTACGGGAAAAACTTCTAGTGCCCGGATTTTGGCTAAGTCTCTCAATTGTATCAGTGCTCCGGGGCCGACGGCGAGTCCCTGCGGTTGTTGTGAGGTTTGTGTGGCGATTACGAGGGGGACGGCTCTGGATGTGATGGAGTTGGATGCTGCCAGTCATACGGGTGTGGATAATATCCGTGAAATTATTGAGCGATCGCAGTTTGCTCCAGTGCAATGTCGCTATAAGGTTTATGTGATTGATGAGTGTCATATGCTCAGTACGGCGGCGTTTAATTCTCTGTTGAAAACGTTGGAGGAACCGCCCGATCGCGTGGTGTTTGTGTTGGCGACTACTGATCCGCAACGGGTGTTACCGACGATTATTTCTCGGTGTCAGCGGTTTGATTTTCGCCGGATTCCTGTAGAGGCGATGGTGAACCATTTACGGGATATTGCTCAGAAAGAGGTGATCGCCATTACGGATGAAGCGATTCGACTCGTCGCCCAGTTGTCCCAAGGGGGACTCAGGGATGCGGAAAGTCTGTTAGATCAACTCAGTTTATTAGTGGGTGCTGATGAGATTACCGAGGTGGGGGCAGAACAGGTCTGGGACTTGGTAGGATCGATACCGGAGCGTGATTTATTGCGGTTGTTGGAGGCGATCGCCAGATCTAATCCCTCTGATATTCTTGACCTAGCTAAAACCATCTGCGATCGGGGCCGAGAACCCCTCACATTCCTCCACAATCTCACCCGTTTTTACCGCGATTTACTCATCGCTAAAACCGCACCCCAACGCCAAGATTTGGTTACCTTAACTGCACCCACTTGGCAACAGTTATGTCACCTCGCTCACCAGTTCAGCCTAGCACAAATTTTAGCTGCTCAAACCCACCTCCAAGACAGCGAAATTCAGATTAAAAATACCACCCAACCCCGTTTATGGCTAGAAGTCACCTTACTTGGCTTACTATCAGTTAATCTGCCTCCTTCGCCCCCAACTCCCACCCCTGCTGATCTTGGGCAAACCACAAATTCTCCTCCAAAATCCCCGATTACAATACCGGCTCCCTCAGATTCAACACCTGCTCCCTCTCTGGCAGACTATGCCCAACCTCCGATACAACCGATGCAGGAAGCGCCTGTAACTCTTCCTGCTGTTGGGTCTGGAGAAGAAGAAAATCTTTGGCAACAAGTTATTGAAAATTTAGAACTTTTTCCTACAAAAATCTTGATTAACAAGTATTGTGTTTTATTAAAGTTACAAGATTATATTGCCCATATTGGTATTAACAGGAAAGTTGAAGAAGCTAGGATTAAAGGTGTTCAGCCCCAACTGCAAAAAGCGTTCAAGAAAACTCTCCGTTATCCGGTGACCATTAAGTTTCAATTAATCGATCCTAGTGTAAAACCAAACGATCCGATTGAGAAATATCAAAGAGATGATTTTCCTCGTCAATCACCGCAGCGGGAATTGTCTTCTCTCCCTTCTCTTGAACAGGAACGACAAAAAGAAGCGAATTTGGTGGCAGAGGCGGCTAAAAATATTGCCTCTTGTTTCCAGGGAAAACGAGTGCATCTTCCCCCGGAATTGACTTCACTTCGTCCCCAAACTATGGTATCAGAGGTTACTGATTTTGAGGAGAGGGATGAGGATGAACCGCCGTTTTAGCGATACTCCTGCTCAGTGGTGGGGCGATACTCCTACGGAGTCGCTTTCCCTACAGGACAGACAACGCGATCGCTTCTCTAATTACAGGCAGAAGTATTCAAAGAAAAGTGGGAGATTTTGCTATTTCATAGCTGTAACTCCTTCTTGTCACAATTGTCTGTCAGTCAAGGGTTGTTTTCTTCTGATTTAGCCTGTCGCTGGGAAATGACTTTTGCGGGGACACCGACAGCAATCGAATAGGGAGGAATATTTTTAGTGACTACTGCTCCTGCACCAATAATACTTCCTTGACCGATAGTGACTCCATCCATGACCTTTACGCCACTGCCTAACCAACAATCATCTTCGATAATAATGCCTTGATAGGTAAATCCTTGATCTTTGATTTTCTGGGTGGGGTCGGTAAAGTTATAGTTGTGGGCATAAATACCTGTATGGGAGGCAATTAAACAGTCTTGACCGATGTGAATTTTGCCATAGCCAGAGAGACAGGTGTAGGGGCCGATATAGGTGCGATCGCCAATTTTAGTTTCTCCATCTTTATGGACTTTAATGTCTACCCCCCGATCTAAATGGACACCACACCCTATAATGATTCTCCCCTTTCCTGTGTTAGATTCCAGTCTCACATCTCGGTCTAAATATACTTTTTTCCCTACATAAATTTGGCTTTCATGAGCCGGATTCATATAAACTCTAGGATGAAGGGTGACTCCTTCTTCAATCTCAATATATCCTGGTCGGGTAAATTCAACATCAGGATAAATCCGCACTGACTTACCCATCTGTCGGAAAATCGGGCGATATAACCAAGGTCTCAATCGAATTCCCACTTCCAAGGGGATAGAGTTGCCTATGGCAGTAACTACCAAGCTTTGGAGACGCGACCACTTGGAAAAAACCATTATTTGATGATTAGTGAGTATAGCAGTAAAGTGATAAATGTTGAAGGTTAAGAGTCTCTGAAAACTATCAACCTTCAATCTCTATTCAATCGCCTTTTAATGGCTAGAGGGTTTGTCCGCAGCACGAACTAATAACCGATTTAAGAATGCTTCTGAGGGGAAAACAATCTTTTCGTACACCCATTTGGCAAATCCTAAACCCCAAGGAAATACTTGAGCAATTTTCTCTTCAATGGGTTTGAGAATGATTTGACGATGGCGAGCCATCCAGCGATAGTGTCGGTTGATGAAGGGATCGTCGTCGGCTAAATTCCATTTTTTACGGAAATGTTCTAGACTTTGACGATTTAGGCGATCGCTCCAGCGATAGTTGAAGAAAGGGATATCCGCTAAAGTCAAGGGTGGTGGCGTAATATAAGTCACTATAGCACTGGGATCGAAGTAAATCTCGCCACCGCGATCGCGCACCGTTAAACAAAAATCAATATGAGAAGGCGCTGTCTTGATCCCCTCATCAAAACCACCAATCTCCTTCAATTTATCAGTACGCATCAAAGCACAGTGAAACTCAATTAATTCAATCGGCTGCCGCTGCAACTGAGGCAACATTTCCGCCACTTTTTGTCCCCTCATCCGATGGTGCTCATGGAAATACCGCTTACCCTTTTTCTCCAATACATGAGCTTCCCCACCTGCCATGTGAATTCTTTGATGTACCGGTTCACTTTCACAATACAACGGCCCCACTGCCCATGCTCCTGTTTCCTCAGCGCATTGGATCAAATTTTCCAGCCAGCCGGGAGCCACAATCAAATCATTCTCAATAAACGCCACATACTTCGTCTTCACCAAAGATAAGGCTAAATTACGCCCTTCATTGGTGGGCACAAAACGCTCCTTACGGATTAAATGAAACCCTTTAGCTTGAGATTGCTCTTGGAGATAGCGCTTAAGTTTAGCCGGAGACTTACCATCAATGTAAATCAAATTAAAAGGAATGTTAGTATGCTCATAAACACTTTCGAGCGCCCGCTCCGTTTGGCTAAAGCGCTCTCGTTGAACGACAACAATCGTTACTTCTGGAGTTGACATTTTTTCTGTTCCTTGATGTGAGGATTTATTTCTTTACTAAGGGTGATAACAGAGGTTTACCATCACAGTAATCAGGGATGGGAGCCTCCATTAATCCTAAAATTGTCGGGCCAATATCTACCGCTTCACCTTCTGGCAAACGAGAACCAGGAGTAATCCCAGAACCTTTAACCATTAAGAATCCATCGGGACGATGACCACCGCTGCGATAATAAGTGAGGGGGCCAATCCGTCCTAATTTAGGACTATCAACCACATCTGTGGGAAAGTCTTGCCATAATACGACTAAATCTGGATCGGGTAAGGCAGATTCACGACTGAGGGCATTGTCTAAAGTCCGAGTTTTTACTACTTCTTTGACAATGGGTTGACCTGTTCTGCCATCTTTGAGTTGATAGAGTTGGGCTTTTACCTCCTCACACACTGTGTGATAGTGATCTAACTCCACTATGCCTTGGGCTTCTCTTCCTTTTAAGTTAATCCGAATATGTCCGGCAGCAAACGCAGGCAAGGCAAAGGCTTTCATCTGTCCCCATCGGGGCTGATACCACATTGCAGGCATCCAATTTAAGGCCATTTTTTTCTCGCGTAATCTGTAGGGAGAAACGAGGGGAGGCTGAGAACCTGCATTTAATAGAGAGTCAAATTTACTGGGAATCCAGGGCATTAATAGGCGCTTTAGGGGGTTAGGATCGTAACGTTTTTGCCAAATTTCTCCAGACCAACTTTTGCGTCTAGGATTGGTTAAAGGTGGGGGG
>CAZTRW010000204.1:0-6083 GCA_964616725.1 uncultured bacterium
GATTTGTATGCAGCGTTTTCTCGGTCGTCCCGTCTATCATCATCGGGAAACTCTAGCGTGGTCAATTGTGTTGGCAACTCAAGGGCTGAATGGTTTTATTGAGGCCTTATTGAGTAGTGAGGAGTATTTGACTCATTTCGGTGATACGATTGTGCCTTATCAACGTCGGCGGATTTTGCCTGGGCGATCGCAAGGAGAGCTACCCCTAGCACGGATAGCCCGTTACGATCACTACTATCTGCGGAAACTCCAACAACTCTCATCTTGGGGGGGAGCAGCGATTGATCGCAGTGCATCGGTTTATCGCTCAGTAATCTTTTTCGTGCCTACTGTGGCGATCGCCCTCTTAATCCTCGCTTTAATTTTCGTAATTGCCCCCCAATAGTCCTAAACCGATTGTAATTGACCAATCCCCCGTTTTTGATCCGGGGGATTCGGATCAAACCCTTAAGGCGCACAAGCAAAACGCCGCCGCTGATCGATTGGCGGCTCTTGCCAAGAAAAAGAAAAATGACTAATACCAGAAATCTGTCCTCGCCAACGTTGCAAATCAGCCATTTGTGCTTCTAGAGACGGACGATTATTATACGATCGCCCCCATTGTCCCGCCAGCACCGGCTTCACTTGAGTGCCATCAGTCGCCATACTCAACACTCGCTCCACCAGTGCCGAAATACACTCAGTTCCCCCACACACCCCATAAGCCATCGGATGCCATTCCATGGTACTAGGAAATCGATCCCAAGGTTGCAAACGAGAATCAAACCCTTTGCCCACGACTCGATTAGCATCCGGGAAAAAGACAGCTCCCGTGGCTAACCCTTCTCGTTGCGCCGGAGCACTGGCAAGAGCCAGAAAATCCAATACTCCCTGCAAGGCATGAGCCACTGCCAATAACCATAATTCCTGCTGTAAAGTATCTAAACGATCTTTAACTCCAGCTTGAGGAACCTTACGTCCTTGCCACAAAGCATGACTTTCTTGAGGATAAAGACGATTGGCGGCTTCCATATCCCCAGCAGTAATATAGCCTTTGCGAATAAACGCTTGAATTAAATCTCGTCCCTTGTTATTAGTAGCTCGCTGAATCAGGGCTTGCTGGGAAGCTGGGCCATAAATCCACAAATCTTGTACTTTGGTAGCCACAGAAGCTGGCCCTGTCAGCCGAGGATAGCGAATATAGTCGAATAATAAGCCATCCGGCTGGCGTTTTAAGATGGCATTGACCAGATAATAATAATCTCGTTTAGCTTGGGGATGATAGGGGTCAATGAAGACTTGTTGAGCATCTCCGGTATTGACATCGTAGGTGGTATCTTTTTGCTCGTGAACAGAAAGACTGGTTTGATGATCGCCATTGCGGGCTAAGGCTGGTTGGCGATCGCCCAATAGACTATAATTATAACCAAAATTCATCGAAAATAGCCACGCATAAACCCGCAATCCCCGTTCTCGCCCCTTCTGAATCGCCTGAGCTAACAAATCCGCATTTTGCTGTCCAGGAAGACGAACCACAGACGGCCACGGCGTAGGATTATCTGCCGCCGGTAACAAAACCTGGCCATCATAAAACACTTCCACATACACCTCGTTATAACCCTGATTCACCACCCGATCCATCACCAAATCTAAATTACCATTGGCCAGATCGCAGGGATATAACCTCAGCCAAATCCCCTGAGTTTGCGGCCAAGTTCGCGCCCGACAATTTTGCAATTGAGCCGTATGCTGCTGCACCAGAGCCAGATATTGACGTTGCGCCCCGGCATTACCTCCCAGCGCCGCTTGACGCAACTGCTCTTTTTGTTGTCCTTCTGACGCTGATAATTGACAATAAATATTCACTGCCCCGGAGCTCGGTTTTACAGCAGTCAAACTGGCTAGTAGGGGACAAATAAAGAGGAAGAGAGCGAACCAGCCATTGAGCTTTTGAGCATTCAGAAGTCTAAAGGTCATGCCAAAACAGTCAAGAGAGTGAGTTTATTTCCGTTGTACTGCATTAGAATAACTGATTCTGGAAAAAAGCGGGTTCTGATGACCCGAAGATGGAAACAGTGTTTTTACGGAACCTCCGCCACTACAACCTTTGTTTCTGTCTATTTCAGCTCCCCAACAGCAGATCCGTAGTTTACCCAACCTTCATCTGGATATGAAGAATTGGCCAAGATCTGGGCAAAGGATAGCGCTCCTGGAAACAACCAGACTACATTAAGGATATCGAAGCAAACCAATTGTGCTGCCCCCATTGTCTACCTAGGAGGAAAAATATGAATAGATCTAAAGTTTTTGGTACTGTTGCCGCTACCACCCTCAGCGTTATGGCGCTTGCCACCACCGCTACCACCGCTAACGCTTTTTCTGTCGGCGGACACCTAAATGGCCAAGAATTTGACGATCTCAAGCTAGATATTCCTTGGGCAGCAGAAACCCGCATTGGTTTAGCGGGAACGGGTGAAAAAGAAATTAATATTCACGATCGCAATAACAACGCTCAAAACCGGGTTGATGTCAATTACGATGGTTGGGTAAGCGGTAAATCCGTTAATTTCTCCTTGATGTTTGACAACCTTGCCAATACTCTCACCTATGTAGTCGATGGGGTGACAGTGAGCAAAACCAGCATCTTCGAGAACAATTTCTCCGATCTTTACATTAGAACCAGAGCGGCAGCTAATGGCAGTAGCATTCTGGTAGACAACCTGTTTTTGAGCGATGCCAAGATGTCTAGTGCCATTGGCGCAACCTCCAGTGCTGCTTGCTTGGGAGGGGTTGGTTGCAGCTACAATGATGCTGAATATCTCCATATTAAGGACATTGTGGGGAATTTTACCCTCACTGGACGCTCTACCATGTCTTGGTCAGGAAGTAAACCCACTCGTTCTAACTTGGCTTATCAAATTAAGCTGGTGGAAGGAGAACCAGTTACTGTTCCCGAACCTGCTGCTCTGTCTCTGTTTTCTCTAGGTTTAGTTGGTTTGTTGGCGGCTCGGAAGCAACGCTAGGCAAGTCATTTTCATGTCGGCTTGCGGATTTATGTCTGCTTGCGGAAAAGGGGCGAGCGTTGAGTTAAATTGTTCCTCTAATCTAACAAGCATTATAGCACTGCGCGTTCGCGCAGTGCTATTGCGTAGTCACAACAGGTTACAGTTAGGTCAGTTGACAAAAAGCTCAGGAAACCGCTTATGGCGATCGCCCTGTCACCTTAGCCCGCTTCGAGATTACTCATCCTCCTCATCTTCCATCGGATCGTAGATCAGATCCTCATCATCAAAATCCAAATCCTCATCGAGGATCGGTTCAGGAAGCTTTGCCGATTTCCCCTTAGACTTACGCCCTTTTTGTCCCCGTTTTCCAGCCGCAGAGTCCATAGCCCCGCCCTTAATATTCGGCTCTAAACGGTAGGCCGTACGATCATCGACAACCAAATCCTGTAAGTCATCCATATCCTCAACATCTGGATCGTGGTCATGGCGCATCCGATCAGACAAGCCGGAACCTGAGTCAAACACATCTGCCCCACCTGAGTAGCCATGGGCAGATAAAATTTCGGATAAGCCTGTTCCCACGATTTCATCTTCGATGTCTGGTACTCCCTGGTCATAATCGGGGGTAAACTGACCTCGAAAGCTGTCTTCATAGGCATTAAACCCTGTGCCAGCCGGAATCAAGCGACCAATAATTACGTTTTCTTTAAGGCCGCGTAACCAGTCTGACTTCCCTTCGATCGCCGCTTCTGTTAACACGCGCGTTGTCTCTTGGAAACTGGCAGCACTGATAAAACTATCCGTATTCAATGATGCCTTAGTAATCCCCAAAAGTACGGGTGTGTATTTCGCGGGGGCTGCGCCTGTAATGGACATCGCTTCATTCACCTGTTCTACTTGGTATAATTCCATCAACTCTCCCGGCAGCATAGTCGTATCGCCCCCATCATCCAGACGTACTTTACAAGTCATCTGACGCACAATCACCTCAATATGCTTATCGGCGATATCAATCCCTTGGGACTGGTAAACCCCTTGAACCGCATTCACCAGGAACTGTTGGACTTCAGCGAGGGCACCCATTGCCGCTTCATAGTGAGACAACCCTGACTCCAAATACCAAGCAAAACGGATTTCCAAGAGTTCATGGGGGTTATTTTGCCCATCAGAGAGAGGGGTTCCCGCTTCTACCTTTTCTCCGGGAATCACCATCAGGCTTTGGCCAGGGAGGAGAGGATAGGTGGTTAAGGTGCCGTCGGTTTCTAGAACCCGCACCTCTCGGACTTCTTCATCTGTGGTACTGGCTTGGACTTCTCCTGGACGACGGGCAAGAACACAGGCTTCTTTTGGTTTGCGCGCTTCCAGCAGTTCTTCTATCCGAGGTAACCCTTGAATAATGTCTCCGGTTTTGGCTCGTTCAAAGACTAGAAGTACGAGTTTATCGCCCCGCTGTACCAAACCGCCGTCGCTGACATGGAGGACGGCTCCCGGAGAGACTCGGTAAGGGCGGGCGCGACGCAAGGTCAGAGTCCTGTCACCGAGGGTTTCGACTTGTCCTGATTCTGACAAGTGTACGCCTGGGGAGACTTCTGTACCGGCAACGAGTAGGTCTTTGGGTTTGATGGATATTGTGCCATCGTAGGGGAAGGTGAGGCGATCGCTCTCGCGGATTACCAGTAACCGTCGCACCTGTTCGTCGGCTCGCAATCCGGCGATCACCCCCGCACAATTACACAAGATCTCGGTAGAAGCAATTACATCTCTTGCTTTCACTACCTGACCTTCTTTGACCAGCAACTGAGTGCGTAACCCTCCAGAGGTGAGATCGGCCAGCCCTTCTCGTCGCACCAGCAAGGACTCTAAAATCACCAACTGCAAGCGCATTTGCTCTCCTTCTTCTGCCAATTCCGGGTCAAATTGCTCCGAGGGAATCAACTCAATATCTGCGACCAACTCTAAACTATCCAGTCCACGAGTTTCTCCAGGGGTATCTCCGCGCTCCCGATGTAAAGCAGACTCGTTAATTTCCAATACCAAATGGGTGCGAACCAAATCTACCCCTTGAACTGACTTAATCCGCTCCCCATCTTTGTAGGGGAGGCGTTGAGCTGTGCGTAAATGAATCAAATCCTTTTCACCGGTGGAGGTAGACGGGCCTGTAGGGCTATCTAAAACGGGATACTCAGTCACCGGTCGTAACAGTGCGCCTAACCCTTCCGGGGTTTGCACAATTTCTACAGAGCAGAGTTCCTCGACCGTCTCTCCCATCACCATTTCTCCAGGGCGGAAAATTCCTTCGGCGGGCATTTCTTCCGGGTCTGTAATCAGTAAAAGTTTACCGGGTTTAATCACGATTTCCCGCAGAATATCGTTCTTTTGCACCACGCTCACCACACCAGCGCTCTGGCAGAAGATATCTTTAACGACTTCTGTGCCTGCTTCTACGGCTTGGCCATCTTCGACGAGCAGGAGGGAGATATCTTTGTTGACTTCGTGGGATTCTTCGGGAATCCACAGGAGGGTGCCACCTTTGACTACTTCTGCGCCATATTTGCCAGCACCACTACGGCGCTTGGTTTCAATGCCGGCATATTTTACGGTTCCGCCGGTGCGGGTACGATAGCGATCGTCGATTAATTCAGCGACCACGGCACCGGAGACTACTTTGCTACCGGGGGTGGCTAGGAGGGAGAATTGTTGACCATCACGGGTAGTGATCAAATAGATTTCCTTGCTGCCTTTTTCACGAATGGTAACGGTGGCTTGGTTCAGTACCACTTGAGCGGTAATAATTTCTACTTCTCGTCCCTCTTCTCCTTGGGGAAGACGGACGATCCCGCCATGCTTGGTGGTGATGTTGCTCATGGCGAGTACGGCTTCTGCCTCGACTTGATCGCCATTTTTGACGACTGGTTTCGCATCTGGAGGTAAATTATACACTTCTCCTGATAACACCCAGAGCAAACCGCCGGTACGAGCGACGACAGTAGTGAGACCTTGGCGATCGCGTTTTTCTTCACCGATCATCCCTTCAAACAGCACTTCTCCCGCAATATCCGTATGAACATCTTTGGTTGCCTTCTCCGTAGAGCGAGAAGC
>CAZTRW010000205.1:0-6059 GCA_964616725.1 uncultured bacterium
CCGCCATCCTACCCGGAGAAACCCGCCCCCAAGCCAAAAGCCGCATCCGCTCCATCTTCGTCCATGTGAACCTCATGGCCGTACCCCTGAGCGTCGGTCAACTCGCCCTCCTCAACGAAGATGACGGCTTCTCCATCGTCGCCCGTCGCGTGGCGATCGACCATCCCCTCCTCAGAGACGAACCCAACAGACCCCCCAGAGTCAACTTCGACAGCGCCACCGTCTCCGCAAAATCCACCGTCCTCACCACCCTCCAAGCCCTCAAAGACATGGCCCAGCGCTATCTTCACCATCCCTATCCCCACTGGAAACCCACCGAAAAAGGCCTCATCCCCCTGCGCCCCGAAGACGAAGAACTCCAAACCGGCATCCGCACCTTTTCCCACCTCTTCGACCACCTCACCACCCTTCCCAGCTACCAAACCCTCGAACAGGGAACCCTCACCACCGAACTCAGGCGCTTCAGTTTTGAAAGCTACGACGGCCAAGGTCACATCCTCTTCCGCCCCGTCAGTCAAATCGCCCTCGCCCAAGCCTTGGGAATCCTAGTCTATCGTCATCACCATTCCCTAGCAGACATCTTTACCCGCCTCCGCACTTACGATGCCCAAGGCGGATTTAGCCACATAGATCACCCTCAATCCCTCTGGTACGGTATCCTCTTCGACCCCAATAAAAAACGCATCCAAGTCGCAGGCAGAGACCTGGCTACCCGACTACTAATTTACCTCATTAACGGCACTCAAGACGATCTAGAACGGGCCCAACTGCGCCAAGATCTCGCCAATGCTCGTACTTTCCAAGGCAAAGCGATTAATTTTGAAGGTAATTTTGTTCATCCCAGAGACGTAGGAATGCCCCCTCTCTTGTAATCTCAAAATCCCAGGCTATCATTGATCCATGCGACCTTCCCTTCCAAAACCTCACCATGTGGAAACAACTTCTACCCACTCTTTGTTGGCTTCCCTTTGTCTTTCCCGCCTACGCCCAATCCTCCATCACTCCCGCCCCAGACTCAACCAACACCCAAGTTCATTTTACAGGCAATCAATACCACATCACCGGCGGAACCCCAGCCGGCCAAAACCTGTTCCATAGCTTCCAACAACTCGGTCTCAACCCTGGAGAAATTGCCAACTTTATCGCTCAACCCCACATTCAAAATATCCTCGGTCGTGTTGTCGGCGGGGAAGCCTCCCTCATCAACGGACTCATTCAAGTTATCGGTAGCAATGCCAACCTCTTCTTAATGAACCCTGCCGGTATTATTTTTGGCCCTAATGCCCAACTAAACGTCCCTGCTGATTTTACCGCTACTACAGCTACGGCGATCGGCTTCGGAAATCATCAATGGTTTAACGCCCAAGGCAACAACAACTATAGCCAACTAATCAGTACACCCACCGAATTTTACTTCCCTGATTCCCAGCCAGGAGTAATCCTCAATGAAGGACAATTAACCATTAACCCTCAACAACAACTCACCCTTCTCGGTGGCACCGTCATTAACCTCGGTACTCTCGAAGCACCCGGAGGAAAAATCACCATTGCCGCTATTCCCGGAGAACAAATTGTCCGCATTTCCCAAGCAGGCCATTTACTCACCATTGACCTACCCTTATCCCCCACCCCTCAAACCCCAAAAACACCCATTCCACCTCCATCTCTAGCCGAATTAATCACCGGAGGTTCCATTAGCCATGCTCATCAAATACAAGTAAATCAACAAGGCCAAATTGAACTCACAGGCAGTAGTCTCACCTTACCTACAAACCAAGGACTAAATATTACATCAGGAAACCTCACTGTGTCAGGAAACCAAGGCGGTGAAATACAGCTTTTAGGAGAAAACATAGGTTTAATCCATGCCAATGTCAACGCATCAGGACTCAATGGTGGTGGCACTATCTTCATAGGTGGAGATGTACAAGGAAAAGGGGGACTCCCTAACGCCTCACGCACATTTATCAGTGAAGATTCTACAGTATCAGCCGACGGTCTGACTACAGGAGATGGGGGAAAAATCATCGTTTTTGCAGAAGAAACCTCCAGAATTTATGGAAATTTAAGCGCCACAGGAGGTAAAACTTCTGGCAATGGCGGCTTTATTGAAACCAGTGGCTTACAATCCTTTGAAATTACCAAAACCCCCCATCTTTCTGCACCCTTTGGCCAAGGAGGGCAATGGTTAATTGATCCTTACAATATTGAGATTGTTGCTGGAAACGGCAATACCAATATTAACAATACCAATCCTTTTGCCCCTACAGCGGATAGTGCTCAATTAGGAGTTGACTTAATTACTCAAGCCCTCAACAATAGCTCTAGCGTCCAAATTTCCACAGGCACTGGAGGTACTCAATTAGGCAACATTACTTTATCCACAAACTTAGACTTTAATGGCACGAGTAATAGCAGTTTAACCCTAGATGCCGCTGGCGGTATTTTTATCAACGGTCAAATTTTTGATAGTAATACAACCACCCCTGATTCCTTAAACTTAATGTTTCAAGCCCAGGGAGAGACCATCAGTGTTTCCCAGAATATTTCTACCAGAGGTGGCAATATTCAAATGACAGGAACCAGCACAGGAATTGGTATTCTAATCGACGCACCCTTAAACTCTGGTGGTGGGCAAATTACTCTCAGTGGGAATAGTTTAGGCCCCTCAGACGGAATTACCATTCAAGACCCAATTACTTCTGAAGGAGGAGAGATAAATTTCAATGGTACAAGCAATGGTGGTAGAGGAATTTATCTGTCTGGTACGCTCAATTCTGGCGGTGGAGATATTAGCCTAAATACCATAACTAATGGCGGATTTATCTCCTTATATTTTCTGGGAGAAGTTCAGTCTGGTAGCGGTGATATTACAATTAATACTAAGTCTCCTTATATTACACAAGCAATTGGTGGGACAGGAGATTTGCTGATCCAAGGTCAATCTCCAACTATTGAAATCGGAGCCGATGATTTTGGTTATATTACATTCTTAAATCGTGAGGAAATTAATTTATTCCAAAATGGATTTAATTCAATTACCATTGAATCCACTAATGGGGACTTAACGGTACTGGAACGGGTTGGAGCACAAACGACTACTGCTATTTTCAAAGATCCCATATCTTTAAAAGCAACAGGAAATATTAGTATTGCTGGTCTACTAGCGGCGAATACTAATCCTCTAGACATTGAGGCGGGAGGGGCATTTATCCTTAATCGCAATCAGTTTCTGCAAGGAGACTTAACCATAACGGCAGCAGATGTCAATTTAGATTGTTGTCTGATTAATTCTACTTCAGGTAACAATATTACCTTTAAGCAAGTTAATCCTAATGCTTCGATGATGCTGGGAAAAGATGAACCAGGAGTGTTTAGCTTTAACAATACAGAACTTGCCAAGCATATTCAAACTACTGGGACAGTTACTATTGAAAACACGGGCACAGTGACGGTGCAAACTCTCTTAGAGCCGTTTGATTTGAGTAATGAAAATGGTACGAATGGTTTTGCAGAAAGACAATATACTTTTGTGGTGAAAGGGCAAACCATTGATTTTGTCAATAGCTTAACTTTAGGGAGTAATCAGGTAGGTCAATTTATTGCAACTGGGGATTTATTAAATCCTACCGTGAATTCAGCGATTATCAATGGTCAAGTGCTCCTAGATGCTGAAACGATTGGGACAGTAACTAATCCGTTTCAAATTCAAGGAAATAATAATAGTGTTTTAGCGGCAATTAGTCGTTTTGGTGGCACATTTCTGGATTTTGATGTTTTTCCTAATACTCTGGGAACGGTTGCCGGGGTAAGTGGGGTTCAAAGTGCTGGTCAATTGATTCTTCAAGGGACAGCAACTCTGGGAGTGGATGGGGATTTAACGAGTAATGGTATGTTGCAAATTCAGAATCCTCTGAATTTGGTAAATGGAGTGAGTTTGAATAGCAATGGGGGATTAGTGGAGCTACAGAATACGGTGAATGGTGCTGAAAATCTGACGGTAAATGCAGATACGGGTAATGTGATATTTAAGGGGAAAGTTGGAAATATTACGCCTTTAGAGACTGTCACAGTTAATAGCTCTGGTACGACAGGGTTTGAGGATGAAGTGAAGGCAGGGGAGTTGACTACTGATGCTGAGGGAACAACGGAGATTGGGGATAATATCACCACAGAACAGTCGCAAATTTATCAGGATGCAGTGGTTCTGCAAAATTCCGTGGTTCTGGAGAGTAATCATGGGGAGATTGGGTTTGAATCAACGGTGAATGGGACTGAGGATTTAACGCTGAATTTAGGGACAGGAAATTTGCTTTTTTCTGAGGCGGTAGGTAATTTGAATACTTTGGGGAATCTGAATATTAATAGTGGTGGTTTAACTCGATTTGGGAGTACGGTGGATGCGGCGCAAGTTACGACAGATGCGGGAGGGATTACAGAACTGAATGGAGAGGTAAATACTACGGGAAGTCAAATTTATGGTGATGGAGTAGTGTTGGGAAATAGCGTTACGCTCAAGGCGACTAATAGTGATATTGCTTTTGGTGGTACGGTGGAGGGAAGTGCTTCTGGGGAGCAAAATCTGAGGGTAGAAACGGGGAGGGGAATGATTGGGTTTGGTGGAGCGGTGGGTGGGACAAGTCCGTTGGGGAGCCTGACGCTAGTGGGGGATGAAATTAATTTTAATGCTGTGGTGGCTGGAACGGGCTTGTTAACAGTTGAGCCGTTTACGGATAGTCAGAGGATTCAAGTTGGGGGAACGGATAGTAATGATCTGCAAACGTTGGCTTTGACGGCAACGGAAATTGGTTTTTGGCAGAATGGTTTTGAGGGGATTGTGGTAGGGAGAAATAATCTTTCTGGAGAGTTGTTGACTGAGGGTTCTTTGGGGTTTGCAGATCCTGTGGTGTTAAAAACGGGGGGAGTGCAAACGATTAGTGGGGCTATTTCAGGGGAAGATGATGCATCGATCGCCCTAGAAGCAGCACAGGTTATTCTCAAGGGAGATATTACCACAAACAATAATCCTATTGCGATCGCCAGTCCCCTCACCCTAGGCGCAGACAGTACCCTCAGCACCAGCAGCGGCGACGGCAACCTCACTCTCTCCGGTACCATTGACGGCAACTTTGCCCTCACCCTAGACTCAGGGACGGGACACATTACCCTCAACGATATCGGCCAAACCACTCCCCTCAACCGTCTCGAAATTCGAGGTCAAATCCTCAAAGAAGGCGCTCCCCTCTCCATCACCACCCTGAACAACCTCATCACCAGCGACATCACCACCAACGGCCAATCTCTCACCCTCACCAGCAATCAAGGCAACCTCCAAACCGGCAACCTCAGCACCGTCAATCCCACCGGCAGCGGTGGTAACCTCAACCTCTTCAGTCCCACCGGCAGCATCACCACCGGAAACCTCAACACCTCTGGAGACACCAGCGGAGGCGATATCACCCTCCAAGCACAAGTCGCCATTACCACCGGAGCAATCAATTCCAGTGCCACCACAGGCAACGGCGGTTCCGTCTTCCTTGACCCCATCGGCAACATCCAAGTCAGCTTTATCAATGCCCAAGGCGGAAATAACGGCACCGGTGGTAACGTCTTTGCCGAATCGACTGGCGGATTCTTCCAAGCCACCAGCACCTTTCTCAATAGTAATGGCATCAATGCCAGCATCTCCACTGCTGGAGGACTTGGAGGAGGAACCATCGAACTGCGCCATCAGGGAGGGGCGTTAAATAATCCCATCCAACCCTTCGTCATTGGTAACGGAGCCGTCAATGGAACGGCTGGAGCCATTACCACCGGTGAATTTACCCTCAATCCCACTCAGGAATTAGCCACCTCCTTAACCTTGGGAACGATTCAAATTATTACTGATGACCCCACTACTACGTCCACTGCTACCCCCACCCCCACTTCCTCCCCATCCGGTGTCAGTATTACCTTACCCTTACCCACTGCATTCATTCCCACGATTTCCTCTGCCTCTGCGCCTCTCTCTGATCCCACTCCCACTCCAATCCCTGCCCCCACCCCCAATCCCTCTC
>CAZTRW010000206.1:0-6035 GCA_964616725.1 uncultured bacterium
AGCTTGGAGTTGGCATGATATTGCGATTTACCCCACTATCCTTTGATGCACAATCGAAATTTCTAAGCCCAAAAAACTGCTTGAACAAGTTCGAGATACGTTGCGAACCAGACACTATGCCTACAGTACGGAGCAGAGTTATATTGATTGGGTCAGGCGATATATTTTGTTTCACCAAAAGCGCCATCCCAATGAGATGGGGGAAGCAGAAGTGGAGGCATTTTTGACCCATTTAGCAGTGGATGGAAATGTTTCGGCTTCAACCCAAAATCAGGCGCTCAGTGCGTTGCTTTTTCTCTACCGCCATGTCCTCAAACAACCGTTGGGAAATTCGATCGAGGCGGTTAGGGCGAAGCAATCGAAACATTTGCCCACGGTGTTAACGGTGGATGAAGTGTTCCGGCTTTTACAATATATGGATGGCCTGCCCCAACTCATTGCCAGGTTGCTCTATGGTTCAGGTCTACGGATTAAGGAAGGGTTACGTTTGCGGGTCAAGGATTTGGATTTTGGTCAGTCCCAAATTATTGTGCGAGATACGAAGGGTGATCGCGATCGCTGTATCCCCTATAGAGAGAAACATTAGCCGATCTGACTAGATTTTTGAGTTTCTGTTAGGAAAAACCGTCGCGATCGCTGACCCTGCAATAGTTCTAGAATTCAGTCAAGACAAGGGTTTTCCCAGAGTGACAGAAGAGGGATAGTCAGGAATGGAATGGAAAGCCTATCACTCGTTGGGGTAATGATATTTGTGCCAATGGCGAGCAATGTCCAGGCGACGACAAATCCACACTTGTTCCTGGGTTTGAATATAATCTAAGAAGCGAGCTAATGGGGCGGCTCTGCCGGGTCTTCCGGCTAACCGACTGTGGAGTCCAACACTCATCATTTTGGGAGTGTGTTCTCCTTCGGCGTACAATAGGTCGAAGGTATCTCGAAGATAGGTGAAAAATTGATCGCCACTATTGAAGCCTTGGTAGGTGGCAAATCGCATATCATTGGCATCAAGGGTGTAGGGAATGACGAGATGGGGCGGGCCATAGTCCATGATCCAATAGGGTAAATCATCGGCGTAGCTGTCGGCATCGTAGAGAAATCCGCCTGCTTCTACCACTAATTGGCGAGTTTGAGGGCTAACACGCCCAGTGTACCAGCCGAGGGGCCGTGATCCGGTGACGCGAGTATGGATTTCGATCGCGGTTTGAATGTGCGATCGCTCCGTGATTGGGCTAATATGCTGATAGTCAATCCAACGATAACCATGAGAGGCAATTTCCCACTTCGCTGCCAACATTGCTGCCACTGCTTCTGGATTTCGCTCTAACGCCATCGCCACGCCATACACCGTCACTTCGATTTGACGCTCGGTGAAAAGACGATACAGTCGCCAAAATCCCGCACGGCTACCATACTCATACACTGATTCCATATTCATATTTCGCACCCCCTCCAAGGCAGTTGCTCCCACCATTTCTGACAAAAAAGCCTCTGCATGGGAATCACCATGAAGAATACAGTTTTCTCCACCTTCTTCATAATTGATCACAAATTGAACCGCGATGCGAGCCTGATCGGGCCATTTGGGATGGGGAGGATGTTGACCGTAACCGACTAAGTTACGATGATATTGAGAGAGCATAGGGTGCAAATCTTATTCAATCTCTAAGGTGAGGGAAGGCATTAAACGTTGTAAGTTCTTCAGGGATTTTCCTTGCCAAGGAATTTTTTTAGATCCTTTAACAACCATACTAATATTTTTCACTTGGCGGATTTTAATGACGAACTTAGAGAGCATACTAATTCCTGAGCTATTGAGAAAGTCTAACTCGAAGAGATCTAGAGTAATCACCTCTGGTTCTTGTTCTGCTAAACCCTCTAACATCTCAATGATAGGAGCATATTCTTCCATGCCGCTTAAACGTAAAGACCCTTGAAAACTAATGGTTTTAGTGTCTTCATAATAATCAATTTTGTAATCGTCAGTTTTAATCGTCTTGATGGGTTCAATAGCCATTGATTAACTCTCCTTGTACCTATTTGAGCAGGGGGTCATTACTAGCGAAACTAAGAAGCTAGATGGCAAGCTGTACCATGGTTGTTACTTTCACCACACCGGGGTATTCAGGAACTGTTTCAAATTTCCAGCCGAGTTTTGCGAAGTAGTCATTGAGCATAGTCAGTAGTCCCAAGCCTGAGTTTGAGTTAGAGTCATCTTTAGCGATTTCCTCTAAGCGCTGAAGGTAGAGAGTTGACGGATCAACTTCGGATAACTTTTGGAGAAAACTTTTGAATTTTGCTACATTTTTAGCGGGAATGCTATTAGAGGTCATAAATATAATTTTGTCCGATCTAATTTGGAGCCGAATGCTGATGGGGAGTTCTGAGGTTTCATCGTTGAATTTCATGGCGTTTTCTAACAATTCATTGGCAATGTAACTTACAGCACTCCTGACTTCAGATTGCTGTTGTTCCGTGATATCGTCCTTGGCAGGGAAAAAGGTAGTGAGGTAGTCCGCCAGAAAATCGGCGGATAAGCCATTGTTACGCCAACGCTGCTTTAGGGGTACGGAACTGGGAGAAAATCCAATAATTAGGTATTCTGGACTTTCGGGCAGGAATTCGAGATAGTCTCCAAAAACGTCTGTCATGGTTGAGTTAACCTTTACCCGTTGTGTGGTTTCGATGGTGTGCGCTCCAAATTAGGTAGGGTTGTGTGTTTACTCCTGGGATAGGGGGAAATCATAGTGGTTCGGCTTTATTGTACAGTGAATGTTGAGTTGAGATGAGGTTTAGGTGGCGATCGCCACGCGATCGCGACCTTCGTTTTTGGCTTGATACAAGGCTAAATCTGCCCTTTTCAGTACCTCCAGTAGCGTTTGACCTTGTTCAGGATAACAGGCGACTCCAGCGGAAATAGTGATAGGCGCGAGCAGTTTACCTCGATGGCAGACTTCTAAGTTTTTGATCGCTTGACGAGTCTGCTCTGCTACCGATTGGGCTTGTGCTGGTGGATAGTGAGGTAGCACCAAGGTTAATTCTTCTCCACCATAGCGGCAAGCGATGCCTATATCCCGAACTTGATCTTGCAAGCATTTGCCTACACACTGAAGTACGCGATCGCCTGCATCATGACCAAACGTATCATTAAACACCTTAAAATAATCAATGTCAATCATCACTACCGCCAGAACTCCTTTTTGGCGTTGAGCGCGATGGATTTCCCGCTCCAGACAATGTTCCAGATACTGGCGATTATACAGCCCAGTTAAGCTATCATGAATACTCTCTTGATGGGTTTGCTCCTCAATAAAATCCCCATGCTCTGTAATCGTCTCCAAAATAATTTCTAAATCCTGCTTATCTCTAGAAACCCTATCCAAAAGACGCTGAAGTTCCGCTCTAGAGCGTTTCAGTTCTCTCTCAACCCCTTTGCGCTCCAGAATTTCTGCTCGCAACTGGCGATTAGATTCATGCAAGAGGGTCTCTACTGCGTCAGAATGTTCAATAGTATTTTCTAGCAAAACTTCCAGATCGTATTTTTCTTGCTTCAAAATGGCAATCTGCTGATGCAAGGCTTCTAGCTCTTGCTGCCATTTATTCCCCAATCCTGATCCATCTATTGCTGCCAATGGGGTAGCATGGGGAATGGGAGATTTTAAGGAAAATTCACCAGTCATAGGCTTAGGAAAATTAAAGTGAACTGTTATCGTTGTTTTAACACTAATAACGTAATGTCATCATAAACTTTTTGTTGTCCGATATGCTGCCAAACATCGGCAATGACGCACTGTCGAATCTCTTCAGCAGACTTTTGCCAGTTGTGGCTTAAGATTTCACAAAGATGGTTGACTCCGTAGTGTACGCCCTCAAGATTGACTGCTTCTGTAATGCCATCTGTATAAAGTACCACAATATCTCTGGGTTGAAGATTAATGTTTGCTTCGGCAATAAACTTGGAAATGGAGGCATCTAAACCGAGGGGAAACCCTAGGTCAATGGTATCTATTCTCTCAATGAGTCCGCCAGCACGAACAATAATTATTTCTTCGTGCTGTCCACTGAGCTTCAAGCTCCCTTCGTAGTAATCTAGGAGCATAAAAGTCAAATTTTTATCTGATTTCATACGTTTAATGTTACTATAAATAGTATGATTAAGCGCTTCTAAAAACCGAACTGGATTGGTTTCATTATTGGCTAAAAGAGCACGGACAGCAGCTTGTACCATAATCATGACCACACCACTTTCTAAGCCATGGCCAGTCACATCGCCGATACTAATTTTAATACGACCATTTTGCTCAAAGATATCGTAATAGTCTCCGCCTACTTCGGCAGCCGGTTCCATGTATCCGGCAATTTCTAAACCTAGAACCTGGGTTAATTCTTCCGGTTTGGGCAAAATCATTTGTTGGAGTTTTCGCGTTACTTCTAATTCTGTTCCCATCCGCAAATTTTCGGCTTGCAAGCGCTGGTTGAGGGTGGTAATTTCTTGATTGGCTTGGGCTAAGGCGGCGGTGCGTTGCTCGACTTGGGCTTCGAGGGTTTCAAAGCTAACTTTGAGTTGCCGACTCATGCGGTTAAAGGTTTCAGCTAAAAGTCCAACTTCGTCGTGACTGCGAACTTGAACGATCGCTTCTCGCTTTCCTTGGGCGAGGGAGTCGGCAGCAGCGGCTAATTCGGTAATGGGGGTGGTGAGATGGCGCACTAACCACCATCCCAGGAATAGGGCGAGGGGGAGTCCGGTAAAAAAAGTGAAGGTAGCGATCGCCCGTGCTCGCTCTTCCCTGGCTCTGACTTCAGTGGCATTGAGTTCAATCGCTAAAACTCCATCGAAACGACCGAGAGAGTCGATCAGGGGAGCATAACCGTAGATCGCGATCGCTCCAGATTCATTCACTGAGAAGTGAGTTTCGACTACTGGTGCTTGAATAGCCCCAAGCCCTTTTTGTAACAAAGGAGTAAGGGGAACTAAGGGAGTACCAATCGGGCGGGTGAAGGCGGGTGGGGGAGCATAGTCCATAATCACGGTGATTTCGCCGGTGGGAGTTTCCCGCAAGGTATAGATGCGGTTAATGGCATCGCTCACGGCTTGTAGGTTTTTGAGGCGTTCTTCGGTAATTTGATAGTAGGAACTGAAGCGATCGCCCGGTGTGGCAATCAGAGTATGAAAATCACTATCAATTTGGGGAACAGACAGAGCCACCATATCCCGTAGGCGCTCCCGAATCCCCTGTCGCTGGGCGGTGTGAAACTGTAAATACAAACTCAACGTTAAAGCGCCAGCCACTAATGTAATTAACAGGGAATACGCCACTGTTAACTTGGCGCTTAAACTCCACTGGTGCATGACAGGCAACCGACGAGCGATTGGCTCTGACGGTGGAAAATGCTTTCCTCTCACCGTTACTTAACCCCAATACTGGCTTGATAGGCTTGCTGTTGTGTAGAGCGCCCCACTTCATTGGTAATCTTTTCCCAACCTTGCTCAATTTGAACCATAGCTTGCTCAGTAGTAATTTCTCCTTGCAAATAAGCAGCGAGTGTGCGATCAAGAACTTCCTGCTGATAGCGGTGATTGTAAGGAATCCGCAAATCTAAAACTACATTAGCACTACTCAAGCTTAATCCGATCGCCCCTAAATATTTTTGAGCCGCCTGAGCACTCATCCCCGCCTTCAGCCAGAGATCCCGACTGGAATATTGGGAAAACCGATAGGGATTAAAGCCTGTGGCTCCAATGGTAACATCCACATTGGCTTGAGCCGGTTGACTCATGTAGGATAAAAAGTGATAAGCTGCTGCTTTAATGTTCTCCTCACTGGCCCCATTAATCGCTCCTGACCATCCCCCAAAGGCAGCATAGGGAGCATGATTAATCCCATTGAGAGCATAGAGACAGTTAATTTTATCACAAGGAACCAAGGCTCCTGTAGTGCGGTCTAACACTTCCCGCGCACCGGGAGCAATATCAGCCCCTACTTTGTCAATTACTTGAGAGGTTGTCGGATCAATGGCTAACGTGCCAATGTCTCCCC
>CAZTRW010000207.1:0-6019 GCA_964616725.1 uncultured bacterium
CAATTGATCCATTCTTGGCTCAAACAGTTTAACCCGGCTTGGTCACAATATTCGACAAAGTGATCGGCTGTCATACTTTCGGCTCTCATATGAATATTGTCAAAGGGAAGCTGGCCGGATTCATCTTTGAAAGAACCGATATTGGAATGGTGGATAAATCCGGCTCCCTGGGGTTTAAGTTTTTGACCGAGTTGCATTAAATAGGCTTGGATTACATCTGATTCGGCGTGGACTAAAGAGTCAAAGCTAAAGACGAAATCAAGGGAGCGATCACCAATCATCTCCAGGGATTTACCATCATTCACATAATACTTGATATGGGGACAATTTGCAAAGCGTTGTTGACAAATCTCAATACAGCGATCGGTCAAATCTACCAGGATCAATTCTCGACAATAATCTTTGAAATAATGAGTAAATCGACCATAGCCAGGCGCGATTTCTAAAATCGTTCCTGTGGGAATAAACGCTTGAATTCGTGGGTAAATTGTTCCCCACCACAAAAATTCAGTCCCTCCCCAGGCATGAGACCACTCATCCCCTTGACTTGACCAGTTATATTTTGACCAAAATTCTAGATTATATTCAACCGTAGGCATAATTGAGACGTTGAGATTGGGGCTAGTTTGTGTAGTATTAGGCGAATAGACAACAGAGAAAATAGAGTTTTTGGGCTGTTGCTGATAGGACTGCTTCAGTCCTACCTTAGTTTAGCAAGCTTTTGGGCCACCTCTGGATTATACAACCGCAAATAGTTCCAGTAGTTTCCAAACACCGATTTCACATACCCATAGGTTTCCGGGAAAGGAATTTTTTCCACGAATTGATCGGGATCGCGAAAGCCAAATCGATTGATCCAATCGGCGACATTTCCTGGGCCAGCATTATAACTGGCAACGGCTAATAGGGAATTTTGATTATATTCTCGGTGCGTATAATCCAAATACCAAGTACCGAGCTTAATATTATCATTGGGATTGTCCAATTGATAACTCGATAAGTTAATTTTATCAGCAATCCATTCTCCCGTTTCTGGCATCACTTGCATTAGTCCCGTTGCGCCCACACTGGACTGAATCTGGGGCATAAACCGAGATTCTTGACGCATCAGGGCAGTGACTAACAGCAGGTTAAGTTGTCGTTGTTGTGACCAGTTTTGAATCAATTCGAGATAGGGAAGGGGATATAGCGCTTGCCAGTAAGGAAGTTGTTGGTACAGAGACTGGTATATTTTTTGATCGTCAGGATTATCGCGCCATTGGAGACTTTCGAGCATAAAAATACCGTCTAAATAATCCCCCACTCCTAAACGCATGATGCCATCGGTAAATTGTTGCGCTACGGTAGGTGCCATGACTTGGGTAAATTCGACTTGCCAGAGTTCCCAAGCGTCTCGATCTTGTCCCAATTGATGGAGTTCTTTTAAGGTATCAGAACCGGTGGGTAAAAGAGGACGAGGCAGCAGTTGTTTTAATTGAGGTTCGAGATAGCGCACGGTGGTAAAGTCACCCACATTCCAACCGAGAAAAAAGGCCGATCGCCAAGCATAATAAGAGTGAGGATAGCGTTTCAGGACATATTCAAAAGCAGCCTTAGCATCACCGTCTCTGCCTAATTGTTGCGCCCATTTGCCTACCCAAAATGCGGCTTCTGGTGCGTACTCGCTCTCTGGATTTTCGGCGGTGATTTCCTGTGCCAGTCGCCAAGCTTGGAGAATATTGCCTGTGTCTGCTTCCCGCTGTGCCTGTTGCCATCGTAGTTGGGCGGCTGGCTCAGAGGTACTATACTGAGTCAAGAGGGATTGTCGTGCTTGGGTGGCAGACTGAGTGCTTTTGAGTGCGTCTAAGACTTTAGCTTGCTCGATTAAGGCTTCTGGTGCTTTGTGGGGAAACTGATTAATGACGATAGTAAGATACTCTTGGGCGGGTTTGAGATCTACTAATCGCGAGAGGTGAATTAAGCCTTGGGCGGTTTCTTGGGCGTTGGGATAGCTGGTATACAGGAGTTGATAGGCGACTTTGGCGGCGGTGGTATTACCTCCGAGTTGTAATCCCCTGGCGGCGCGATAGCGGTTTTTGGGGGTGGCGGTTGCTTTGGCATAGGCAGCACCCGCTTTAGCGTAGTCGAGTTTTTCCCAGTAGCCAAAGGCGATCGCCTCCCAATCTTCTGGGGTCAGTTCAGTGCTATAGTTCTGGGTAAGACGATCTAGAATTTGAGTATAGTTGGGTTGGTAGAGTGCGTGTTTGGCTAAGAGACGCAACAGGGGTAAGGAATTGGGCGTTTTTGCCAGTTGATTCGTAGCAATTTCCACCATAAGGGGATGAGCCGGGAATTGGGCGATCGCTTCTTGCCACAACTGGGGATTGGTTTTCCCTAATTCAAATAAGGCTTCGGCAGCAGCAGGGGCATCTGGATAGCTCTTGAGCAAGGCTTGCCAAGTCTGTTGTGCTTGCCGGTTGTTGCCGAGCCGTTGATAGGCAATCGCACGTTTGGCGATAATGTGGGGAGCTAAAATCTGGTAAGATTTCTCTAGATCGGCTAACAGGGCGATCGCCTTTTCCGGTTGATTTTGTCCTAAGTAATCCATGGCCAGCAAATAGCGGGCACGCCAACTGTCGGGGGTTTGGCGTTGTTGGGCTAAGGCTTCTAAATCAGATTGGCGCTGTGCTACCGGCAATGGCACTAACCGAGGGATCTGGGATTGGCTAAAGGGGGCAGAAACTAGCGCCTCGGTGATGGGAGGCTGGTGGGCAGTGGGAAACCAAGATTCAACCGGCTCAGGAATGTAGCGCTCTAGGGGAATTTGACGGAGGATCGCTCCTACCACCATTGTGCCGACACCAATGCCTGCGATCGCCCATAAGATAACAAGAGTCGGTTTAACGTTAGACATGGTAAAGAAACTGGCAACAGATAAGAACATCAAGGAGACGTAAGGAGCTAGGGCGCAAGTTTCATCCTTAACAGCCTACTCAGATTAATCTTAATCTCAAATTTCCATCCCGGTCATTTTAAGCAATACTGATCAAAGGAAACGGTATATTCAAAACCAATTACGATGGAAGTTCAATCCACAGATACGCCACGGTTAGAATGGAGGGGAGAGGCTCTTGCCTTGGCCTTATTTGAAGACGCACTTGATCTGACGGCAGATTTGGCTGCCCTCAATGACCAACTCGATGGTGCCCTGGCTGACTTAATCCAAGATACTCGGTTTAAGGGTAAAGAAGGGAGTACGGCGTTTATCCGCTTGGGCAGAAATGGGCCTTTTCGAAAGTTGATCTTGGTAGGATTGGGAAAAGCCGAGAAGTTGTCTCTGGAAACGTTGCGGCGAGGAGCGGCAGCGGGGGCAAAGTTGGCTCAGAAGGAGCGCTGCGAGGCTCTGGGGATGGCGTTTCCTCGCTGGCAGGAGGATGGGGTAGCGACGGCAAAGGCGATGGTGGAAGGGATTACCTTAGCTCTGCATCAGGATACTCGGTTTAAGTCGGAACCAGAAGAGAAGCCACCTGAGCTACAACGGGTAGAGTTGTTGGGTTTAGGCGCTGTGGAGAAAGCAATTGAGCAAGCTCAGATAGTTTGTTCTGGGGTGATTTTAGCACGGGAATTGGTGGCAGCTCCGGCCAATGAGGTGACTCCGGTGACTTTGGCGGAAACGGCGGTGGCGATCGCCACTGAATATGGTTTGGTTTGTGAGATTCTAGAGGAAGAGGAGTGTGAAAAACGAGGCATGGGAGCCTTTTTGGGCGTAGCTAAGGCTTCTGATTTGCCGCCCAAGTTTATTCATCTTACCTATACTCCCCCAGGCACGCCCCGCCGGAAGTTAGCCATTGTGGGCAAAGGATTAACGTTTGATTCAGGCGGGTTGAATATTAAAGCGGGAGCCGGTAGTAGTATCGAGATGATGAAAACGGATATGGGAGGTGCTGGGGCGACGCTCGGTGCGGCTAAGGCGATCGCCCAACTGAAACCGGATGTTGAAGTTCATTTTATCTCAGCCGTGACCGAAAATATGATTAGCGGTCGCGCCCTACATCCCGGCGATATTCTTAAAGCCTCTAATGGCAAAACTATTGAAGTGAATAATACCGATGCGGAAGGCCGTCTTACTTTAGCAGATGCCTTAGTGTTTGCGGAACAGTTGGGCGTAGAGGCGATCGTCGATTTAGCCACCCTCACGGGGGCTTGCGTAGTTGCTTTAGGCGATAAAATTGCTGGTTTATGGACTGCCCATGATCCCCTGGCTGCCGAGTTTCTCCAAGCTTCTGAACTCTCCGGTGAGCAATTCTGGCGAATGCCCCTCGAAGAAAGCTATTTTGATAGCATGAAATCCATTGTTGCCGACATGAAAAATACTGGTGCACGGGCAGGAGGTTCTATTTCTGCGGCTCTATTCTTAAAGCAGTTTATTAAAGAAACTCCCTGGATGCATTTGGATATTGCAGGACCTGTGTGGACGGAAAAAGAAGATCGCTATCATAACCCTGGTGCAACCGGTTTTCCGGTGCGCTCTTTAGTGAACTGGGTGTTAAGTTAAAGCCTTTCCCTACAGTAGCCAGTATCGCCCTCTCCCCACTTGGGAGAGGGACTTTGATTTAATCTAACTCCCCGTTTCCCTGCTCATACCCTTGCGTATTGGACAATCATGTGTGTATGGTAAACTGTTGTTCAACGATATCTCCTTTTCTATTGACGGTAATCTCACCAGACCCTGATATGACTCAAACCTATACTGTAGAAATTAATCATCAAGGTGAAACCTATACCCTGCAAGTGCCCCAAAACCGCAAAATTCTTGAAGTAGCGAATGAAGAGGGATTAGACTTACCTCAATCTTGTTTATCTGGGGTGTGTGAAACCTGCGCTGTGCTGCTGACAGAGGGAACGGTGAGCTATCGTGATGAAAATGATGCTATGGGATTGAGTCCGGAGCTGCGGCAAAAAGGTTATGCCTTGCTCTGCTCTGCCTATCCCCAATCGAATATTAAGTTAATTACGGAAAAAGAAGACGAAGTATACGACCTTCAGTTTGGTACTACTAAAAAATAGATGGTTGTTTATGGGGCAAATCCTGCTCTTCCTATCCACTTCTACACTCCACTACTATGACTACCCATTTTATTACTGCTGAAATCGAGTTACAAGAAACCCCAAATCAACTGCATCAGGCTATTGAAGCTGAGTTAGCCAAGCGGGGAGAACCTCTGCGTTGGGCGGTGACGGTGGTGAATGAGGAGCGACAAACGGCTACGGTAGAAGCGGTGGTGATTCAGCCGGTGTGAGTAGTCGTCTTTACACGGTTGTCCTGATTATTCCCACAGGGATTGGGGCGGCAATTGGGGGTTATGCAGGGGATGGTTTACCGATCGCCAGAGCGATCGCCTCCGTAAGTGATCGCCTGATTACGCATCCTAATGTGCTCAATGGAGCATCTCTCTACTGGCCAATCCCCAACGCTTTCTATGTGGAAGGCTATAGCCTCGATCAATTTGCTGCCGGACACTGGGGACTCCGCCCTGTCCATGGCAACCGCATTGGTTTGATCCTAGACCAAGCGATGGAAACTGACCTACGCGATCGCCATCTGCAAGTCGCTGATGCCGCACGTGCTACCCTCGGACTAGACATCACTGCCCCCGTAGTTACCGATGCCCCCTTGCAAGTAGCCCTCAAGCAAGGAGACAGTCAAGCCAGTTGGGGAACCCTGGAAAATCCCGATAGTCTCCTCAGAGCCGCAGAAACCCTCATTCACCACGCCAAAGCTGAAGCCATTGCCGTAGTAGCACGATTTCCCGACGACACGGAGAGCCAACAACTACAAAACTATCGCCAAGGACAAGGAGTAGATCCGATCGCCGGTCTAGAAGCCATTATCTCTCATCTGGTCGTCCGCACCTTTCGCATCCCTTGCGCCCATGCACCCGCCCTCCTACCCTTGCCCCTCAATCCTCATTGGTCACCCCGTGCCGCTGCAGAAGAACTCGGATATACCTTCCTTCCTTGCGTTCTGGTGGGCTTGAGT
>CAZTRW010000208.1:0-6012 GCA_964616725.1 uncultured bacterium
CTTTCCAACCCCTGTTCCAGCCCCTGTTCCAGCCCCTGTTCCAGCCCCTGTTCCAGCCCCTGTTCCAGTCCCTCTGCTCTGGCTTGCACCACATAACCCTGTTGATCCAGCAAAAATAGTTCTCGCCTATGCAACTCTTCTGATTCTTTTTGGTTCAGATTGGCTCGATTCGCTATCCCCAATGCTTTACCAATTTCTGGGACTTCTTGCAGACGACTAGGAATTATCTCTAAATTTGGAGCTTCTTTCAAGAAATAGATCCATCTATCTGTTAAAGTATCCAATTCTTCCAAGGTTTTATGAAATTTTCTCAGTTCCACAAAGATCATTTTTATCTGTTCTCCTGGATAATCAAATAAAAACCTCTCTTCTTTCAAAGTAAATCGAGTAATGATCGATTCAACCTCTGGAAATAGGGGAAAGTCTACGATAGTTAAAGCAATGACAGAGCGTAGTCTCACATAGGCTTGAGCTACACTCAGTTGATTGCCATAGGTTTTAGTCAAATTATACAATACACGCTGTTTGAATGCAGGAACGTTAAGAACTTGCATTTCGATCAAGACAGTTGTACCATTATTTAATGCTGCTTTCACATCTAGATAAGTATCTTTAATTCCGACACTTTCTCCCTGGTTATAGGGATCGAGAATTTCCAAGTCTGTGATTTCTGGCATCCCTTCATAGATGAGAGCATTTAAGAAGCTAATCAAGATATCTTTGCTTTCTTGAGAGCCAAAGATACGCTTAAAGGCAAAATCGGTTTTGGGACTGATGAATTCCATGGGGTTCTCTGAGATTAATTCTTGGTTAATTGGGAGTTAATGTTGAAGGTCATAAATCTGATTATATTCAACTCTCAACTGAAATTGTCTATTGATTTAAGCTCAACGCTCCCGTGCTAACCTGGCATGAGCTTGCACAAACTCTCCTGCCGATAATGCGCCAATAATCGATAATTCTCCTGCCAAGGCTAACCCCGCACAAACTTCAGCGAAGGCTCGTGCCTTACCCGCACCTGCTAACCCCAAAATCTCTAAACAGGCTCGCTGAGTTGGTAATCCCGTACCTCCCCCCACGGTTCCCACAATCAGATTAGGGAGTGTTACTGCTGCATATAAGCCTCCATCTGCGGTTAGCTCAAACCGCGTCACTCCTACTGCCGACTCGGCTACACAGGCGGCATCTTGTCCACAGGCGATATACAGTGCTGCTAATCCATTGGCATAATGACCATGAATGCCAATGGTACCGCTCATGGTTCCTCCCAGTGCTGACATCCGCCAGTAGTTGACCATTTGTGCTGGAGAAGTGTGTAACCGTTGATGGACTAGGCTTGGGGGGAGGGTGACTTCTGCGGTTACTTTTTTGCCTCGTACTCCAGTAAAAGATTGAGCGCTGGCTTTTTTATCTCCTGATAAGTTGGCTTCAATAAACCAATATTGGGGCGTTACGGGGGTATGGTTGATGATATGGCGGCAAATGGCATCGGTGGCGATAGTTACCATGTTTTGTCCGGCTGCATCTCCTGTTGTAAACTGAAAATCGAGATAAACGTGATTCCCTTCTACGGTAAATCGGGTATCGATTAGTTTGCCGTAGTGTGTGGTGGTTTCGGCTTCACGTTTAAATGCGTCTTGTTGACCAATTGCCCAAGCGAGAAATAATCCTACTTCTTGTAAGTGAGTAAAGGCAAATCCTGGGGTGCGATTAACGGCTTCATTGAGTAGTAGTGCTTGACATCCTCCGATTTCGGAAATGAGTTGGCAGCCGCGTGAGTAGGAGGCGACTAATGCGGCTTCGGTTGTGGCTAGGGGAATTTGATAGTCTCCTTGGGCAAAGAGTCCATTGACTCGTAGGGGGCCGGCAATACCTACGGGTAATTTGACGGTGCCAATAAAGTTTTCAATATTCTGTTGATAGGTTTCTAGTTGGGATAGGGTTTGATTGTCTAGTAAGGTGGCTTGGATTTCGTCGGTTGTGTTGAGTTGTTGCCAATGCTGCTGTACCCGTTGGGGGGTGAGATGCAAGGAGCCGCGAAATTTACGGGGTAGGGGGTTGGGGTTGGGGTGTAGTCGCTCGGAGAGTTGATTGAGGGTTTGTTGGCTGAGGAGTTGGTTGATATATTGGTTGGCTTGACGATGGGGGGTAGACATGGTGGGGCTAAGGGATGGGATGATGCGAGTAAGGTGGGGTTTTAAGTTTTGGGATTGAGTTTGGGATGGGTAAGATGACTGGGGCGTTCGGAGGTCCATTGTTGGCGTAATCTGCGGAGTTTTTGGCTTTCTGCTTGGATGGCGCTAATTTGGGCTTGCCAATTGTATTCTCCGCCGATGAGTACGGAGGGAAGATGGGTTTCATCTTTGTCGTTAAATAGGGTCATTAGTTACTCCATTAATAGTGGATTGCGAGTTTAGTCCAGTGTATCCTGATTCTGGTTTTTCTGGTAGGGTAGGTAGGGTGATGTGGATGGTGGTGTGGGAATGGGGGATGCTTTTGATTTCTAGTTTTCCGTCATATAAGTTGACTAATCTTTTGACGATCGCTAATCCGAGACCTGAGCCTTGTTGTTCATAAATTTTGCGATCAAATTGTTGATAAGCACCTAAGTTATTAATTTGTTCTGTAGTCATGCCGCGGCCGCGATCGCCAATGGTTAAATGATATTGATTTCCTTGATTTTTACTGGCGATCGCGATCTCTGTTCCTGGTCTAGAAAACTTGAAAGCATTATCGAGAATTTCTTCCAGAATTTTGATTAAGCTTTCCCTGGAGATCCGCAGGATAGCATCTTGGAGATTGAAATTCAAGTCTGACTCTCTTGAGTCTATACATTTTTTGGCCATGGTTTTACTGATTTCTTTAATAATCAAGCTTGGATATTCGAGTGTATATTTTTTTAAGCTTTCGAGACGTTTTCTGTCGGTCTTTATAAGTTCTAAATCTGCATGAAGGAGAAAGTTAACAATCAAACGATTCAGACGTTTAGCAGAAATATGGATATTTTCTACTAACTCTAAAATTTCTTGATTGTTCATGGTCTCTAAGTCCTCTTGTAAGAGTTCTGAAGAGATTAAAATCCCATTCAAGGGAGTTCTCAATTCATGGGGTAATGACAGAACAATACTACTGCGAAGCTCATCCAGTTTGGTTTCTGTTTTTTCTGCCTGAATTTCTTGTTTTTTTAATCGACTAGTAATAGAACTCAAAAGTTCTTGACGCATAAATGGTTTGGTTAAATAATCATCTGCGCCTAATTCCATGCCTTGACGTTGGTCAGATTTAGTAGATTTAGCGGTCAAGAAAATAAAGGGAATTGTTGCTGTTTGTGGATAATTTTGCAGTTGTTTTAAGACTCCGTACCCGTCTAATTCTGGCATCATGACATCGCAGATAATCAAGTCGGGAAGATGGGCGATCGCTAATTCAATTCCCTGGCAACCATTTTCTGCCCCAATGCCTAAATAATTTTCTGTCTCTAAAATATCTAATATGATCTCGCGAACATCAGCATCATCTTCGATAATTAAAATTTTTTTCATGGGTTGACGATCCTCAGTATGCAGTTAAAATTTTACCCGATTCCCCAGGAGAAGTTGTTGGTTTGGGTAGAGATTTCCCTAAGTTTCAGTGTGGGTCAGGAAAAATGAGATGATTTTAGTGATCGCTCCTGGCAAAAAAGAGCACAAAATTCGCTATAATCCCAAAGTTGCCATCTGCCTAAACCAGGATTTGATGATCGCTCATTGACAACTCCATCAAACCTCACTGATCTCATGGTATTAGTCACTCACGTTCCTTCTCGACCACTGGGAGCACACTCTACCACCCTCTCTCCTCGACTGACTCCTCTCTCAGTGTATGCTCTGAGTCGTGCCGAAAAGCGAATCAGTGGATTACGGCGTAAACCTGGACAACTCTGGCGCTTTAAATCTTTTTGTTTAGCCATTTGCTTACCTGCTGCTGCGATCGGGATGTATGTGTTCTGTGTTACAATTTTAGGAGAAGAAGGAGGTCAGGTACAATCACTGTATGAGTGGGAATTATCTGGTTCAGTAGAGACTCAAGCCCCAGAACCTACGATTGATCCCTGGGAAGAGGTGCAAAAAGAAGTCAATCAGGCTACTCAACTGGCCCTGATTGCCCAAACGAAAGCACAATGGCGCGAGGTAAAATCTCATTGGGAACAGGCGATCGCCTCCCTCCCCTCCCTTCCCACCAATCATCCCCAGTTTTCCCAACTCTCTCGCCTCACTAAAGAGTATCAACACCAACTTGAGAAAGTTCAAGAAACCATTTGGGCAGATCCCACTCCCATAAAACTCAATCATGTCATTCGTGGTAATCTCTCCCCCAAATCCATTGTTCATTCCGGAAAGGGTTTATTCTTTGCCCAAAATATGATGTACTCCCACACCATCACCGTTTATGATCGGCAATATAACCTAGTCGCCACCATTGACGACCGTGTTGATTTATCTACCTTTGGTCACGATCAATACTCTGGAACTTTCCGCGGATCTCCCGTGGAAGCCGCTTTTTCCCATAATGGCAAATATGCTTGGGTATCCAATTATCAAATGTACGGCCCCGGCTTTGATCGTCCTGGAGATGATATTTGCGATCCTTATAGTCAATTAGACCCTTCTACCGTCTATCGGATCAATACCGAAACCCTGAACATTGAAGCGGTGATTTGGGTGGGATCAGTCCCTAAATATGTAGCGACTACGCCAAATAATCGTCTCGTTCTTGTTTCTAATTGGTGTAGTTGGGATTTAAGTGCGATCGATACTCAACAAAATAAAGAAATTAAACGCATTCCCCTAGATGCTTATCCGCGAGGGATCGAAGTGGATAGCCAGTCTGAATTTGCCTATGTTGCCATCATGGGATCGGATGATATTGCCAAAATCAATCTCCATGACTATTCTGTTCAGTGGTTTAAAGAAGTGGGAGTAACTCCTCGGCATCTCAATTTAGATCCCTTAGCTCCCTATCTTTACGTGAGCTTCAATTTACAGGGAACGGTAGGAAAATTGGAGGTCAATACCGGGAAAATTCTCAGGGAAGTCTCCACTGGAAATGCCCCCCGTAGCATGGTTATCTCTGAAGATAGTCAATTTCTATATGTAGTCAATTATAATTCTGATACTTTGACGAAAGTGCGGACTAAGGACATGAAAGTATTACAGACTATTCCTACAGAAGCGGCTCCGATTGGCATTACCTACGACCCGAAAACTCATCAAATTTGGGTGGCTTGTTATACCGGGAGCCTGATGATTTTCCAAGATTAAGAGAAAATCAGACTGATCCCTATCCATAAACAGAAAAATGAGATAAGATAGCAAGCTACAAGCAGGTACATCCGGTCGGTCCTATTGAAGACTTTGCTGATGAATCAACGGTTTCCAGGAAAACAGCTAACCCAATCTCCCGTCAGCGATGCGATTCCCTCACCTTTACAAGCAGCGCTAGGCAGCCTGAATGTGAGCCTGGAAGAAGAACTGACCCGATATCGACGACATCGGCAGGGGTTAGTGGTCTCTCCTCTGAAAAGTTATGGGGTTAGTCAAAAAAATAAGGCCAAAGATCAGGAGTCAGGATTAAGTTCTTTCCAGACGGCTACGCCGGTTTCTCCCTCTGCGGAAGCTGTGGATGAGTCGGTGGAGACTCAACCGGTTTCAGAGGGAGCAGAAGAAAAGGCGATCGCCTTAGCATCAGTTGACCCCAAAAGTACTGTAGTGCCAGAAGATCGGTCATTAGTGACAGCTCCCCCCCCAGAAGATTACTTGGAGTCTTCGGAAGAACTCCTGAGAAGTTTGGCCGAAGAAGAGGAAGAAGACTCCATTGCTGGCGATCGCCAACAGATTAATTTTTTCCTCAGTCCCCTAGGCATTGGCTCTGGTTTACTGCTAATCCTGGTGTGTATTACCTTTGGCATCGTCCTACTCAATCCTGCCCTAATTCAACATCTCCTACCCAAAGGACTATTTCGTTCCCCAGATG
>CAZTRW010000209.1:0-5941 GCA_964616725.1 uncultured bacterium
ATTCGGTATATATTCCAGGGGCCGGGGGTACAGGTGGTGGCGTTGGTGCCGGTGGCGGGTCCAGTGCCGCCGCCAATTAGGGTGGTGATGCCGGAGGCGATCGCCGTTTCAATTTGCTGCGGACAGATAAAATGAATATGGCTATCAATTCCCCCAGCCGTGAGGATCATCCCTTCCCCTGCCACAATTTCTGTTCCTGGGCCAATCATAATCTCGACTCGATCTTGAATGTAGGGATTCCCTGCTTTGCCAATTTTGGCAATTTTGCCATCTTTAATACCAATATCAGCTTTGACAATCCCCCACCAATCTAAAATGAGGGCATTGGTAATTACCAAATCCATCGCTCCTTGAGCATTAGACAGGGGAGATTGGCCCATACCGTCGCGGATGACTTTGCCACCACCAAATTTCACTTCATCGCCATAGAGCGTATAATCTTGCTCGACTGCAATGATTAATTCAGTATCCGCCAAACGGAGGCGATCGCCCACCGTCGGCCCATAAGTTTCCGCATAGGCGCGGCGATCCATACGATAACCCATAATTACTCCCCATCAAATCATTTTTAACATTTTAGCGCTCTAGGAAGAACGATCCAATTTGATTTAATTCACCCTGAGTTCAGGAGAGAGGGCTGCTTGCCTGGGAGAACCAATACTAAACTATATAATCACTCTTCAGTCTAAAGGTACTCAATCAAACCATTAAGGACATTGCAGATGCTAACCCCAACATTAACGCCCATACAACAAGTTTCCCAAGAAAATCGCATCATTTTACGAAAGGTGAGCTGGTCAACCTATCAGGCACTGATGACAGATGTTGGCGAAGATCGGGGGTGGAGAATTGCTGATCAGGAAGCAGTATTAGAACTGAGGATGCCATTACAACAGCATGAAGTCCCTAATCGACTAATAACCCCTTTTATTCAGGCGATCGCTGATGAATTAGAAATTGAAGTGATCGATGTCGGTTCACTGCTTTTAGAACGAGAAGATTTAAGTCGCGCCATTGAACCCGATCCTTGCTGTTATCTTCAGAATGAAGCTATAGTGAGGTGGGTTTCATTCATATTCCCGTAGGGAAAACTCACCCTACAACAATGATTCTAGCTGGCCACGGCGATCGCTTAACCAAAACTGAGGTTACACTAATTCAATTTGACAATCATCGCCGATCATAAATCGTAAAGCCGTGGGGCGACGAGGGGCAACTTTGAGGTTAGCTCGTCTACCGACTACACTATCAACAATACGTTGATGGATGCGGTCAATGGTAGCTTCTCCTAAGATTACACTATGTTCTACATCCACTTCAATCAGGGTAGTTCCACTGGCTATGCTGCTATAGGGACCGATAAAGCTGTTTTCGATATGGCAATTTTGACCAATGGCAACGGGACCACGAATGGTGCTATTGATGACTTGGGTTCCCTCGCCTATTTTTACTCGGCCAATGATTTGACTAGATTGATCAATTTTTCCTTGAATTTCTAGTTCTAAGCAGGTATCGAGGATGATGCGATTGGCTTCTAGGAGGTCATCTTTTTTGCCGGTATCTAACCACCAGCCTTGGATTTGACAGGCTTCAACGGGTTTTTGGCGATCAATGAGCTCTTGAATGGCATCGGTTATTTCTAGTTCTCCACGGGCGGAGGGTTGAATGGCGGCGATCGCCTGATGGATTTGTGGGGAAAAAAAGTACACTCCCACTAAGGCTAAATTAGAGGGGGGGTGTTTAGGTTTTTCGACTAATTTTAACACTCGACCTTGTGCATCTACTTCGGCGACCCCAAAGGCGCTCGGATTAGCCACAGGACGGAGTAATATTAGTCCATCTAACTGGTTATTTTTAAACTGGTTTAAAAAGGGTGCTAATTCACTTTGAATCAGGTTATCCCCCAAATACATAATGAACGGTTCGTCTCCCAAAAAGGGTTGGGCAATTTTGACTGCATGGGCTAATCCGGCGGGTTGTTCTTGCAAAATATAGGTAATGTGTGCGCCAAATTGCTCTCCATTGCCGGTGGTATTTTTGACTTCTTCTCCCGTTTCCGGGCTGATGATAATTCCGATTTCTGTGACTCCAGCGGCGACAATTCCTTCTATGCCGTACCATAAAATGGGCTTGTTGGCAACGGGGACTAATTGTTTAGCGCCGGTATAAGTAATCGGCCGTAACCGGGTGCCTTTGCCACCTGAGAGTATGAGTCCTTTCATAAGTTATTGGGTATATATTGCTCTAGCATTTGTCGTAAACTTTGCCGCCAATGGGGTGGATATTTGCCCAGAAGTTGTGAGAGTTTAGTGGTAGAAAGAACAGAATAGGCGGGTCGTTGGGCTGGGGTAGGATATTGGTCGGTGGTAATGGGAATGACTCGTTTGATTTTGAGGGGGAAGCCTAAGTTTTGGGCTTCTTCAAAGATGGCGATCGCCAAATCATACCAACTGGTTACGCCACTATTGGTATAATGGTAAAAACCTTGAGTTTGATCATTGAACTCTGGGATAAAATCGGCGATCGCTCTGGCTAAATCTACTGTCCAAGTCGGCGAACCCACCTGATCATAAACCACGCGCAACTCTTCCCGTTCTCGCCCCAAACGCAGCATAGTTTTCACAAAATTTCCCGTAATTCCTGCCCCATACACCCAAGCAGTTCTAATAATCGCAAAACAAGCACCACTATTCTGTACCGCTTGTTCCCCCAGCCATTTTGAGCGACCATAGGAACTCAAAGGATCGGTAACATCTGTTTCCACATAGGGACGATTTTTGCGCCCATCGAACACATAATCAGTAGAAATCTGGATCAATTTTGCCCCAGAGGAGCGAGCCAACTCAGCTAACTTAGCGGGCACTTCCCCATTGACGCGCAAAGCCACATCCACTTCCTCTTCTGCCTTATCCACGGCAGTATAGGCGGCGGCATTAATCACCACATCGGGCTGTACCTGTGCCCAAAACTCTTCTAGGGCGGGAAAATCGGTCAAATCGAGAATTTTGCGGTCAATGCCAATCCTCTCTCCTAGGGGGGCTAATTGGAGCATGAGTGCTTGCCCCAACTGTCCCTTAGCGCCGGTGACGCAAATTTTAGTCATGGATAAACCTCTGCAGTTGACAAAGGCTTGCCTGCTTGATCTTTTTTGGAGAGAATCAGATCGAGGCCCTCGATGGGCCAGTCTATGGCCAGTTCTGCATCATGCCATAGGAGCGATCGCTCATACTCAGGGGCGTAATACTCCGTCGTCTTATACAACACCTCTGCCACCTCCGAAACCACCACAAATCCATGGGCAAACCCTGGGGGAATCCACAACTGGCGATGATTCTGAGCCGTCAACAGACAACCTACCCACTGACCAAAATAGGGACTACTCTTACGGATATCCACCGCCACATCAAAAATCTCCCCCACAATGGCTCGCACCAGTTTCCCTTGGGCCTGTTGGATTTGATAATGTAATCCTCGCAGTACCCCTTGGAGCGATCGCGAATGGTTATCCTGAACAAAGTTCACCGATATCCCGGTCACCTCCTGAAACCGAGCATGATTATAGCTTTCCAAAAAGAAACCCCGCTCATCTCCAAACACCTTTGGCTCCAAAATCACCACATCTGGAATATCCGTTGCTATCGCCTTCATATCAATCGTGACTCAATTAACGAACCTTTTCAAAACTACGAATTTTCGTATCAAACTGCTCTGTCAGCAAACTTAACACCGTCCGTTTCCGCACTTTAATATTCGCATTGATTTCCATCCCCGCTTGCAAATCCAGTTGCCGATCATTGATCGTAAAAAACTGTTTCTGCAATTGAATTTTGGCAGGAAAGGCGTAATAAGGACGGACTTGAGTCGGTTCCAAAGCATCTGACCCAATCCAGGTGAGCGTTCCTTGAATCGTACCAAACTCAGACGCAGGAAAAGATGACACATCTAGCTCTACCTCCATCCCCTCTTCTACAAAGCCAATCTCCCGATTCTGGATATAGACTTCTGCTATTAATGCCTCATTGGGCACAATTGAAAGTAGCCGTTCTGTGGCTTGTGCCACATACCCTGGCTTAGCTTGTAAATCAAATACCACGCCACTGACGGGTGCGCGTAACTCCTGATAGCGGAGGGCTTGTTGAGCTTTTGTCAATTCCCCTTCAACCTCCGCTAACAGTTTTTTCGTTTCAATCTGGGCGCGAGCTAACTGAGAGTCAATCTCCGCAATCTGACGTTGATTATCTGCCACTCTGGTGAGGATATCTTTCGCAGAAATAGCGACTGCATTGGCGAGGGCTTCTTCTGATTGGGCTTTTTCTACCCGTAGCCGTTGTTCTTCTAACTGAAGTTGTTCAATTTCTCCTTCTCTGGCTACCAATTCATCTTGATATCGTAGGACTTCTTGTTCTTGGCGGTCATATTGGAGTTGGGAGAGGGCGCCTTCTTCTACCAGGGGTCGAATCCGATCTAATGTTTTTTGATTGAGCGCTAAAGTATCTCTCGTCTTATTGAGACGCTCGGAGGTTACCACTGCTTGGCGTTGAGTTTGGTTAATTTGCTTTTCTAGTTCGGCTATGGTTAACCGTGCGGCTTCTACTCTCGTTTGATATTCGGCGCGAGAGGCACTGAGGAGGCGATCTTGGTTGGCATTAAATTCACTACTGCCTGTGCCGGTGGGATTATAACCATCAATTTGGGCATTGTAGTATTCATTTTCGGCAATTAAGGTTTGCCGCAGTCGGGCGAGGGAAGCGAGTTCTGGAGGGCCTGCTTCTAGGTTGCTCCCTTGAAGAATGCGATCATATATCATTGCTTCTTCTTGGAGGGTGGCTTGTTGTTTAGTCAGAGAGCCGATATCGGCTTCTGGTGCGGTGGGATCAAACGTAATCAGGAGTTCTCCTTTTTGGACTACATCTCCGTCTTTGACGAGGATTTCTCGGACTACGCCGCTGGTGGGGGATTTGACTTCGTTGACTGAGCCTTCGGGTTTGAGTTGGCCTCGGGCGGGAACGGCGTGTTCAATTTTGGCGATCGCCGCCCAAGCGATTCCTGATGAGGTAATCAATAAGAGTAGCCACACCAGCACTTGTGACCAAACTACTGGCCGCTCTAGCAGAATCGGCTGTTCAATATAGGTTTCTGTGTACTTTGTTTTCGTTTTCATAAGTCCCAATTAGGTAATGGGTGATGGGAAAGTCGGGGTGGTATTGATGATCTCCTCTGGGGAAATCTACAGTTGAGAATCTTGTTGCTCGTAGAGACAGTAGTACCGTCCTTTGAGTGCCATCAACTCGTCGTGGGTGCCCTGTTCGACCACCGATCCTTGATCCATCATGATAATCACATCTGCATTTCTGACGGTAGTGAGACGGTGAGTAATAAAGAAAACTGTTTCGCCTCTGAAGGCATCCGCCAGATTTTGACAGACTTGCCGTTCACTGTCATAGTCGAGAGCAGAAGTGGCTTCGTCAAGAATCAGTAGGCGAGGTCGTTGGAGTACGGTACGGGCGATCGCAATTCGTTGCCGTTGTCCCCCCGACAAGTTGGCTCCTCGCTCTCCCACGATCGTGTTATAGCCCTGGGGCAAAGACATGATAAACTCATGGCCTACTGCAATTTTCGCCGCTTGAATAATCTCTTCTTCCGTAGCATCAGGATTGGCTAAAGCAATATTTTCCTGCACAGAACCGTTAAACAACAGAGTATCCTGAAGCACCACCCCAATTTGCCGACGTAAGGAATACAACTCCACTTTACTAATATCTAACTGATCCACCAGAATCCGCCCCGAACCCGGTTCATAGAGCCGTTGGAGTAACTTCATCAAGGTGGATTTCCCCGAACCACTTTGACCGACAATCCCCACAAACTGGCCTTGAGGAAACTCTAAATTAATATTCAACAACTGCCAGGTATTCGCTGTGGCAAAGCGGAAAGACACCGC
>CAZTRW010000210.1:0-5922 GCA_964616725.1 uncultured bacterium
GTTTAATCTCCGCCGTCCTCTTCCTCCTCGTCGGTGTCGTCTACAAAAAAACCGGCACCCGCGATCTCAATATCCTCAGCGGCTTACTCAACCCAGAGCGCGGACTCCCCCTGATTGGCAGTTTAATGATTGCGGGAGTCATGGCCAGCGCCGGAATTCCTGGTATGATCGGCTTCGTCTCAGAATTTCTCGTCTTTTGGAGCAGTTTCCCAGTATTCCCCATCCCTACCCTCGTATGCATGGTAGGAACCGGATTAACCGCCGTTTATTATCTCCTGCTAGTCAACCGCACGTTCTTTGGTCGCCTCTCAGAAGCCGTGGAAAACTTGCCCGCTGTACAATGGAAAGACCGGCATCCAGCAATTTTCCTGATTCTCTTAATTGTTTTCTTTGGATTGTTTCCCAGTACCCTCGTTCGCTGGAGTGAAGCCACCACCACTGCCTTGATGGCTTACCCTCAGCCCCCTGCTGTCCAACCCCATAATCATGGATAAATCAATTAAAATGCACTCATATCACCTTAGAGAGTGTGTCCTTCTTTGAGGACTGTTTAATCGTGGCTTTTGATAACACCTGTAAATTCCTCGCTACCCAAAACCCAACCAGTTTTGTGCGTTGGCTTCTTCCCCATATCAACAGCACTGATGTGCAAGTGCTGAAAACGGAACTGGCGACTGAACCAATTCGCGCTGATTCCCTAATCTTGTTGCAAGCGGCTGATACTATTCTTCACTTAGAATTTGAGAGAGTCCCGAAAGCGGAATTTCCCTTGCCGGAGCGGATGCTCGATTATTGGTTGAGGCTGTATCGAAAGTATCACTGTACTATTGCACAAGTGGTAATTTTCCTCAAAGAGACTGGCTCTGCTCAAGTGTATGTGGATCGTTTTCAGGTGCAAAATACAAGCCATCACTATCGTGTCCTACGTTTGTGGGAAGAAGATCCGGCTCCTTTCTTGAGCGATCCGGCTCTTTTGCCTTTTGCGCCTCTCACCCGTAGCGATCGCCCACGAGATCTGCTACAACAGGTAGCAGAGGCCACTCGTCAAATTACCAACCTTACTCAACGGCGAGAAATCATCGCCTGCACTGCGATTATGTCTGGAATCATCTATAATCCTGAAACTATCCGAGACCTCTTCCGCGAAGACTTGCTGGAAGACTCGTCCTTCTATCAGTATATTCTCCAAAAAGGACTTCAAGAAGGGCTGGAAAAAGGACTGGAAAAAGGACTGCAACAAGGACTACAACAAGGTCGCCAACAAGCTGTTTTGATTATGTTACGCCAAAAAATTGGTATAGTATCAGCAGCAATAGAACAGCAAATTTGCAACCTTTCCTTTGCCCAGCTAGAAGCATTGATGGAAGCAATGCCCCATTTTGAGCAGCAGCAAGACTTAACGGAATGGCTCGGGAGAATACCTCAATGAGCCTTAAATCAGGCTAATTGGGTGACAGTGGATCATTGACCAGGGTAAGATGGTTTTCACGCACTTAGTTAAGGGGAATGATACCACTAGAGTTAACGTTGAAAAACTTTCTGAGCTATCAGCAAGGGACGCTGGATTTTCGTCGCATCCATACGGCTTGTATCTGTGGTGTGAATGGAGCGGGAAAGTCTTCTTTGCTAGAGGCGATCGCCTGGAGTCTGTGGGGTAAAAGTCGTGTTTCTTCAGAAGATGATCTCATTCATCGCGGCGCTTCTGAAGTGCGCGTGATGTTTACTCTCTCTCAGCATCAGCAAACTTTTCGCGTGATTCGTACTCGTCAACGAGGACAAACAACCAGTCTGGAGTTTCAAGTCGAAACGGAAACGGGTTTTCGTCCCCTCACTAGTCGTTATAGTCGGGAAACTCAGCAACTGATTATTGATACGCTGAAATTAGATTATCCCACGTTTATTAATTCGGCCTATCTCCGTCAGGGAAGAGCAGATGAGTTTATGCTCAAAGGAGCGATGGAGCGGAAAGATATTCTGGCGCGGTTATTGCAGTTGGATCGCTATGAGGAGCTGGGCGATCGCGCTAAGGAAAAAGCACTTTATTTTAAAACTAAAGTTTCTTTGCTCGAACCTCAATTGCAAAGCTTACAGAGCCAACTTACCACAGAGAACACCCTGGACACCCATTTGCAAGCAGTGGAGCAGGAGCTAGGGAATCTGCAAGAGAGCCAAAGTCGCGCTAAACAACAACTGGCGAGTTGGCAAACTCTACACCATCAGCAACAAACGTTACATCAACAACTCAGTTGGCTGCAAACACAAAAACAAACCCTTGATCGAGATGATTACCGCTGGCAGCAAGAACTAGAGGCGGCTACTGCAGCTAAGGCTCAATTAGAATCTCTTTTGGATCAGGAAGTGGCGATCGCCAAAGATTATCAGTATTTTCAAGAACTCCAAAGTAGCGAAGCAACTCTAGCGGCTCAGTTTTCTACTTATCAAGCAACGCAAGCACAGCTTCATCATTTGCAACAAACCCAACAGGAACAACAGCAAACCTTAGAAGAACAATTACGGTTTATTCAATTGCAACTTGAGAATATTGAGGGACAATATCAAGAAATTCAATCAATTCTCGATCGCCAACTGGAAATTGAGGCGGGCTTAGAGAAGCTCAAACAAGCTCGCGATCGCCTCCATGCCCTAGATCGCCTCCAGCTTCAGGTAGCTCCTCTCTTGCGCCATCGCCATCATCTGCAAAGTAAAATTGACCAAGAAACCACTCGATTAAGGGCAAAATTAGAAGAATTACAATCGAGTTATCAACAACTGGAAACGGAACAAGCGGAAAAGCCTTTATTGGAGCAAGCAGCTCAAAGTTTAGCTGGAGAAATTGCCCAATTAGAAAAGAAACAAATTTATCAGCAACGAGTGTTAGAAAAAGGGCAGGAACGACGCAATTTTATGGAGCGATTGCAAGCCGATCAGCGCACCTATGAAAGTCAGTTAGACGCGATTGGGCAGAAGTTGAAATTGCTCCAATATCGGGAGCAGGAAGGAGAGGCGGAGGTGTATCCTCCTTGTCCTTTATGCGATCGCCCTTTAGATGCCCATCATTGGCACCTAGTTCATCAAAAGCATACCTCCCAACAGCAGGATATTCTCAATCAACTTTGGGTATTGCGAGAACAACTAGCCACCTCGGAACGGGAAATTCAGGTACTGCGACAAGAATACCGCGATTTAGACAAAGAGTTGGCTCAACTGACTCCGGCGATCGAAAAGCGAGGGGAATTGCGAGCAGTTTTAGATGTTACAGGACAAAAAATTGAGCGTTTACAACAGATACAAAGGGAAATTGCTGATCTAGAAGAATCTTTTCAAACTCGCCAATACGCGGAAGATTTGTATACAGAGCTTCAGGCGATCGAGCAACGCCTGATCCAACTCAACTATGATGAAAAAGACCATGTGCTGGCAAGAAATAAAGCTGAAAAATGGCGCTGGGCAGAGATTAAACAAGGAGAACTTAAAGCAGCCATTAAACAAAAACAAAAGCTCGATCAGCAAAAACCGGACTTAGAAAGCCAAAAAGAGCAACTCACCCGCCGTTTATACAAGCTAAAAACAACTTCTTCTCTGCAACGGCAAATTGCAACTCTAGAAGCAGAATTAACCCATCTTGGTTACGATCCTCAACAACATCAAGCGCTTTTAAACAGCTTGCGTCAGGCACAACCGTCTCAATTACAGTATCAGCAGTTAGAACAAGCCAAACAGCAATATCCCCAAGTGATTAATACTTGTGATGCGTTGCATCAGCGATTAGAAGAGCATCAAAAACAAGTACAAGAACTGGAAAAAAGTTTAGGGCAAATTCAGCAAGCTTTAGTACAACACCCAGATGCATTTCCCCAAATTAAGGCGTTAGAATTACAACTCCGTGACGGAGAAAGACGACGAGAAGAGTTACTCGCGGCTAAGGGCAGATTACAACAGCAACTTCAGGATCTCAAAGCTCTCACAACTCAGTATGAAATGACTGGGCAGGAATTAGAGCAAGCACAGCAGCAATACCGGATTTATCAAGAATTAGCCTATGCTTTTGGGAAGCGAGGGATTCAGTCTCTGATGATTGAGAATATTTTACCGGAGTTAGAAGCCCAAACGAATCGTGTCTTGGCTCGGTTAAGCGATCATCAGTTGCACGTGCAGTTTGTTACCCAAAAAGCACGGAAAACAGGTAAGGGGAAATTTATTGAAACTTTGGATATTTTTATTGCTGATTCCCAAGGTACCAGACCCTATGAGACTTATTCTGGTGGGGAGGCATTTCGAGTCAATTTTGCGATTCGATTGGCGTTGGCGAAACTCTTGGCACAACAGTCGGGGACGGCATTGCAGATGTTGATTATTGATGAAGGATTTGGGACTCAAGATGAGCAAGGATGCGATCGCCTGATTACGGCGATTAATGCGATCGCCCCTGAATTTGCCTGCATCCTCACCATTACTCACATGAACTTCTTCAAAGAAGCCTTTCCCACTCGCATTGAAGTGACTAAAACCAGCACTGGCTCCCAAATCTCCCTGCAAACTTAATGCCAAAAGCAACTGCAAAATTCTTCAAAAACGATTAATAGTTGCTAAAACCTCTAAGCCAATCGGTAAAGAAGTCCCAGAGATGGTATTTTGAAATAAAGCCGTAAATCCTCCTGCTCCTAATCCCTGATCTGGCCAAAGACGATAACAGGGAAAGTCTGCTAGATGAGATTGATAAGGTAGAAGATGGGGAACTTTCACCGGTTGGAAGTGGGGGTGCTTTTTCTGTAACCATTGACACACTTGCTCGTTTTCTTCCACCGAATAGGTGCAAGTCATGTAAAGTAGATAACCTCCTGGAGCCACCAATTGAGTACAATTCCCGATAATCCGTTTTTGGCGGTTGGCGTTGCGGTTGAGGGTGAGGGGATGAAAACATCCGGGGACTTTTTTGTGTTTGAGGAGTAAAGATTGACCACTACAGGGAGCATCCACTAGGACCAGTTGCGCCGTTTGGGGAAATTGTTGGGCGAGGATTTGGGAGTCAAGTTGAGTGACAAAAATTTGACCTTTACTTTGGGGTTGACAGCGTTTGAGGTTGGCGAGGAGAGTGCCTAAGCGCTTACCGATCACTTCGTTAGACAGGAGCCATTGGGGGTGGAGCGTTGTGCAGGTGAAGAGGGTTTTACCTCCTGGAGCAGCGCAAACATCGATCGCCACCTCGATTGGTTGTGGTAGACTCAACAGAGGAGAAGCGGCAAACACTGAGGAAAAGTCGAGACAGTAATACCATCCGCGATCGTGAGCAGGATGTTTTCCCGGCTGTTCTCCTGCCCGGAGCCGATCGATCTGGGGCGGCTGCCAGGGTTCGGGGGGATCTACGGGAAACAAGGGAGTTTCTGGACGGTTTTGACACCAGAGGATAGAGGGATTGAGCGGGGGAGGATAGTCAAAGGCGGCTAGAAATCGATCGCGTTGTGCTGCGGTAGGAAAGGAAAGGCGATCGCTAAATCTTACCAGCATGGGAGAGAGCGCAGATGATTTCTGCGCCTTGTAGGGGTAGGTTTCAAACCTACCTCTACCGCGATCGCCCCACCCTTCCCTGCCAGGAATCATAACGTTATTCATGATTAATTATTTGGCGACCACCTTTAACTGCTCCAAGGGGGATTGATCCCCCTGCAATACCACTGCGCGATCGTTCGCCGCCAAATGGCGAACAATCTTATAAATCGACTCAATCTCCTCCAGCGCATTTGCCGCCGTCGCCAACTCCAGCAACGACAACGGTTGCTGACTCTCCCGCAACACTGCCATCACCTGATTTTGCAACGCCAGCACCCCCGCCGCCGCCTTCTTACCCGCCTCAACTCCGGGTTGATGATAGGCATTCACATTCACTAACGTGCCATAAAATCCTACCGCTCGTTCATACAGAGC
>CAZTRW010000211.1:0-5916 GCA_964616725.1 uncultured bacterium
GTTGTTTCTGGGCCTGCATGCCTTCAAGTTCGCGGATTTGCTGTTCGAGGCGAGGAAAGCGCTTGTGGAGATGATCGGCGAGGTAAATGACCCCAATGGGGAAGATGGGGTTACAGGGAAGACGGACAAACAGGAGGCGATCGCCAACGGCTGGAGCACTAGGTATCATGTTCAGGGATGATGCGGGATGGATGAATGTGAAAAATTTTCATATAACTTTACGATAACATTGGTTTCCCCATTCCCCCACACCCGATTTCTCTCCTCCTGCCTCGGCTACCTAAAGGAGAGATAAAGAAAAAATTATGGTAGTCGCGTTTACAGCCAACCGGGATCAGAAGTGTTAAGGTATGAAAAGTCCTCATAAATATCACTCTTTTTCTCTAAACTCATAGAATATGGCGCAAATCCTCGATCCCCTACCACCAGAGCAGTCTCATCGCATCCTTTGCTGCTATGTAAATGCCACTAGTAAAGTCCAAGTGGCACGTATTTGTAATATTCAGAATTGGTATTTTGAACGAGTGGTGTTTCCCGGCCAACGTTTAGTGTTTGAATCGATCCCAGAAGCGTTGTTGGAAATTCATACTGGGATGATGGCCAGCGCGATTCTGTCGGACAAAATTCCCTGCGATCGCCTAATGCTGCAAGAATTAGGCGTAGAAACGGCAGAAGAATGGGCAAAAGTTGCCAAAACTTTGCCCAGAGTCCTATCTCAGTTAGAATCGCTCAAAGCCCCCGCTTTAACCTCGATTGACTAATCCAAAAATAAACAAGCTCCTGAGCCTAACGCAAAGATCGATAGGCATCAGGCTAAAATTGGGTTTTAAACGGTTGAATTTAAGAAACGAATTTTGATTTTGTGGATCTGCCCTCGTTTTTATGGCTGTGGAAAATAGCCGCTTGGTCTATGGGATTCGCCCTATTGGCCTACGTGCTCTTAGCGATTACAGGAATCGGAATGTGGTGGAGTCGGCAAAATCGCCAGCCCAGACCCCAAAATTGGCGATCGCTCCATGATCTTCTCGGTGGTCTTCTGGTCTTCTTAGTGCTTTTGTTACTGGCGATCGGCATCATCGGTACTCTCGGCCACTATGGCACCTTGGGACACTCTTCCCATCTTCCTGCCGGACTCTTGGTCGTTCTGTTAGTGATCATCTCTGCCACCAGCGCCACCCAAATTAGCCCCCAACACCCCTGGGCTCGTCCCCTCCATCTCACCATCAATACCTTACTCTTCCTAGGCTTTACCTGGGTATCCTTAACCGGATGGCATATCGTCCAAAAGTATCTCCCACCCTGATCTCAACTGTTCACTCCCCATGGTGTCCAAATTTTACATTTCCCCACTCATTCGCCTTCCCCTGCTCACCCTTTACCTCACCCTCACAGTTCCCTTACCCATTCTCGCCCAAGCCACCCCCGCCCCCGTCGCTCCAGCCTGGTTATGGGGAGCAGTGGGGCTAGGAGCCATCCTCCTCTGGGGAACCTTGAGCGAACAAGTCATCACAGATAACCAAGGCATTACAGTCACCTATCCCCTCTGGGTATTTTGGTACAGAGCACGGGGTTGGTCCCTATCCTGGAGCGAAATCCACAGCCTCAAACCCCGCACCACTAGCCAAGGGGGATTAGTCTATTATTTTCTTTCTCACTCTGGAGCCGCCTACTTGCTACCCATGCGCATAGCAGGATTTGCTCAATTATTACGTCAAGTCCAGGCGAAAACCCAAATTGATACAACCAATGTCCGTCCTCTGGCGCAACCGTGGATGTATCTTCTCCTCTTTGCTTTCACTCTCCTGTTGCTGGGAATGGAAACTTGGACACTCCTCACCCTGCCGGAGGTTTAAGGGACTGGATTTTCCATGGCACACGGAGGATAGACAGAACGTCCTCGGTGAGGGAAAAGGGCTTCTTGATTAAAGCGATATCCTACATTTCTTACGGTTTGAATCACATGAGGTTGACGAGGATCGGTTTCAATTTTTTTCCGCAGGGAAAGCACGTGAGTATCGACCGTGCGAGGATTATCAATGGCATCTGGCCAAGCTCTCTGGAGCAGTTGGGAGCGGCTTAACGGCTCTCCTCCTACTTGAGCGAGGGCATACAAAAGACTAAATTCTTGGGGGGTTAAATCAATAGATTCTCCCTTGAGAGAAACCCGCCGTTGCACCAGATCAATTTTCAGATCGCCGTAATCAAGGTAAGCTGGAGGAGTCAATTTTTTTTGCCGACGGATCAATGCTCCTACCCTAGCCATAAATTCTTGCATCCCAAAAGGTTTGGTCAGATAATCATCGGCTCCTGCCTTGAGTCCGGCGACTACATCGGCTTCTGAATCACGGGCTGATAGCATGAGGATCAGAGATTTTTGCTGGTTATAAATCCATTGACAAACTTCTAGACCTTGTTCTCCAGAAATACTCCCATCTAGAATGACTAAGGTTGGTTCGCGAATTAAGTAAACATGGCGGGCGTTGGCAATATTGTCAGACTGATAAACGGAGTAGCCCGCTTGCTGTAAGTGCCAACCGAGAAGCGATCGCAGATGGGGATTGCTTTCAATAATCTGAATGCTGATCGAGACCACTTTAGGCTAAATTTCCTTATCATACGATGCAGCTTTAAACGCTCCAAGCTTAACAAACCTTGATGAATCTTTTTGTAGTTGTCGCTACCGAGCATCCCGTTCTGTGCCAGTCGTGAATGAGAAAAGATGAGAGTAAATGGGTATCCTTGATCTCAGGGATCTCCGAGATTCTCAGGTCTAGATTCTGGGGGAAGATTCGTTAAAATAAAGGTATTGACCTTCCCTGATTTCCTACGGATTTAAACCTGCCTGATGGCATTACCATTGGGGCTGAAAATCCGGAAAGGGGTTCTCGGAAAGTGAACCTACCAAAGAATTACCAACGGCGATCGCCTATTGATCCATTGATTGAGGAGAAAACTCTATTATGCTTCAGGATACCCAAACCATTCGTTTTTACCAAAAAATCACCGACGCTCTGGTGGACTTGTGGAATCGAGGCTACCGTTATGACGATTTACGGATGTATCTCGAAGGCTACCTAGCCGCTTTAAGACATGCCAATAGTCTCGAAAGTTATCTGATCCATCGACTGGAAGAGGATGCCTATCGGTATTTACGCGATCGCTCCAACTTTGAAATGCCCTTACCCCAACCCGAATCTAAATATTACTAGCCCAAAGCCTTTCGATCATGGGTTGATATTGGTAATTTTTGAGGCTTTTCTCCCCAAAGTACCCCGGTTGAGACAGCCAAATTTTGGTTCCGATCTCACTACCGAGGTATCTACTTTTCCGCCCAAATTACTTAGGAAGCTAAGGCTACTTCCACCACTTGCTGAAGTTCTCCTTTGTTATATAACTCAATCATAATATCCGATCCCCCAATAAACTCCCCATTAATATAGACTTGGGGAATCGTTGGCCAACTAGAATACTCCTTAATCCCTTGGCGAATTTCCTCGTTTTGGAGTACATCTACCGTTTCATAGGGAACCCCTAAGCGATTGAGAATCTGGACTACATTATTGGAAAATCCACACTGAGGCATCAGCTTATTTCCCTTCATAAACACAACAATTTTGTGTTGTTTAATCACTTGCTCAATGCGTTCTTTGAGTTCTGGAGTCATAGCCATAGAAGTCACGAGTTTAATAGGAATCAGCAACAGAATTTTAAAATTGATCTTAGCTGATTTTTGTCAACTTTACCGAGTACCGTGATATTGTTCCGGGGTATAGGTTTTCAATCCCAAGGCATGAATAGCATTACTCGCCATCGCTTCCTGTACCGCTGCATACACCAATTGGTGCTGTTGCACAGGCTTTTTGCCTTCAAACTCACGAGAGATAACGATCGCTTCATAATGATCCCCCCCTCCAGTCATATCCGTTAATTGCACTTGAGCATCGGGCAGTTTGGCTTTAATCAGAGCTTCCACTTGGGCAGGTTCAATCATTGAGGTCTCCTGAATCAGAGTCTACAGTAATTACAGAGGCGAGTTGAGCACTAAGCTAGGGCATAAACGAAGTAGGTTCACTCTCGCGATGGGGAGAGTTAGGCAAATCCACGAATTCCAGTTCCAATAGCTGTTGATAGGCTTTTTTCCCCATTTCAGTCGTGGGATTTTGACTACTGAGCACTTGTATCAGCAGGGGAACCGCGAGATCGCCCTCATTTTTTCCTCGATGCACTAACGCCAATTCATAGGTGGCTTGATCTCGCTTTTCGGCAGTTTCTACCGCTAAATCTCTGTGGCGATTAGAAATACGGTTGTCAATGCCAGAGAAGCTATTAGCCAATTCCTGATAGAAGTTTGACAGTTGGTTATACACCTGGCGAGCTTCTTGGAATCTTTGCTGGGCTAGAGGATAATTGTTGCTATTAACCGCTGCCTCTGCTTGGCTGATGAGGCGTTGCGCTCCGATGCGGCTGAGGAGACTATTGGGCTGGTTGAGCGGGCGCAATTCCTGAGGAGTTTCCAAATCGGTTTCGGTGTTTCTGGGGTAGGGAACATCCACAAATCCCAGTTCAAACAACTGTTGGTATGACTTTTGCCCCATATCTGCGGTGGGACTTTGGCTGCGAATCACTTGTACCAGCAGGGGAACGGCGAGATCGGGTTCGTTGGTGGCGCGATGAACCAGAGCCAGTTGATAGGTGGCTTCGTCTCGTTTTTGGGCGGTTTCTACGGCGAGATCTCGTTGGCGATCGGCAATGGTGCTTTCAATGCCGGAGAAACTGCGGGATAATTCTTGATAGAAGTTAGATAATTGGTTATAGACTTGCCGAGCTTCTTTGAGTCTCTGCTGGGCTAGGGCATGGTTTTCGCCGCTGATGGCTGCTTCTGCTTCTCGGACTAGGCGTTGTGCTCCGATGGGGCTGAGGATGGTATTTGGCTGGTTGGGAGGGGGGCTAGGGGCAGGGGGAGTTTGACTGTGGGCAGGTGAGATCAGGCTCAAGCCAAGGAGGGAGAGAAGTAAGGGGGTGAGCTGCTGAGGGCGCGATCGCTTGGAGGGTCCCATAACGGATGGTTGATAGAGAGAAGGAGAATAATCTAAAACAAATCTAAACATAATGTAGCACTTTCTGAAATTTTAGTGCTCTAGGACTTCTTTGTAGTGCAACAAATCTAAGGCGACTAATACGGGAATACAAGTAAAACACTGTTGAGCGAGATCCCAGCGTTCTTCCCGTTGGAGCATCTGAATCAGTTTCGCTTTGACACTGAGGAGGTAGCGGACATCATTGGCAGCGTAGCTCAGTTGGGATTCAGAGAGGTTACCCACATTGCCCCAGTCAGAGCTTTGGGCAGTTTTGTCGAGTTCTACTTGTTCGAGTTCTTGAACTAAGTCCTTAAGTCCGTGGCGGTTGGTGTAGGTGCGGGCGAGCTTGCTGGCAACTTTGGTACAGAAGAAGGGATCAACTGCGATGTTGAGGTGATGGCGCAATTGAGCGAGATCAAAGCGGGCAAAGTGAAAGACTTTGGTGACGGTAGTCGTTTCCAGGAGTTGTTGGAGGTTGGGGGCTGTGGTTTGGCCTTTGGCGATGCGGATAGCGGTAACGTTGCCGTTGCGATCGCAGATTTGGACGAGACAGAGGCGATCGCGTAGGGGTAATAAGCCCATCGTTTCTGTATCGACAGCGATTTCGGGAGTTTCTAGATAGTGAGCTAGTTGAAGGGTACTTAGGTCTCCATCATTCACCTGGAAGGAAGAGATATTCATGAATTAGTCCTTAATTGTTGATCACCCTAATACCTTACTCACTCTTAAACGACAATTTCCATCCCTTCACGGGCTAATTTGCCTTGGGGGAAGATCGACTGAATTTGTTGTTCGATGCGATCGAGGGAGTCATCTGTATAGCTAGGATCGTGGTGAA
>CAZTRW010000212.1:0-5896 GCA_964616725.1 uncultured bacterium
TAGGTAATCCTATCCCCTCTCCTCACCCTTGGGTAGACGTGCTCCTAGAAAGTGATTAGCAAACTAATTGCAAGAGGGGTGGCTCAAATTGCCTCTCTCGGTTGAGAGAGGCAACGCTATTCCTAAATCATCAGCACTTATCGACCAATGCCAACATAGCGGAAGCCAAGTTCTTCTAACTTCTTGCTATCCAAGAAATTACGACCATCAATCATCACTGCATGGGCCATTTTCTTAGCCATTTTGGCATAGTCTAGATTGCGAAATTGTTGCCAGTCGGTGACCAATACCAGGGCATCACAGCCATCTGCCAGCATTTCGGGATCGGTTTCCACAATTACATCCGACAGTCCATGACGCATCCCCGATTGGGAGATAATGGGGTCGTAGGCTTTGAGTTTCGCGCCTAAACGACTGAGTTGTTCAATCAGATTCAAAGCGGGAGCATCCCGCATATCATCTGTATCGGGTTTAAAGGTTAACCCTAATAAGCCGATGGTTTTTCCCTTGAGAATTTTCAGTTCTTGTTGCAGTTTTTCCACGGCAATTAATCGTTGACGGTTGTTCACACTGACGGCGGCTTTGAGCAGTTGGGCTTCATAGTTGTAATCATCGGCGGTGTGAATTAAAGCGGAAACGTCTTTGGGGAAACAGGAGCCACCCCAACCAATGCCAGCTTGTAAAAATTTGTTGCCAATGCGAGAGTCTAAACCAATTCCTTGGGCGACTTGAGTGACATCGGCTCCGACTTTATCGCAAATGTTGGCGACTTCGTTGATAAAGCTAATTTTGGTGGCGAGGAAAGCGTTAGCGGCGTATTTGATCATTTCCGCTGAACTCAAGTCGGTGACAACGACGGGGACAGGCGGCAAGGCTGGGTTATCGGCTACTTTTCGTTCGACGATGGGAGTATAGAGTTCTTGCATCAAGGCGATCGCCTTTTGGCTATTGCTACCGAGGACAATGCGATCGGGATTGAAAGTATCATAAACAGCTGAACCTTCCCGGAGAAATTCGGGGTTACTGACCACATCAAACTCTGCCTTAATCTCTGTGAGGGCTTCTTCACCGGAACCGCTGACTTTCTGGCGTTCCGCGATGCCATCTAAGACAATTCTGCGTACCCAGTCTCCCGATCCAATCGGCACAGTAGACTTGTTCACGATGACTTTATACCCTTGGGTCAGATGAGCGCCGATGCCACGGGCTACTGCTTCCACATAGCGGGTGTCGCTTTCTCCTGTGGGTAAGGCGGGAGTTCCTACGGCAATAAAGAGAATATCGCCATGGGCAACTCCTGCGGCCAAATCGGAGCTAAATTCGAGATTGCCTGATTTCGAGCCAGCTTGCATCAGTTCAGACAATCCGGGTTCATAAATGGGGGATTGTCCTGATTTCATCAGTTTGACTTTCTCTTCGTTGTTGTCAATACAGATCACGTGGTGGCCACAGTGAGCCAGACATACACCAGTTACGAGACCAACATAACCTGTACCAATCACGCAAACTTTCATCGCTGTACCTCAAATAGAGTGGTTTGGATTTTCGGACTTCGTCCGATCTGAATACACAGGGTAGATGCTTGGTGGGGTTAGGAGGGAAAAAGGCGATCGCGAAAATCGGCGATCGTTTTATCCAATCCCTCCTCTAAAGGAATGGTTGGTTCCCATCCTAACCATTTTCTAGCGCGAGTAATATCCGGCTGTCGCTGCCTCGGATCGTCGGCTGGAAGAGGCTTATACTGGATTTGGGCATCTGGATTAATTTTATGTTGAATTTTTTGGGCCAACTCTAGGATCGTGTACTCATCTGGATTGCCCAAATTTACCGGCCCCTCATGGTCACCATTCATTAACCGCATTAACCCTTCCACTAAATCAGAAACATAGCAGAAGCTCCGAGTTTGGGAACCATCACCGTAAACAGTGAGGGGAATTCTTTTGAGTGCTTGCACCACAAAGTTACTCACCACTCGGCCGTCATTTTCGAGCATTCGAGAGCCATAGGTATTAAAGATACGGGCTACACGAATTTCTACGCCATGCTCCCGATGGTAATCAAAACATAAGGTTTCGGCAATCCGTTTGCCTTCGTCGTAACAAGAGCGAATGCCAATTGGATTCACATTTCCTCGGTATTCTTCCGTCTGGGGATGCACATCAGGATCGCCGTAGATTTCAGAGGTAGATGCTAATAATATTCGTGCTTTGACGCGCTTGGCCAGACCCAACATATTAATGGTGCCGATCACGCTAGTTTTTGTGGTTTTAATGGGGTTGTATTGATAATGGATCGGTGACGCTGGACAAGCCAAGTGATAGATCTGATCGACTTCTAACCGGATCGGTTCGGTAACGTCATGTCGGATCAGTTCAAAACGGGGATCAGGGAGCCAATGGAGGATATTGCGTTTGTTTCCTGTATAGAAGTTATCTAAACAGATGACCTCATGACCCGCTGTCATTAAACGGTCAATCAGATGAGAGCCGACAAATCCGGCTCCCCCCGTTACCAAGATTCTCATAGTGTCTGCCGTGCAGGTATCTAAGCTGGCATGGTTATATTAGCCTTTTCCTGGGTCATTTAGCGAGAATTGGAACATTAGTTAAGATCTGGTGCTGAAGGTTCCCGCTGCTAGGTTCGCTGCGCAGTTGCTGTGCGTTTCGCTGCTCCTTTTCTTTGCCAGGTGGCTCTAGACTGAGGAGGGGGTGCTAACCACTTTTAATTCTCCAGACAGAATTCGTTGGAAAACTTGATGCTGGCGTACTGATTCTAAATCGGCATCATTTTGTGCTAATTCTCGATAGGCGGGATTGAGTTTAATGGCGCGATGGAGGCTAATCAGGGCGGATTTTTGATTCCCCATTAAAGCGTAGCAATAGGCTTTGTTGTAATGGGCGTTGGCGTGGTCTGGTTTGCGCTTGAGGGCTTCATCAAGACTAGACAGGGCTTCTTTATACCTCTTCATTTTGCTGAGGGTATAGCCTCGATTGTCCCAAGCTTCGTATTTATCGGGTTGAAGGCGTAGGGCTTGTTCGTAGGAGGCGATCGCTTCTTCATATCGCTGTAATTTTTCTAACGTATTTCCTCGATTATTCCAGTAATCGGGTTGGCGATCGGTCAACTCAATGGCATGGTCATAGGCATTTAAGGCATCTTGATAGCGTTTGAGTTCGTAGAGTACATAGCCTTTAGCGTACCAAACTTCTGCATTTTGGGGATTGAGTCCCAACACTTGATTGTAGGAATCGAGAGCCGGTTCATAACGTTGGAGTTGGGCTAAGGTATTGCCCCGTTGTTGCCAGAGGAGGGGGTCATCCGAGCGATATTGAATGGCTTTATCATAGGCAGAAACCGCTTGTTCATAGCGCTGAAGTTTGACCAAAACATTGGCTAAATTCATCCAAATCAAGGGGTCAGATTGTTTATAGGAAACTGCTTTATGGTAGGATTCTAAAGATGCTTCATACTCTTGCAGTTTGGCGAGGGTACCGCCGCGATTATTCCAGGCTTCGGGGAAATTTTCTCGTAGGCTTAAGGCTCGATCGTAAGAGGCGATCGCCTCTTGATGGCGGCCGAGTTTGGCGAGAGCACCACCACGATTATTCCAGGCTTCGGGAAAATTGGGTTGATGAGCGATCGCCTGATCGTAAAGGGTAATCGCTTCGTGATACCGCCCTTGTAAAAATTGAGTATCCCCTTGTCGCAGATACTCATTGGCTCCCTTCGACACAGAAGGGGGAGGGGAGGAGTGAATCCCATTGGTACCATTGACTCCGGCAGCTAGAGGTTCCTGATCAGCCGCCTGGGTTAAACGAGGTAGCACCTCAGCTAGTTTCTGGTAAATTTCATCTTTGGCTTTTTCCGTTTCCTGGGCGATCGCTTTTAACTGGGAAATCGCTTCGGACTTCGCTTGGGTAATTTGTTGCTCGGCGAGCACTTCTTTTTCCTGAATAGCCACTAACACCGTTTCTGCCGCACCAATGGTATGTTTAATTTGAGTTACTGCATCCTGCTGAAAGCTGGCTAACTCTTGTTTATGGAGTTCCGTTTGCTGTCTGAGTCGTTGCAGTTGGAACCAGAAGCCCAGAGTCACCAAGGCAAAAAATAGAGCCAAAAAAGCCACCAACAAAGCATTCAGAGATACCAATGTATGGAAAAATGTAGCTTCCACTTCCTGACTAATTGCCGAGCGAACTCCAGGATCGAGCCGACTCTCTGAAGCGAGGGCAACTGGCTGATGAGAAGTTTCTAGGGTTTGGGCAGCATACAGTTTTTCTACAGCCACTCCCCCGGTAGACAAGGCCAGGGTTAAGACGATCCATGCGATCCGATAGTTGTTCATGATATTCTGGGGCAAAGGAGCCAAAGACTTGTGCAAATTATCTCATTTTCAGCTTAAGGTGGGAGATAGCTAGTGTACACTACTAGACTACTTGATACATAAAGCTTAACGAACACCAAGCTTTGACCGAGAGCAAATAGATTTCTGGTTTGATCCATTCTGGGGCAATATAGGGGCTGCTGGCCTGATGTAAATCTTCTAATACTGCTTTGGCCATGGTTCCGGGGTTATTAACCGCTCCAGAGTGTCCGGGGGCTGTGGTGGCTTCCTCGGCGGCTTTGAGGACTTTAGACGCTTGAGTGAAGGGGGCGACGCTGACGATCGCTTGAGTTTCTGACCATCCGGGAGTGCAGCATACCGTCCATTCTACGGGGGCGATCGCCTCTGGCAAGAATACAGTGGTTTTGGGCGGAATCACCAACTGTTGTTCTACTGGGGAAAAATAGGCTTCTTCAGGGGAGGGTGACGACGGAGTAGTCGCTTTAGGGGATAAAGTCACATGGGAAGGGCGAAACGCTTTGAGCAGAGTTCCTGATTGATCGAAGCCGAATAACATCACGTATAGGGGAAACTCTTCTTGGTTGTCCAGGCGATAGCCTAGACGAGAGCCGACAGGAACAGTAAACATTGCACTAGGCGATCCTCCTGCCCAGTCACTACGTGATCGCCAAGGTTCTTGTTGGACAATCACCTTCTCTTCTGGAGCCAGCATCTGCAAAGTTACCCTCACCGCCAAAAGAGATGAGGCCGCATTGAGAGTTAATCGTAACAGTTTTCTGGCCCACAGGCACTCTAGAGCCGGGGTTAATCGCCGGATTGCCGTCTTCACCGCCTCCCCCTTATCCCCTACCGTCACGGGAATCCAGGTTAATCCAGCAGAAAACAGCCCATAACTGCCATACACCTTCCCGGATAAGCTCGGTGGGATTTGCTGAATTTTTTCATCTCCCCCCTTGGTGAAAATATAATTGACTGGCCCAGAAGACTCTGCCAACACTACTGTAGATACATGGGGAATTCCGGCAAAGGCACTGGTGGCATCTACCCGTTCAATCCGTTCTAAATCTTCTCCCATCCCCACGACTAAACGAGTTGTAGGGGAAAGTACACGCACCGATTCCCGCAACAATGCTCCCTCTAGGGGTAAATGTCCTGGATTCAAGGATAGACCTTTTGCCCGTAAACCTTCTACTGTACGAATTTGAATCATTTCTGTTCCGGCTGGGGTCTCGGTAGTCAATAAAGAATTGGGTTGATAATCGATCAGAACCTCCGCGGGTAATCCTCCTAACCAGAGGTTTAAGGTTTTACCATCTTCGGCAATTCCTTGGACGAACCCTTCGGCTCCAGGCCCTGTATTGAGGGCAATTGGCGCTGCTGTTCCTCCCCGTAGGTGGGAGTATTCTCCGGTTAAGATGGGATGTTCGCGATCGCCCGTTTGCATCGTATTCGCCAAAAACACCCAACTCAAACGAGAACCCATTTCTCCAGCCGCACCCCAAAGATACTGACTTAACCCGTAGGTTAAAACCCCCGCACTAAACCCACCCC
>CAZTRW010000213.1:0-5884 GCA_964616725.1 uncultured bacterium
GGATGGGGTGTAGAAACAGATACAGGGCCTAAAACTCCTCCTGTATGGGCTTCTGGCCCTTGGGAATATTGGCGAGCTAGGTCGGCAAAGCTTTCTTCTTCTTCTTGAATGCGAAAATAGATTTCTTGGGATAGTCCTAGGTCTTTGGTACGGATCAGGGAGTAGACGACCTGATCGAGATGGGTTTTGCGACTGAGAAAGTAGGATTCGACTTTGTTTGCCCAGGTGCTTTGTTTAAATTTTTCGATCCGCAGGGGACGAAGGGCGATTTCTTGGAACTGATCGGCATTCATGCCTTGGTTTTGTAGCCAAGTGGCTTTTGCTTCTGGAGTGGTTAGCTGAAGCTGGCTTTCCACGGATTGGAGGGCGGCTTCGATTTCTTCGGGGGTGCAGGAGAAATCGGCGATCGCCTGATCGATAATCAATCCGCGCACCAGATGGGGCATTAATTGATAACGAGTGAGTAATTTTAAGATTTCATCGGTTTCAATGATTCGGTTGCCGACTTGTAGGATTTCTACCATTGCCTCTAGAGTTTACGTTTTATGGTTTTGGAGTATTTCCTTTTCGTTGTTTACCTACCCTGGGTAGTTTCGGCGAACACCCACAAGCACAGGTGCATGAAATGAGGACAGTTTACGGGAATTGTAGACATTTTACATTTTTTTAAGAATACAGACTTCCTCCATAGAATAGCATTGTCATCGCCTTGACCACTGAAAAACTTACCCTCGGTTCTACACTATCAGAGGAAGACACTCCAGATATTCTCTTGGGCAAAGGATTAATCTGGCAGTAGATAGTTATTGAAAGTTGGCCGGATCTTGATCGCGGCGATGACGCAGAGGAATGGGGGGGCCTTGGCGATCGCCTGCTAAACTGGCAGTGGTTTCCAGTGCTCCTCTGAGCCGTTTGGCGGCATAGATAGACATATCCCTGGGAACACTAATGCGATCGCGCAAATAGCGCAATCCCACCTCCGATCCCTTGGGGGGTTGACTGTCTTCCCCCGTCATCATCCGCGTCAACGCACAACGCAAAGCCTCCTCAAATCCTTCCTCCTTCCCAGGATTAATCCGAATAATATTGTGGCGATGTTTCAGAACCCGGTGCAGCGCTTCCACACGAGCAGTTTCCGGTTCAGCATAGGTTACATCCGGCAATCCTAACCACGGCCCCTTATCCACCCGCACCTGATTGATTGCCGTCTGAGGATCTTGGTTAGCAAAACATCCTCCCATTTGCGGGGGTAAATCATGGGCATGGGTATGAAAATCACTCTGAGTGCCTCGATACGTCAGGCGGGTTTCCATCGCGGCAAACCAATCCCTAAACTGCGGATTTTCTTCCCGCAAAGAATAGCCTTTGTAGTAGAAAAGACTGGCATTCATTCGCTCGACATAGGGCGTGAAAATCACATCTACCACACCAAAGTCCTCCAGAAAATAGGGACCCGCCGTGCGACTGAGAGCTTCTGCCACTTGGGCAACCAAGGTAGTAAATTGCTGGCGCTGACGTTTTTCCTGACCCGGAAAACTGTTAGGATAACATAACCAAGCACACCAAGCTCTGAATAACAAACGCTCTAGTTGGCGCAGGGGAATTACTGAGGAATCTTGCATCCCGTAACCGTTTAGGGGGCCAAACGCTTTTTCTAGAGCCAGCAAAATATCGTCACTTTCGGTAATCAGATTACCATCCAATTCTAGGGCGGGAAGCATACCCGATCGCACTTTTTCCGTATACCAGGTTTCCTTAGTCCCATAACAAAACATGGTCACTTTGCTCACCCGGTAAGGAATTTGTTTTTCCTCTAACCACAGCCAGACTTTTTGACAATAGGGACACCAGGCATGATGGTCACGGTATAAGGTAACGCGCACGTCAGATTCTGCTTGACCAAACAGCCGCAGTTTGGCTTGGGGGTTAGTTGGCCCATTGATGGGATCGAATTCCCAAGGAGCAAGGGCAGCCAGTTCTGTCCAACTGAGGGAAGCCATAGAGTCAAATCAGGTCGGTGATTTAGGGTTTAAACTCTATCTTAAGGGGAGAACAGGAGAAAAAATCAGCCAATTACAGGATCTGGTTATTCTGGATTTGTCCGAATTATCACCTGCGATAGGGAGTTAAACGAGTAGATGGCTAAGGCTATCCAAATTAAACTGAAGGTGATCCGGTGAGTGTGGGTAAAGGGTTCCTGGTATAAGAAAACGCCTAGAGCTAATTGTAAGCTAGGGGCAATGTATTGTAGAAATCCGAGGGTAGAGAGTGTGAGGCGTTGAGTGGCTTGATTGAACCAGAGGAGGGGTAAGGCAGTGACTATGCCACAACCAATAAACAGAAGGTTGAGAGGTAGGGTAAGACCAAAGTGTCCTGAGCTAGTATTGGCCCAATGGGTGATGAGGGCGATCGCCAGGGGAACGAGAATCAGGGTTTCTCCGGCTAATCCAGCCACCGGTGGTAGGGCGGTAACTTTGCGAATTAAGCCGTAGGAGCCGAAGGTGAAGGCGAGGGCGATCGCAATCCAGGGAATCTGTCCCAGATCGAGAATTAAATTAGCCACACCAAGAGTAGCAATAGATACTGCCAGAACTTGCCAACGGTTGAGTCGTTCTTGCAGAAAAAAATAGCCCAGTAAGATCGTGAAAAGAGGATTAATGAAGTAACCTAGGCTAGTTTCAATAACGCGCTCGGTGTTGACTCCATAGATATAGATGCCCCAGTTCAAAGCTAGAAGAGTAGCCGTCGAGAAGAGGATCAGGCAAATGCGAGGCGATCGCCACAGACCCTGAAACTGTCTTAATTGGCGTTGTACCATCACAATTCCTATCAACAACAACGCCGACCAGATCACTCGATGACAGAGAACCTCAAGGGCCGGCACAGCCGAAAAGAACTTCAAATAAACCGGCAGAAATCCCCAACTTCCATAGGCTAAGATACCATAAACAATACCAAGATTGAATTTTGAGGAGGAAAGAGTCATGGTGCAAAGAATAGGGTTAAATTAAACCATTAAAAAACCATAACCCTTTCTGCTCCTTCATGGGCGAAGGGTGCTCTCCCGTTTCAGGATTTTTCCTGAGCCATCCATATTCTGGGCATCATTCTGCTACGATGACTGAACAGCACGATTACCCCAACTCGCGAACAATAATATCCAAACGATCTTATGGTAGATACTAAACTCTTTTTTATCTGTGGTTCCGCCCTCAGAGGTCAGCCCCACCATAAAAATCTGCAAGGAGCAACCTTCGTGCGCACCGCTCAAACCTTACCCCAATATCGCTTACATTCTGTTGACGATCTTCATCCCGGTATCTATGAAGTTGCAGAAGGCGGAATTTCTATCCCTGGTGAAATTTATGCACTAACCCTGGAACAATACAATAACTTAATGGCCAATGAGCCACCCGGTTTGTACGAAGGGAACATTAAGTTAGATGACGGCTCGGAAATCTCCGCAATGCTTTATCCTCAAGAGTTAGTCGCAAAATATGGTTGGCTAGATATTTCTGATTATGGGGGATGGGCTGCTTATAAATCCAAATTTGTGCTGAAAACAGCTTCTGAGTCCTGAACCCCTACTTGCATAGAGATCTCAATCAGGTGGAAAGTCCCTCCCTCTCTCGCCAGGCTACGGGGTGAGCAGGAAGATCCTGACATTTGGGGACAGTTTCAGTTACAGTAAAGGGTGCTAGTCGTGGTCACTACCCATCCTAATCTTAATTTATTGTGACTGTAAGAGGAAAACTGATCCGTGAGTCAAACCTATTCGTCTAACCTAACCTTTCTTCAGCAAACTGACCCCATGATTGCCGAATTACTGGCCAAAGAACTGGGACGACAGCAACAACATTTAGAATTAATTGCCAGTGAAAACTTTGCTTCCCCAGCGGTAATGGCTGCTCAAGGCTCTGTACTCACCAATAAGTATGCAGAAGGCCTGCCGGAAAAGCGCTATTACGGGGGTTGTGAGTTTATCGATCAGGTGGAGCAGTTGGCGATTGATCGTGCTAAACAACTCTTTGGGGCATCTTTTGTCAATGTTCAACCCCATTCAGGGGCCCAAGCGAATTTTGCGGTTTTTCTGGCGTTACTGGAACCAGGGGATAAAATTTTGGGAATGGATTTGTCCCATGGGGGTCACCTCACCCATGGCTCGCCGGTGAATGTGTCGGGGAAATGGTTTCAGGTGGTTCATTATGGGGTGAATCGGGAGACGGAGCGTCTGGATTATGAGGAGGTTCGGGAGAGGGCACTGCGGGAGCGGCCAAAGTTGATCATCTGTGGGTATTCGGCTTATCCGAGAGTGATTGATTTTGCTCGATTTCGGGCGATCGCCGATGAAGTGGGAGCTTATCTGTTAGCAGACATGGCCCACATTGCTGGTTTAGTCGCTACTGGCCATCATCCCAGTCCTGTACCCCATTGTCACGCAGTCACTACCACTACCCACAAAACCCTCCGAGGACCACGAGGAGGTTTAATCCTCACCAATGATGAGAAATTAGGGAAAGCTTTCAATAAAGCCGTTTTCCCAGGCACTCAAGGGGGGCCCTTAGAACACGTGATTGCGGCGAAAGCGGTGGCGTTTGGGGAGGCACTGCAACCAGCGTTTCAGCAGTATTCGGGGCAAGTGATCAAAAATGCTGCTGCCTTAGCCGCACAATTGCAACATCGAGGGTTAAAAATTGTTTCTGGAGGTACGGATAATCACTTGCTATTGGTCGATTTGCGATCGGTGGGAATGACTGGGAAACAGGCGGATCACCTGGTGAGCACGATTAATATCACGGCGAATAAAAATACTGTACCCTTTGATCCAGAATCCCCGATGGTGACCAGTGGACTACGCTTGGGCTCGCCAGCGATGACGACACGGGGACTGGGGGAAGCAGAATTTACGGAAATTGCGGATATTATTAGTGATTTGCTGCTCAATCCAGACAGTGAGGGGATGCGCCAAAATTGTCAACAGCGGGTACGCTCTTTGTGCGATCGCTTCCCCCTCTATTCCCATTTATCGACTCGGACTCCCGTTCTGGTGTAGTCTCCCCAGAGACGTTCACCGAGAACCTCTCTGGGAGACTATAGGTTGGTTTTGCCACCCTTGACATCTGTAATCAATGATGTCTGAAATGTAGTAGAACCTATAGACCCTTAATGGCTTGAACCTGCTTGCCGCCTTGTTCCCAGAATTTCAGATGCCCTATCTCCAGATGTATCATCTGATCGCTTTTATGGTCTCCGCCCTGGTTGTCTTGGGGAGTACCCCCCTGGTCAAACACCTCGGCCTGAAAAGTGGGAAAGTAGACCTCCCCACTGGGCGTAAAGTTCACTCCCGACCCATGGTACGTTTGGGAGGAATTTCGATCTTTTTAGGTACGTTAACTGCCTTGCTTGTGGTTTGGTGGGCGGGGGGGTTTGGCATCTTGCCCCCTCACAAGGAATATGAAGTTTGGGGAGTCACCATTGGCGGTTTGGCCTTTTTTGCCATTGGTTTAGCGGATGATCTGTTTAGCCTTTCTCCCTTTTCTCGCCTACTGATGCAAGTGATGGTTGCCCTCGGCGCTTGGCAAGTCGGTGTACAAATTGAGTTTTTGAGTATTCCCTTGATGGGGTTGGTGAGCTTACCAGATTGGTTAAGTATCCCGATTACGATTTTGTGGTTGGTGGGTATGGTGAATGCCATTAACTGGATTGATGGGTTGGATGGCTTGGCAGCAGGAGTGTGTGGGATTGCGGCGGTGGTGATGTTGATTGTGGCTCTGTTTATGAATCAACCGGCGGCGGCGCTGATTGCCGCCGCCTTGGCAGGAGGAGCTTTGGGGTTTCTTCGGTATAATTTTAACCCGGCGCAAATTTTTATGGGGGACGGGGG
>CAZTRW010000214.1:0-5870 GCA_964616725.1 uncultured bacterium
ATAGCTTTTCTTTTTCTTTCTTGTCAACTCCTTTTTTTTGCGTTTTTGGGTTTTTTCTGCAAAATGCTTTGAAATGGGACTTTCTGGGCGATAATGGCAGAGAGATTTGGGATAGCGGAGGAGGCAGGAATGGATTTTCAGTCAGCGATCGCCAAGCTTCATCAATTTTGGGCAGGAACTGCGCTCCTGTCAGACAGAGGTTGCTTGATTGTTCAACCTTATGATGTTGAGAAGGGGGCGGGAACCATGAGTCCTCATACCTTTCTCCGAGCGATTGGACCTGAACCGTGGGCAGTTGCGTATGTAGAACCGTGTCGCCGCCCAACGGATGGGCGCTATGGCGAAAACCCGAATCGTTACCAGCACTATTATCAGTATCAAGTGCTGATTAAGCCTTCTCCAGATGGGATTCAAGAAATTTATCTGGAGTCATTGAGAGCGCTGGGAATTCAACCGGAAGATCACGATATTCGGTTTGTAGAGGATAATTGGGAGTCTCCTACCCTAGGGGCTTGGGGGGTAGGTTGGGAGGTTTGGCTTGATGGCATGGAAGTGACTCAATTTACCTATTTTCAGCAGTGTGGGGGGATTGACTGTCATCCGGTATCCATTGAAATTACTTATGGGTTGGAGCGTTTGGTGATGTATCTGCAAAATGTTGATGGTTTCACCAAAATCCAATGGAATGATCGAATCACCTATGGAGATGTGCATCTGCAAAGTGAGATTGAGCAGTGCACGTATAATTTTGAAGCGTCTAATCCTGAGTTGCTGTTTAAGCTGTTTGAGCTTTATGAACAAGAAGGAAGTCAGTTGCTGGGGAGGAAGTTAGTTGTGCCGAGCTTAGAGTATGTTCTGAAGTGTTCCCATACTTTTAACCTGCTGGATGCGAGAGGAGTGATTGCGGTGACGGAACGAACGCGCTACATTGGTCGAATTCGGCAGTTGGCACGGGAAATTGCTCAATTGTATTTGGAACAACGAGAAAGATTGGGTTTTCCGTTGATGAAGGGAGGATAGGGGAATGGAAAAATTCTGATATTGCTTAGGTTTTATGGGTAAGATATCTGTTCTACAACAAGCGTTTGGTTGTCATCAGCAAGGGGAATATGAGGAGGCGGAGCGTCTTTATTCCCAAATTGTTGAGGAAGAACCAGAGAATGCGATCGCCTGGTGCTTGCTAGGGATGGTAGCACGGAGGCGGGAAAAGGTAGAAGAGGCGATCGCCTATTACCAAAAAGCGATTGCAATTAAACCGGATTTTACGGAAGCACGGTTTAATCTGGGGAATGCTCTGAGTGCCATTGGTCAAGTGGAATCAGCGATCGCCTGTTATCAGTCCCTTTTAACGCTGGAACCTCACCATGCAGGAGCCTACAGTAACTTGGGATTGCTGTACCATAAGCAAAACCAGATTGATCGAGCGCTAGAAGTTTACCAAAAGGCGATCGCCCTAGACCCTACTCAGGTAGAAACCCTGTATAATTTGGGAAATCTTTTCAAAAGTCAGGGGCAATTTGATCGGGCGATTGTCTACTACCAACAAGCTCTTGAGCTTAAGCCTCACTTTCCTGAAGTTCTAGTGCATTTAGGAAAGGTAATGGAACAGCAAGGAAAAATCACCGAGGCAATCACCCAGTATCAACGGGCTTTAGAAATCCGCCCCGATTATACTGAAGCCTACTATACCCTGGGCAATACCCTCCTCCAACAAGGGCACTTTTCGGAAGCAATTCTGACCTATCACCGCTGTCTTAAGATTAATCCTCAAGAAGCTCAGGCACATACCGGATTAGCCTTTGCCCTGCTTTCCCTGGGATTTTTGGAGCAAGGGTTTGCCGAATATGAATGGCGCTGGCAAACTCCAGAATTTACGGCTTACCCAGTACCTTACCCTGCTTGGGATGGTACTCCCTTACCTCAACAGAGACTGCTGATCCGCGCCGAGCAAGGGTTTGGAGATGCGATCCAAATGATTCGTTATTTGCCTTGGGTGTATCAGCAAGGGGCAAAAGTGATTTTAGAGTGTCGGGAGCCATTAAAGCGTTTGTTTTTGACTGTACCGGAAATTGAGGAGGTGGTGATTCCTGGAGAATCTCTACCCGTTTGCCGCGCAGGAACTCCGCAGGAGTATCCCCAAGTCTCCTTAATGAGTTTACCTTATCTCAGTCGTACTACCCTCAGCACAATTCCACCTCCCCGTCCTTTCTCCTTACCTCCCTTACCTGAGTCTCTGACTTTATCACCAACGACTGGTTGTCTTAAGGTAGGATTAGCTTGGTCGGGACATCGCGAGCATCCCAATAACCATCTACGCTCTTGTCCCCTATCAGAGATACTGCCTCTTTTGAAGGCTGGTGATGTAGCATTTTATCTTCTCCAAAAAGAAGTTTCTGAAAGAGATTCTCTCCTATTGCCCTCTACTGGTATCCATCCTTTGCCACCGCAATGCCAGGATTTTTTGGATACGGCTCATATTATTACTCAACTTGATCTAATTATTACTGTAGATACGGCGATCGCTCACTTATCAGCAACCCTGGGAAAACCCACATGGCTATTGTTACATTTCTTTCCTGATTGGCGTTGGATGGTTGTCCGGCTTGACAGTCCCTGGTATCCTACGATTAGACTCTTTCGCCAAAATCAGCCTGGAGACTGGTCTACTGTCATTAGGCAAGTACAACAAAAACTCACTGAATTGATTAATTCGGCTCATGGGCCACAATAAACAATCAAATCAACTTCCACATCACCTAAACCTGCTAATCCGGTAACACCAACAGTTGTGCGACTGGGAAGACCTTGAGGAAAATAGGAGGCATAGACTTGATTCACTACATCATAATAGCGCAAATCAGTGATAAAAATCCGAGCCATTGCCACCCGCTCAAAACTGGTACCTGCATATTCTAAAACCAGTTGCAGATTTTGCATCACTCGGTGCATTTGTTCTGCAATTGGCCCGATATTCAATTCACCTGTTTCTGGATTTTCCGCCAATTGTCCAGTCACAAAGAGAAAATCTCCTGCCCTCACTGCATGAGAATATTTGCCTATCGGAGGTAAGAGACTGTCGGGAAGAATGAGTCGTTCAAACATAGCCTTAATTCCTGATCATACTGATATCTAATATTTTCTACTATCAACTATCATGACCATTTTGTGCTCTCTTTTTTTCTAAGGCGTAAAGGCGAAACCGATCTAAATCAGCTTGAATTGTTGATTCAACTGTCGGGCCTAGTAATTTGTCCATCAACTTTCCGACAATACCGGGAATGGCGTAAGCAACTGTTAGTTTGACAATGCTACTTTCGTGGCGATCATAAAAACGAATCGCACCCCGATTGGGTAAGCCATCAACAGATTCCCATTGAATAATTTGGTTGGGAATTTCTTTTAAGATTCGGGAAAGCCAACTAAATTCAAAACTTCCAGAGGCCAGTTTCCACCGGGATAATTGGGGATTGTCTTCCAGAATATGAACCGATTCTATCCATTTCATCCAGCGGGGCATTTGCTCTAGATCTGACCATAATTGCCAAACCAAGTCAATGGGCACTTCCACTTCGACCTGAACGCTATGTTCTAACCAATCTGTCATAATTATTAGGGAAAAATAGAGGTTAATTATTGATCAGACAACTTTGACTAACGCCTTTGGTAATCACGAGTCCTTGGATATTGCAGAGGTTGGGAGTGCCAAAGTTGCAAGTATAGGTAGCGAGGGTGTCTCCTTGACGATTAAAAATGCGAGTATTATAGCCATAGTCGCGGGCGATCGCACCCATTTTGGAGATAAATTCATAACGATCAAAATAACAGATTTCTCGCCAGGCTTGGCGGTTAACCACTAAATCGACTCTTCCAGGGATTTGTCTGTTGTCACCAGGATAAGCTAACCAGGTTACCAGTAAATCCTCTCCATGTTGCTGACTGGCCCACCATAAGCTCGGCAAGGTTAATCCTCTTTGATTAATGGTATTCTCGGTAATGGCTGTTCCTAGGTGATCGGGTAGAATTTCTCCTGCTTCAATTTGGGTGAGCAACTGAGTGTCTAATGGCACAATAGAGGGAAGGGGGACAGAATGGTTTTGGTACTGATATTGCCCTTGTACTGATTTCCCTAAAAGTAGCAAAGTTATTAAGCTAAAGGGAAATCCTAGGAGAATTTTCCGCAAACAGAGAACTCTACTGGCCATGGAGAAAGTTAGAAAAAAGCGATAGTATGAACTATGTTATCTAAATTTTCGCCCCTAGGGTTCTGCTGTATTAGTGATTTTCTGTGGTCTATACGCGGTTTTGCTTGGCGATCGCCCTAAATGTTTTACGATCTCCAACTCTACATTCATTACTGTATCTCCGTTTCAGCTCTTTGGGGTTCCCACGATTATTTCTTTGATTAATTGTGCCAGTCTATCCCTCTTTCCTCTCTCTTGAGCCTGATTTTTTATTTTCCGCTGCCTAGAGTGATAGAAGAGGGATAATTGCTCGTATTCTTAACTGTCTGGAACGACGATAATAACTGGGCGGCTTGTTTGGCAAAATAGGTCAAAATCAAGTCTGCGCCAGCTCTTTTCATGCTGGTTAAGGTTTCTAAAATGACTTGAGATTCATCAATCCAACCTTGGGCGGCAGCGGCTTTGATCATGGCGTATTCGCCGCTGACGTTATAGGCGGCTATGGGGACATGGGTGTGTTGTTTGATGCGCCAAATAATGTCTAAATAGGCTAAGGCTGGTTTGACCATGATGATATCTGCTCCTTCTGCTAGATCTAGCTCGACTTCTTTGATGGCTTCTCTGGCATTGGCGGCATCCATTTGATAGGTTTTTTTGTCCCCAAATTTGGGAGCAGAATCTAAGGCATCCCGAAAGGGCCCATAGTAGGCGGAGGCGTATTTGGCGGAGTAAGCGAGAATGCCTACATTAATCCAGCCTTCTGCATCTAAGGCTTGGCGAATGGCTCCAATACGACCATCCATCATATCGGAGGGGGCTACAAAATCGGTTCCTGCTGCGGCTTGGGTGAGGGCTTGTTTGACTAGGACGGCAACGGTTTCGTCGTTCAGAATTTTACCATCTTTGACGATGCCGTCATGGCCTTCGCTGCTGTAGGGATCGAGGGCGATATCGGTGATGAGGGTGAGATGGGGAAAGTTTTGTTTGATGGCTCTGAGGGTACGGGGGATGAGTCCGTCAGGATTGTAGCTTTCTGTGCCAGCGTTGTCTTTCTGGGAGTAGGGAATGAGGGGAAAGAGGGCGATCGCCTTGATTCCTAGTGTAGAGGCGGCTGCGATTTCTGTCAGTAAGCGATCGCCGGAATATCGATAACATCCTGGCATAGAAGGGACGGCTACTGCTTGTCCTTCTCCTTCGGTGATAAAGAGAGGATAGATCAGATCATCAACGCTGAGTGTGGTTTCTCTTACCATCTGGCGTAGAGAGGGCGTGCGTCGGAGGCGACGAGGACGGTGAGTCAGTGCGGGAATTAGGGGAGAAGAGGATAGGGTAGACATGAGACATTTGAAAATAATGATAATCATTCTATAAAACAAAGAGATTGATCGCAACAGTGATGGAAAAATTAATAGGAAATAGTCTTAAACTCTAGGAAGTCCGTCTCTGGATTGTAAATAACATAACTAGCAAGCCCAGGAATTCGTCCTACACTACCCACGCCAATGACTCGACCAACCGATGAGGCGATCGCCTGAGTACGATCAGTAGTATTCAGGGTAGTGACTGTGCCGGAAATAGTAGCGGGCTGGACTAGGTAGTCAAACGATAAACCAGAACGACCACAAAACAGACGATTGACTTCCACTCGTTGCAGGCGATCGAGCATAATCCAAGGAGAAGTCTCAGGAG
>CAZTRW010000215.1:0-5822 GCA_964616725.1 uncultured bacterium
ACCTAGGACTGGCAGGTGATCGCCGTTTGATTGAGGCGGCGATCACCGCCACCGCACAGTACGGAACCGGCAGCACTGGTTCCCGATTACTCAGCGGTCATCGGCAACTCCATCGAGATCTCGAACGAGCGATCGCCCAATTAAAACAGACAGAAGATGCCCTGGTATTTAGTTCCGGGTATCTCGCTAACCTCGGTACCATTGCTGCCGTGGTTGGCAAACGAGACCTAATCCTCAGCGACGCACACAATCACTCTAGCCTAAAAAATGGAGCTATTCTCAGTGGAGCCAAGGTAATTACTTATCAGCATGGCGATACCAATGATCTCACCACCCAACTCCAACAATACCGTTCCCACTATCGCCGCTGCCTGATCATTACCGATAGTGTCTTTAGCATGGATGGGGATCTCTGTCCTCTCCCGGCACTCCTAGACATCGCCCCAGCCTACCAGAGTATGCTCCTAATTGATGAAGCCCATGCCACAGGAGTGTTTGGTGCCACTGGGGCTGGGATTGTAGAGCACTTCCAGGCTTCGGGAGCAGAACTGATTCAGGTAGGGACTCTGAGTAAGGCGATCGCCAGCTTAGGAGGATATGTCGCCGCCCGTGCCCCCCTCATTGACTATCTCCGCAACCGAGCCGCCACGTGGATTTATACCACAGGACTCAGTCCCGCCGACACAGCCGCCGCTCAAGCCGCCATTGACACAATCCAAACCGAACCCCAGCGTCGCCAACAGCTTTGGCAGAATATCGCTACCCTGCAACACCTCCTCTCTACCCACTGCCCTGGGTGGCAACCCATGGCTACCGACTCTCCGATTATCTGCTTACCCCTGGCTAACCCAGCACAAGCTTTAGAGATGGGACAAAAACTCAAAGAACAAGGCATATTTACCGCCGCCATCCGTCCACCCACCGTTCCCACCAGTCGGATTCGGCTGTCGCTGATGGCAACCCACGAACGTCACCATCTAGAACAGTTAGCTACTGTGTTATCTCAGGTGGGACAAAAGTAATTAAAAGAAAATGCTATCGCACTGTTTCCCGACAATAATTCTCCCTTCGAGAAACTCAATTTCTCGAAGGGAGAAACCCGGTAACTTGATGGGAGTTTAGCTCCAATCGAATTAAAATTCGGGAGGAGCCACAGAGTCGTCCCAACCGTCGTTACGGCTACCGGGCTGGCGATCGCGGTTTCCCCTCATTTGTGTCATCCGTTCAGCCAACTGTTGGCGTTGAGTCGGATCGAGAACATTGCGAATTTCCATGAAGCTTTGAAAACGCAGATCTCCCATTTGCTGATGCAACTGTTGCACCCGATCGTGTTGAGCGCTAATTTGACTCTCCGATGCACTCCCAGTCATCAACGTGCGTAACTGCTCATGGGCTTGACGCATCTGATCGCGCAAGCGATTAATTTCCGGTTGATAGCGATCGCGAATCCCTTGAATTTGCTGCTGTTGTTGATCAGAAAGATTCAAATCCTCCATCAACCGATTTTGTCCCCGTTGACGTTGAGCTAACCACAAACCATCCCCATTAACAGAGCGACTTGGCCGCGCTTGAGCCACCTCTCCTCCCACTAGCAACAACATCACCATCAGACTACAAACTCGAATCACAGTATTTGATTTCATCCACATCATGATTGTAACCTCTTATTCAGGTCGGACGCAGTCCGAAAACAACTTAATCAATGTCAGAATTATCCCAGAGAAACCACGGATCTTCGACTGAAAAAAAACCAGACTCTCCAGACACCACCACTCCCTCCCAACTCTCTTGTAAAAATCGATCTAAATGGGCTAACTCCTGTCTCGAAAGCGGCTCACCAGCCAGTTGAGCAGACCAGCGCATATATCCGCCGATTCCTAATAAAAAACTGGTGGCAATGGCAGCAGAAGCCTTGCCATAGTTAGACCAGAAACGAGTTCTCTTCCCTATCGGCAGATCGTCAATCGCTTGCCAAATTTGCTCTTCCAGTTCTCCGCGTTCAGGGGGAGGTAAAGGCTGATAACGATGGAGAAAATTCTGGAGATGATCCTCTGATTTTTGGGAATTTTGAGAACTCATAACTGTACCCCCTCTTGTGCCAAAAACTGACGCATTCCTGCCCGACCATGAAATAACCTAGACTTGACGGTTCCCAAAGGAACCTGCAAAATCTCAGCAACTTCCTTTTGGGGCAAATCTTGCAAATCATGTAACACTAACACGGCTCGATGTTCCCAACTTAGCTGTTTCAAACCCCGATACACCAAATCTCGATAATGCAAATCCATCAAATCTGATGTATCTTCAGAGACAGACAGACTTTCAAGACTTAGAGAGAATTGATTGGGTTTAGTGCACTGCCGTCTGCGATCGGCAGCCACATTACAAGTAATTCGGTACAACCAAGTAGAAAACTTGGCAGACTGCCGAAACTTAGGCAACCCTTTCCAAGCTCGCAAAAAGACCTCTTGTACCAAATCATCTAAGTGAGATGGGCCACACAGTCGGTAGAGAGTGGAACGGACTTGACCCTGATAGCGGCTATACAATAGCCGAAAGCCATGCTTTTGATCGCCCTGGAGACATTGGCGCACTAACTCTGCGTCATGGGATAAAGAGGGAGATGATCGCTCTTCAAAAGTGACAGGCAAGACACCTAACCAATTTTTATCAGTCTGATCAGCGGCTTTTTCAAGAGAAGTTCTCTGATGAGCGCCCCAAAATTCGGGTAATCTGGCAGAGACCACTGGAAACTTCCTCGTGTTTAACGTGATTTCTATTGATTTAGACTTGAGGGGGCAAGAAAAGGTTCAAGAAGAGTGCTCTCAAAAACAAGTTCAAACCCAAAAAAGGGGGGGAGGGGGATAAGGAGATTGACTTTCAGGAGGGCTGTTGAGGGCACGGAAGAGATAAATTTATATATTTTAGGTAAGATAAAAAGATTCCCTGACCACCTATCTTGTGTAACTCCCAACCTTCTATGGATCTACTAGAGTATCAGGCTAAGGAATTGTTTGCAGAAATAGGAATTCCCATTTTGCCTTCTCAGTGCATTAGCCATCCGGCTGACTTAAAAGGACTCAGGATTCCCTATCCAGTGGTGTTGAAATCTCAAGTCCGTGCTGGGGGACGTGGGAAAGCTGGTGGGGTGAAGTTTGTGGAAAATACGATTGATGCGGTAGCGGCTGCTCAAGCGATCGTGAATCTACCGATTATGGGTGATTATCCAGAGGTGATTTTAGCAGAGGCTAAATATAATGCCGATCGCGAATTTTATTTAGCTGTAGTGCTCGATGCCAATGCGAGACGGCCCGTACTCCTTGGCTCGAATCAGGGGGGAATAGACTTAGAGGCGGCGATCGAAGAAATGCAAGTGGTGGTCGTTGATCAAGGTTTTTCACCCTTCTATGCTCGCCGCCTCGTGCTGAAAATGGGCATCCAAGGACAGTTAATTCAAGCCGTCAGCGATATTCTGGAAAAGATGTATCGCTTATTTATCGAGAAAGATTTGGATTTGGTGGAGATCAATCCATTAGGAGTCAGTGCTGATGGGTCTGTGATGGCCTTGGATGGTAAAGTGACGGTCAATGATGAAGCCCTCAGTCGCCATCAGGATTTGGTAGAATTGTTGCTCAAAAACACTCAAGGGTTTTCCACGCCCCAGGAGAAAAGCCTGGTGAGCCGTGAAAAGATGTTTAGGGCTTGTTTGAGATTAAATCACGTTCAGAGTTCCCTTTCTCCAGCAGGGGCGGGGTTTTCATCTCGCCCATTTCACGCCCTGGAAGGGGATGGTAATATCGGCGTGTTGTGTAATGGTACGGGACTGTTGATGGCGACGCTGGATTTGCTCTCTAGTGGCGGGGGATTGACGGCATGTTGCTTGAATATTGCGGGTGAGTTGCAGGGGGGATGGTTGGCGGAAGAATTTTGTGTGCGGATAGAGCGCGGTTTAGAAGTGATCTTGAATCACCCTAAAGTAGAAGTGTTGCTGGTGAATTTAATTAGTACGTTAACTCCGAGCGATCGCATTGCCGAAGTGATCGTTAAGGTGCTAGAACGACGGGCAAGATCGACGAGCAACCGAGAAATTCCCTTCACGGTTAGACTCGTGGGCGATCCTCTCAGTACGGAAATGCTCCAGAAAGCCAATCGGTTCCCTATCCGTTGGGTGGCAGATTTAGAAGCGGCGGTGAGTGTAGTCCTCGCCCCAACTCAACCTTCCCCATCCTATTAGCAAATGGAATATCGCGCCTATGAATTTTAGTAATACGCAAAAAGTATTAGTCCAAGGTATTACAGAGGCTTTGGGACAAGTCCACGCCAAGTTGATGAAAGAATATGGTACTAATGTGGTGGCGGGAGTGAGTCCTGGCGCTGGTGGTGGAGATTTCCATGGGATTCCCACGTTTGATCTGGTGGAAGATGCGGTCAATCGTGTGGAGGGGATTGATACGACGTTGATTTTCGTACCGCCCTATGAAATGCTGGATGCGGCTTTGGAGGCGATCGCCTGTGGCATTCGCCAAATCATTCTCATTCCTGCTGGCATGCCACCTCTAGATATGGTAGCGCTAATCCAGAAAGCGGAAACTACAGAAACCCTGGTGCTAGGGCCTAACTGTCCGGGTATCATTATGCCCGGAAAAGTGCTCCTGGGGACTCATCCAGCCCAATGTTATACTCCGGGACGGATTGGTGTGATTAGCTGTAGCGATACCCTTACCTACCAAGTGGCTCTGGAACTAACGAAAGAAGGTCTCGGACAATCTGTGGGTGTAGGATTAGGTCGAGAAACTATTTTAGGGTCTTCTTTTTCCCAATGGTTGCAAATTTTAGAGGAAGATGAAGAAACGGAGGCGATCGTGCTGGTGGGAGAAATTGATGGCTGGGGAAGGGAGGAAGAGGCAGCTTACTATATTACAGCGATGATCGATAAACCGGTGGTTGCTTATTTAGCGGGTCAACACACTCCTGGCGTGCGACTGAGAGGCCATGCTGCTACTTTAATTGCTTCGCGCTTGTCAATGGGGGAGATGAAAATGGGAATTACGAACCGGGTGAATCAAAAAATTGGGGAGGATTCGGGATTGCTGTGGCGGGAGCGTAAATTAGCTGCCTTTGCGGCGGGTAAAATTCCTGTAGCGGAAAAACCCTCGGATATTCCTAAACTGCTCAAGGTGTGCCTCTCACCCCCGAAAGTTTCTGCACCTAAAGGGGTAAGAAAATAGGGGATTGCTCTTAAAATGGCTGATATCGCACGAAGAAATAGGTGCCCTGTTCTTGCCGGGTGGGTTGGCTAGTAGGAGCGGGAATTAAAGGAATTCCCCATTGCCACCCAACTGTGAGGCGATCGCCAATTTCCCCATATAATCCTATACCTACGGCGGCGATCGGTTGGAAGTGGTTGCTAGAATGATTCCAGCCCATACCATAATCAAAAAACGGGGTAATTTGCCATAAAAACTCCTCTCGTTGGGGGAACCCTGGGAGAGGAAGGCGCAATTCGGCGGCGGCAAACCACCCGTTATCTCTGAGTAAGAAATCTTGACGATAGCCTCGGCCTCGTTCTGCACCGCCGAGGCGAAATGCTTCTAAGAAAACCGGTGATCTTGAAGTGAGTTGTAAATCGCTGCGCAGGAGTAATAGAGTATTTTCTGCTAATTCCTTTGCCCATTGTCCCTGGAAACGCCAAGTATAGAAGGGGCGATCAGGTGCTGCTATTCCCCAACTCAGTTGAGACCACAATGAGAGTACGGCTGTGGTGCTCTGTTGCTGCCATGCTTGGAAAAACCGTAGTGCCGTGACGTGGGTATGGCTGGGAG
>CAZTRW010000216.1:0-5805 GCA_964616725.1 uncultured bacterium
ATTGGGCGTGGGGCGACAGGTGTCCATGACTTCATAACCATAGTAGCCGTTACATCCAATATCTACTTGGAAAATAGAAGGGGTATCGCTCACCAGAATGGCGACTGCGCCTGAGCCGTTACTTGGCTCGGCAAAGGAGGCATCGTCACTGAGTCCTTCTCCGCCTTCTTCTATCATAAATCGAGATAAATCTGTGGCGATCACTAGTGCTTTAGCGCCGGGGGAAGTTTGGGATAAGATGAAGTTTAAGGCCATCTGAAATCCGGCGGTGCTGGAATAGCAAGCTTGCTTGAGTTCAAACAATCGGCAATTGCGATTGAGTCCTAAATAATCGTGGATGTAGGTACTCATGGATTTGCCGAAATCGATGCCGGATTCGCTGCATGTAATGAGTAGTTCGATGCTTTTTTTTTGGGCATTGCTGAGTTGATCGATGATGGGTTTGGCGGCGTTGACTGCGTAGGAGACTGGATCTTCATAGGGCATGGCTAAGCTTTTTTCTTTCATGAGAATATTCTCGAAGCGAGTTGGATCTAGTTGCCGTGCTTGGGCTAATAATCCTACTTCTAGTTTGGCGGCTCCGGCGTAGATATTTAGGGCTTCAATCCCGACTGATTTCATGTTTTTGTGTGGTAAGGAACAATGAATAATTAATAATGAACAGCGTTGTTAGTTGTTCATTAACTGGTGTTTTGACTAAAAATAATGGCGGTATTGATGCCGCCAAAGGCGAAGCTGTTGCTGAGGGCATACTGAATGTGTACGGGTATGGAAGGATCAACCCATTTTAAGTCGGTGGCAATGGGATGGATGAGATTGTTGGTGCGGTGACAGCGTTGATGCTGGATTTGGAGTAAGGTGGCGATCGCCTCTATTGCTCCTGCTGCCGTCAAACTATGCCCAGTTAAGGATTTGGTGGCATTGATCCAGCAGTGGGAGAGTCCGACTTCCCTGAGGGCAGCTAGTTCTGTCTCATCGCCTAGGGGGGAGCCGGTACCATGGGTATTCACGTAGTCAATTTGTGCTGGTTGTAACCCGGCTAGGGCGATCGCCTCCTGCATCGCTTGCTCTTCTCCGGCTTGAGCAGGAGCGGGAGAGCGATCGCCCGCTAAGGCGACTCCCCACCCCATCACATACCCGTAACCCTTCCCAGGGCTGAGATCTGCCCGCTCTAGCACCAGTGCGCCACACCCTTCCCCATAGATAAAGCCATCATGGTCTTGGTCAAAAGGACGACAAGCTAACTCGGGATTTTCCGAGAAGCGATCGCTGCCCATCGCGCCCAAATTTCTCAGTGCCTGACATTCCCACGGGGAAATATCAAACAATGAACCGACGGCAATACTGATATCAGTTGCCCCGACGAGAATCTGACGCGCCGCCTGAATAATTGCCATAGAGCCACTGGCGGAAGCTCCTCCCACGGTTAACCCTTCTCCTCGTAGGGAAAACTCTTGGGAAAGGATGCCCACCAGATCCGTATCCCAAAGGCTCATGCCATAGGTGGGGCGAATAAACTCAGGATTGTTTTGATACTTCTTCCACAGATCGTACTGCGATCGCTGTTGCACATTCGAGCCACCCACCACCAACCCAATCCGCTGCGGCTCCACCTCACCCCGACTCACGCGCTCTCCCAAACCGCTATCTTCCCACGCCTCCCTCACTGCTCTGATCGCCACCTGAGCGCTCCAACTCACCGCCGAGCGCCCTCCCGCTTCCTGCCGGGGAATTTCTGCGCCCAAAAATCGGTGTACCCCTTCCCTACCTTGCCGTTGCAGATAGCCAAAATCAGTTGTCCCCGCAAACAGAGATTCAGTAAACTGAGAAATAGTCTGGCCGATTGCCGTCATAATTCCCATACCCGTAATTTTAAAGGACGCTCGATTCATTGTCACAACTTCGCTGCAAATAAATCAGCCAATTCCCCAATATTTTTCGCCCCTGCCAACTCCACACGAGGAATATTTAAGGACAACTCTTCCATCACCATCATCATAATTTCGGCTCGATTGACTGAATCCACGCCTAACTGCTTCAGACTATCCGTTGGTGCTAGGGAAGCATCTTCTAACTCTGGGGCAATTTCGCGAATAGATTTACGAATGATCGTGAGAATTTTGTCTCGATCCATGATTTTCTCCTATAATTTGGCTTCTTGCTTTAACTTTTGAATCATTTCATTAGCTACGGCGATCGTCAACTCTCCTCTCGCCACCTGAGCCAAAACCTCCCGTAACTTTTGTCGAGGATTTGGACTGCGCCCGACATCAACAGGCAGGGGGGCGGGGCTATGGGTAACCGGATCTGCCCCTACCGTTAATTGTGCGATATAACCCGATAAATCCGTCAATGTAGGATAATCATACAACTTGGTAGCTTTAATCTCTAGAGACCAGGTTTTATTAATCGTGGCAATCCATTCTACCCCCACAATCGAATCAAGACCTAAATCAATAAACTTTTCGTCTTCTCCAATTTCCGATACTTCCAAATACAGCACTTGGGCTAATTGCTGTTTCAACTGTTCTTTAATCTTGGGAATATTCCCTCCGGTAGGAATTGATTTCACCGCCGGAACAGGCGCAACAGCCCCCTGGGTTTCTGGTGCAGGTACAGTGACATGAGGAACTTGTCTTTCTTGGGATAATTCCCCAGCCATATAAGTGGTGAATTCTCGTAATGTGGGATGATCGTACAACTTAGTGGCCTTGATATTCAAACCATACAAGCGATTAATAGTCGCCATCCATTCCACTCCCACAATGGAATCTAAACCTAAATCAATAAAGGTCTGATCTTCAGCAATTTCGGAAAGGTCTACATACAGGCTCTCTGCTAATTTAGCTTTTAAGGTTTCTTTGAGTTCAGTGATATCCATAGAGATAGATTTGGCAGGAGGGGCAGGCGTAACCAGCACTGGAGTTAATTGCTGCTTGATTCTCGGTTGATGGACAGAATCAACCATAACCGGTGTAGTCACGAGAGTGGGAGAAATTAGGCGAATTTTACCATGGGTTGCTACTGGTTCCTGCTCTAATGTAGGGGTGAATGGCAATTCGTCCCTACTGGCTAAAAGGGTTAAGTTTTCCTCGGGTGGTTTTTCCGGGGAAGGTGCAGGTTTTCGCTCTGGCAAATCTGTTACCCAATAGCGCCGTTTTGTCCAAGGATAGGTGGGTAATGAGAGTTTTTTGCCGGGAAAGTCTTGATGAACTGAAGGCCAGTCAATTTTGACTCCTTGAACATACAATTGTCCTAAACTTTGGAGGAGTTGTATTCTGTCTTTTTTACCGGGGCGCAAACTGGGGAGCCAGAGTTTTTGGCTTCCCTGGAGGCATTCGCGCCCCATGCCGAGGAGAATGGGTTTTGATCCAATTTCTAGGAAAATATCAATTTCTTCTTGGGCAAGATACTGCATACTGGGATAAAATCGCACGGGTTGGCGAATATGATTGACCCAATAGTCTGGGGTGGTGATGTTGGTATGAGCGAGGGTGCCGGTGAGATTGGAGACGATGGGGATGGCGGGAGAGTGGTAGGTAATTTGTTGGGCGATCGCCGCAAATTCTGCTAATATTGGCTCCATTAAAGGGGAATGGAATCCATGGGAAACTTGTAGTGTTTTCCCTTTAATGCCCTGGGATTCTAGTTGGGAAACAATGGTCTCAACGTCTTCTTGTTTCCCAGAAATCACGACACTTTCTGGCCCGTTAATTGCGGCGATCGCCACCTCTGAATTTTGGAGTAAGGGCGCAACTTTTGCCTCGGAAGCCATTAAGGAAACCATCGTTCCCCCCGGAGGTAACTGTTGCATTAACCGCCCCCTTGCCGCGATCAGTTTTAAGCCATCGGCTAAACTCCACACTCCGGCAACGGTGGCAGCGACGTACTCTCCCACACTATGCCCCATTACCACATCGGGCTCGACTCCCCAGGATTGCCACAGTTTGCTCAAGGCGTATTCGAGGGCAAATAAAACGGGCTGGGTATACACCGTTTGGTTGATATCTGTGGTGAGATTCTCCAGGGTTTCGGGATAGAGAATGCCCTTTAAATCTAATTCTGCCCCCAAAAGGCGATCGCACTCCTCAATCGCCTCCCGAAATACCCCCACACTTTCATACAACTCCCGTCCCATATTCCCATACTGAGACCCTTGCCCAGTAAACAAAAAGGCAATCTTCCGACTTCCCCCACTGCTCGCCTCGGCGGTATACACCCCAGTCACCTCATCAATCGCGCCCTGCTGCACTTTTAGCAACTTTTGCAGCGCCTCTTCCCGGCTCTGAGCCACCAGCGCCCAACGATAATTAAACTCTGCTCTACCCGTATTCGCCGTATACGCCACATCCCCCCACGCCACTTCATGGCGAGCCAGGTAATCTGCATAGCGACTCACCAACCCATCCAGAGAACTTTGGGTTCTGGCAGACAAGGTTAACACACTAGGGTGTTCGGGAGTGGCAGGAGAATCCAGAATAGGGGCATCAGATAGAATAATATGAGCATTCGTGCCACTCATGCCAAACCCACTCATCCCGGCGTAACGCGACGCAGTGCCTCGCTGCCAAGGCATTGTCTCACTAACCACTTTCACGGGGATCTTATGCCACTCAATCCGAGGGTTGGGCTGTTGGAAATGGAGATTCGCGGGTATTTCCTCATGCTGAAATGCCAGAATAATCTTGATTAACCCTGCCATCCCTGCTGCCGCTTCCAAGTGTCCCACATTGGTTTTCACGGCTCCTAGGAGCAAGGGATTCTCTCGCTCTCTCCCAGGGCAATAGACTTGCTCTAAGGCTTTTACTTCTAAAGGATCTCCTAAAGAAGTGCCTGTACCGTGACATTCCACATAGCTGATCTGCAAGGGATTGAGCCGTGCATTCTGTAAGGCTTGGCTAATGACTTTCTTTTGTGCCTGTTGATTGGGAACTGTTAAACCGCTACTTTGGCCATCGTGGTTAATGGCCGAGCCCCGTACTACTGCTAAAATGCGATCGCCATCTGCTTGGGCTGCCTCCAACCGCTTCAGCACCAGCATCCCACAACCCTCACCACGAGCATAGCCATCCGCACTCGCATCAAACGTCTTACATCGACTATCCGCCGCCAACGCCCTGCCCTTACAAAAGCCATGGGTTACCGCCGGATGGAGCATCAAATTCACCCCGCCCGCCAGGGCGAGATCGCATTCTCCCTGTCGTAAACTTTGACACGCTAAATGGACAGTCACCAGAGAGGATGAACAAGTCGTATCTAAACATAATGTCGGCCCTTGTAGTCCTAACACATAGGCCACTCGACCGGCAGTAATGTTCATCGCCGTACCCGTGCCTAAGTAGAAATCCGGTAAACCCTCCGCAGCTACATCCGTTCCCACCCGCGCGTAATCATTAAAACATTGACCAATGTATACTCCCGTATCCGTATTCTTCAGGGACTTCGGGCCAATCCCTGCATCCTCCAGAGCCTCCCAAGCCACTTCCAGTACCAGCCGTTGAGACGGGTCCATTTTCGCTGCTTCTAAGCCAGAAATGCCAAAAAAAGCCGGTTCAAACTGATCGATAGGCTGTTTCAGAAAATACCCCTGACGCACGTACATTTTGCCAGGTGCTTCTGGATTGGGATCGTAATAACGGTCAATATCCCATCGTTCCTGGGGAATGTCGCACCGAGCATCGGCTGAAGATTTCAGCAATTCCCAATAGGCAGCCGGATTATCGGCTCCTCCTGGAAACCGGCAAGCCATCCCAATAATGGCAATGGGAGCTGATTTTGCTGCTTCGAGTTCATAGAGTTTCGCGG
>CAZTRW010000217.1:0-5802 GCA_964616725.1 uncultured bacterium
CCTGACTCTAGATTAATATGACGGCTACCTTTATCCTCACCCAACGGTGTTCTCCCCCCCCCAACTCTTCTCCCCAACTCCTCCCCCTCACCGCTGGGGAACGCACCCGCAGTCGCTATCAAACCCAAACTCCAGCAGGACTGATCCTTGATGTGCGCCTCCCCAGAGGCACCGTCTTGCAACCGGGAGATTATTTGCAAACTGACAGTGGGGATCTGGTGGTTCAAGTAACTGCCAAACCCGAACCTGTCCTAGAAGTCACTTCCCCACAAATGATTGGGTTACTCCGGGCTGCCTATCACTTAGGGAATCGCCATGTGCCAGTGGAACTGACATTGAGTTATTTGCGTTTAGAGGTTGATCCGGTACTGAAAACCCTGTTAGAGCAACTGGGATTAGTCGTGACTGAGAAGGTGGTGCCTTTTCAACCGGAATCAGGAGCCTATCACTCTCACCACTGAATCTCCTGGCGATCGCTAAAACCCCGAAACCATCTTGCTTAAAAGAACTCCTCTGTTGTTGGGAGCGGTTGCTGGAGATAGGCCAGAAACTCTTTCATTTCACTACAGGTCAGGAATGCTCTCGACCCTTTGCTGTCTGGATATTTCTCTTTCAAATATTCCTTGCCCTGTTGCTCACTCCATCCTAAACGCTTGAGTTCAACGCTGGTTTTAGCATAGGTTTGTAGATATTCCAAAAATTCTTTCATTTCTTCGTCATTCAGCACTAAACGTTTATTTTTACCATAGACTCGCTTGAGATAATCCGTCTCATTTTTAGCGTTCCATTGGATACGCTCAAGTTCCATTTCAATTTTCAGACTGACATCAGAAAAGTCAAATTCTTCTTCTGGTTCTGAAGGGAGGGGAGCCAGTGCTTCTATCTCCCCAACCCTCTGTTCTTGAGGGGGTTTGGGGATTTCTGGAGCAGAAGCAATTAATTGAGGGGATGGGTTTTTAGTCAGCTCAGACACCACCGGCTTAGGAGGTTGAGGCTTGACAAAATCAGACTTTTGTGCTGAATTTACCATCGGTGGGAGTCCATCGAGAACGGCGATCGCCCGCTCTCTGGCTTGATCTTCTGCCCGCTCCAAGATCGGATCGGCTGACAATCCTGTCCCCAGAATCACCCCCCCCATTTGCACTTGCACTCTTACAATATACTGGTTTTCATGGATGTAAAGTAGTTCGGAAATTAAGCTTCCCATCGGATAGGATCTCCGAAATTGAGTCAATACAGATGAATCAGAAGTCAGATCAAACATGGGCCGTCAGTCCTTTGCACAATTTTGAGGTTTCTGGTATACTTCAGTTAGAAAAATAAACGGAAAAGTTTTCAGGGAGAAGATTTAAAAAATTGCCTAAGCAAAAAATGAAATTGACTGCCAAAATTGGTTGGAGTTCAAATCCACCAAAAGTCCTTTTTCAAAAATCATAATTCTCCTAGGTTAGTTCTTGGTCATTGCCCTTAAAACTTGAGACTCCATTAATGTTAGACGTGATCTTAGATTTTTCTCACCACTTGGGGTTGGATACCCTCTTCTTGATTTTGATTTTAGTGGCTCTAGAAGCTGTGTTATCAGCCGATAATGCAGTGGCTCTAGCTTCCATTTCTAAAGGCTTAGAAAGCGAGAAATTGCAGCAGCAGGCCTTGAACTTTGGGTTGGTAGCCGCTTTCGTCCTTAGAGTCATTCTTATTCTAACAGCAACGTGGGTCATTCGGTTCTGGCAATTTGAGTTTTTAGGAGCCGCCTATCTCCTGTGGTTGGTCTTCAGGTATTTTACCTCAGACGAAGACGAAAAAGAACATCATCACGGGCCAAAATTCACCTCGGTTTGGCAGGCAATTCCCATGATTGCCTTCACCGATCTCGCCTTTTCTTTGGATAGTGTGACTACGGCGATCGCCATCTCCGAAGAAATCTGGCTCGTACTCACCGGAGGAATTATTGGCATTATCGCTCTCAGGTTTTTAGCTGGTCTATTTATCCAATGGCTCGATATCTTTGAACATCTAGAAGATGCCGGATACATCACAGTCGGCTTAGTCGGATTACGCCTGTTAGCCAAAGTCATCACGCCTAGCTTAGTCCCCCCTGAATGGCTGATGATATCCCTGATTATCTCGATCTTCATCTGGGGATTTTCCCGGCGAACCCCCCATCCCACCGTCAATTAAAGTTAAAAACAGGAAACCAAAAGCGATCGCACCTTAAAGATTGTTTTTGCCCTTGCAGAATCCAGGAGAAAAATAGCTATGAGTTACGATTTCGATTTATTCGTTCTGGGAGGAGGTTCCGGTGGTATTGCTACAGCCAGACGTGCCGCAGAATATGGGGCGAAAGTAGGACTAGCAGAATTCGATCGCCTCGGCGGCACCTGCGTAAACCGGGGATGTATTCCCAAAAAATTAATGGTTTATGCCTCTCATTTTCCAGAGTGGTTTGAAGATAGTCAAGGCTATGGCTGGAGTCCAGTACAAAGTACTCTTGATTGGGGAAAAATGATCGCAGCAGTCAATGGGGAAGTAGCCCGATTAAATGGAGTGTATCAACGAATGCTGGAAACCTCTCAAGTAGAGTGGTTGGTAGGTTTTGGCGAATTGGTAGATCAGCACACGATTAAAGTAGGAGAAAAAACAGTTACTGCCGATAAAATCTTAATTGCAGTAGGAGGAAAACCCGTTAAACCCGATATTCCTGGTATTGAGCATACCTTAATTTCCGATCAGCTTTTCCATCTCCCAGAACAACCGCAACGGATAATCATTCTGGGAGGGGGATACATTGGCGTAGAGTTTGCCTGTATTTTCCATGGTTTGGGATCGGAAGTAATTCAAGTAATTCGCAAAGAGCAAATCTTGCAAGGATTTGATAGTGATATTCGCACCCACATTCAAACAGAAATGGAGCGTCATGGGATTCGGATTTTGAATAAGAGTGTGATTAAACACATTGAGAAGAATGAGGGGGGATTGTCGGTAACGATTCAAGGAGAAAATGGGGAAGAAACAGTGATTGTGGATGCGGTAGGATTATCAGCAACAGGACGTAAACCGAATTTGGCAAATTTGGGGTTAGAGAACGTAGGAGTGATCGTTGAGAAAGGGGCGATCGCCGTTGACTCCTATAGCAAAACAAACATTGATCACATCTACGCAGTCGGTGATTGTACAGATCGAGTCAACCTCACCCCCGTGGCGATCGGCGAAGGGAGAGCCTTTGCCGATACCCATTTTGGCGGCAAATCCCGGCAAATGAGCTATGAAAACATCCCTACCGCCGTCTTTTCCCATCCAGAAGCCGGAACCGTAGGACTGACGGAAGAACAAGCACGCACTCAATATGGTGATGAGCCAATTAAAATTTATCGCGCCAAATTTAGACCCCTCTATCATACCGTCAGTGGTCGAGAAGATCGGACATTAATGAAATTGATTGTCCATCAAGAAACAGATCGCGTCCTAGGCGCACACATGGTAGGCGAAAACGCAGGCGAAATTATCCAAGGGGTGGCGATCGCCCTGAAAATGGGAGCCACTAAAGCAAACTTCGATGCCACCGTTGGCATCCATCCCAGCGCCGCCGAAGAATTCGTCACCATGCGCTAATCAGGGAAAGTTAACCACCAAGACTGTAACTTCAGAAATCTTCGTGGTTTCCTTCCCATCCCTATGGAGTCAACGCCAAATGCGCGATCGTAGAAGACGATGAGTTAACTTCTACCGCTGGCGGGTTAACCGGAACCAAAAAACATAACCCACTAGCAACCGCAAATAGAAATAAAACAGAAATCGGATGAATCTTAACTGTAGAGTTCATGGCTGTGCCTCCCCGGTCAATCAGATAAACTATGTCAACCCCTCACCCCTCACTACCACAAATCCTGTAGATCGATCTTGGTTAAATCTTTCTTAAAGACGATCCTAATCAATGTCAATGTCCCCTGTCTTCCCCCATTTCACGGTTTTTTCGGGAAAATAACTTTATCTATCCTTGATAAATCCCCTTACCCTCACACCTCCGGTTCTGGGTCATAATGGGAATGTTCTGTCTGCGTGCCTGAACTGCCATGTCCGATCCACCTCGTACTCGTCAAGAACTCTACGATCGCATTCGTCAAATGGGGCGGGAAGCGTTTATCCTAGAAGAAATGATCCGGTATGGATTTTGGCCCGCAGAAGGAACCTTACCAGAAGATCCAGCCGATGACATTCGCCGCCGCTCCCAGCTATATCAAGAACTCTCAGCACTCCATAAGCAATATCGGCAACTCCACAACGAAAAACTACTGCGTCAACAACTCCGACAGGAAAGGTTAGCTGCCTCTCGCCGTAAACGCGAAGAAAATAAAGAACGACGAGAGCAAGAGCAATTAGCCAAAGCCGCAGCTTGGCAACAGCGCCAAAATGAGCAGATTATCTTTCTGGGTTCTGAAGTTTCAGCAGGATTAGATGATACTCAGGGAAATTTGGAAATCCTGCAACGCTACGATCTCCCGGCGTTGTCTACTCCCGCTGATGTGGCTGTGGCGATGGGGATTTCTTTAGGTGAGTTGCGATTTTTGGCGTTTGACCGGAAAACTGCCAAGGTATCCCATTATCTTCGTTTCAAGATGCCGAAAAAAACGGGGGGAGAGCGGTTAATTTCTGCACCTATGCCTCGGTTAAAGCAGGCTCAATACTGGATTTGGCATCAGATTTTAGCGAAAATTCCGGTTCACGCAGCCGCTCATGGATTTCAGTGCGATCGCTCGATTGTTACCAACGCTCAACCCCATATCGGCTCAGATATTATCATTAATTTTGATCTCAAAGACTTTTTTCCTTCCATCTCCTATCGCCGCGTCAAAGGATTATTTCATTCCTGGGGTTATTCAGAAGCAGTCGCTACTGTCCTTGCCTTAGTTTGCACCGCTCCAGACGTAGAAGAGGTCGAATTAGATGGTCAGAGCTATTATGTCGCCTTAACTGAGCGTCATCTCCCTCAAGGATCTCCTGCCAGTCCAGCCATTTCCAATTTAATTTGTCGTCACCTTGATCGCCGCTTGACAGAAATGGCCAATTGCCTCGGATATACTTATACTCGCTATGCTGACGATTTGACATTCTCTGCCTCTGGAGAAGCCTTGCAAAACCTGTGTACACTCTTACATCGCACCGAGTCAATTGTCACCTACGAAAGCTTTACCCTGCATCCAGATAAAACGCGGATTTTGCGACGGAAGTCTTCTCAACTAGAAGTAACCGGAATTGTTGTCAATGAGGGTTTAAATATAGATCGTAAACAGCTGAAGCGATTTCGAGCAACCTTACATCAAATTGAAACCGAAGGATTAACAGGAAAACATTGGGGACATTCAGCAGATGTGCTCGCTTCAATTCAAGGATTTGCTAATTTTGTGGCCATGGTGAATCCAGAAAAAGGCGCTCGATTTCAGGAACAGGTGAGGCGGATTCGCCAGAAGTATGGTGGGTGATTCTAGCTATCTTTAAAAACCCCAAAAACCGCCATGGAGGTACTCCATCGTAGAGAAAACTGCTGTATCACTGACAAAAAACCCCAGGTTTTAGGAACTGGGGTATGGGGTGAAACTTACAGTTAATGTCCGCTTGCCGATACTTGAGCGACTTCTTTTTGTTGCGCTTCCTGATTGAGGAATTTCTCTAACTCCGTGAGTGCGTCTGCATCTACCTTAGTTTGCATGGGACAGAATTTTGGCCCGCACATCGAGCAAAATTCGGCGGTTTTGTAGATGTCGGCAGGGAGGGTTTCGTCGTGGTATTCTCTAGCTCGTTCTGGAT
>CAZTRW010000218.1:0-5620 GCA_964616725.1 uncultured bacterium
TTATTATTCCGTCTTCGCCCAGACTAATTGCCTGGCAATTGTGGTTGCCCACGGTCAGGTGTACAATTAACTTCTCCGTGCCTCCTCATCCCGAAGAGATATAGTAGTAAAAATAGGATGAGGATCATTCCTCCTGATGCCCTCATCCTCTTACCTCTTCTGCCCAAACCGGAGAAAGGGTAACACTTCATCCTCAATCCATGGTAGGGGCAGGTTTCATTGAAAAGCGAAACCCCCAACGATAAGCCTTCAGCACAGCAATCATCAATCCTTGCCGTCATTCGTGTAATATCGTAATGTTAAGACCAGTTAAGATAAATCTTTAACTTTGGCAGCAGAATTGATTGGTCAAGGAGAGTTACGGCACTTGGACAAAGAAAAAATTCTGGTGGTGGATGACGAAGCCAGTATCCGACGCATCCTAGAAACCCGATTATCGATGATTGGGTACGATGTAGTCACCGCTGGTGATGGGGAAGAAGCCCTAGAAACCTTTCGGAATATTCTCCCCGATTTGGTGGTGTTAGATGTGATGATGCCTAAGCTCGATGGCTATGGAGTCTGTCAAGAACTCCGTAAAGAATCGGATGTACCCATTATCATGTTAACCGCCTTGGGAGATGTGGCCGATCGCATTACCGGCTTAGAACTAGGGGCAGATGATTATGTGGTCAAACCCTTCTCTCCCAAAGAACTAGAAGCGAGAATCCGTTCAGTCTTACGACGAGTAGACAAAACCAGTACCTCTGGCATTCCCAGTTCTGGTGTGATTCAAGTGGGCAATTTACGCATTGATACCAATAAAAGACAAGTTTATAAAGGAGATGAGCGGATTAGACTCACCGGCATGGAGTTTAGTCTCCTAGAGCTATTGGTGAGTCGTTCAGGAGAACCCTTTTCCCGTTCCGAGATCCTGCAAGAAGTGTGGGGCTATACTCCCGAACGTCATGTAGATACTCGTGTGGTAGACGTGCATATCTCCCGCATGCGGGCGAAGTTAGAAGAAGATCCCAGCAATCCCGAACTAATTTTAACAGCAAGGGGAACGGGGTACTTATTCCAACGGATTTTGGAACCGGGAGCAGAAGAATAACCTCAAAAAACTTAGCGATCGCCCCTCAACGCGATCATAGGGGTAAAACCATTTGGTAGAATTTGTAAGGCTTTTATGACTTGGAGCAATGGGATCAACTCCGGCAAGAATCGCAATAGATGCAATGGGTGGAGACTACGCCCCCGATGAAATCGTCGCAGGAGCACTAAGGGCAAAAGAAGAACTCGATGTCCACATCCTGCTGGTGGGCGATCCTGAGCAAATTGAAACTTCAATTGGCAAACATACCCCCTCCCACCAACTAGAAATCGTTCCTTCCGAAGGCGTAGTCGCCATGGACGAAGAACCGCTAGTGGCCCTTAGACGCAAGAAAAACGCCTCCATTAGTGTGGCGATGGATTTGGTCAAAGAACACCGTGCCGATGCTGTGGTTTCGGCAGGACACTCTGGAGCCGCCATGGCAGCCGCTTTGCTGCGCCTAGGAAGGTTACCAGGCATTGACCGTCCGGCGATCGCCGCCATGTTTCCAACCTTGATGGCAAATAAATCCGTACTGATCCTAGATGTGGGGGCCAACGTAGATTGTCGCCCCCAATTTTTAGAACAGTTCGCCCTCATGGGAACCGTGTACAGTCGATATGTATTGGGGATTGAACAACCGAAAGTGGGACTTTTAAACATTGGTGAAGAATCCTGCAAAGGCAATGACCTTGCCATTCGCGCCCACCAATTACTAGAAGAAAATCCCCTCATTCCTTTCATCGGCAATGCTGAAGGACGGGATGTACTCTCAGGACACTATGATGTGATTGTCTGTGATGGATTTGTGGGCAATGTACTCCTCAAATTTGCGGAAGCAGTGGGGACAGTGATGCTGCAAATCGTCCGGGAAGAGTTGCCCCAAGGCCTCCATGGCCAATTGGGTACGGCAATTTTGAAACCGAATTTGCGACGGATTCGACAACGACTGGATCATGCCGAGCATGGCGGTGCTTTATTATTAGGAGTGGCTGGAGTCTGTATTATCAGTCATGGTAGCGCCCAAGCCCCCACCATTTTTAATGCGGTGCGGTTGGCGAAAGAAGCAGTTGATCATCAAGTTTTAGATCGACTGCAAGGACAGTACCAAAAAACTCTGGCTGGTTTTCCGCCAGGGGAGATCAAAGGGATGGCTCAACCAGAACAGGGAAGTGAGAGATAATGCCAGTATCTGTTGCAGGCATTGGCGATCGCTAATGTCTCAACAGGACTCCTAAATGATAGACAAGTATATGAAACCTATTGGCATTGCAATAACAGGTAGCGGTTCAGCCACCCCCTCAGCCAAACTGAGCAATCACAATCTGGCAGAGATGGTAGACACCTCTGATGAATGGATTAGCACGCGCACGGGAATTAAACACCGCCGTTTAGCTGATTGCGGAGAATCCTTAACTGATTTGGCAACCGCAGCAGGCAAACAGGCTTTAGAGCAGGCTGGCTTAATTCCTGAAGATCTCGATTTGATTGTGCTAGCGACTTCAACTCCGGATGATTTGTTTGGCAATGCTAGTCGAATTCAGGCAGCTTTGGGGGCACAGCGGGCGGTAGGATTTGATTTAACAGCAGCTTGTTCAGGGTTCTTGTTTGCTTTAGTCACTGCCGCCCAATATATCCGCACAGGCACTTACCAGAAGGTACTGGTAATCGGGGCGGATATCCTCTCTCGATGGGTAGATTGGGGCGATCGCACCACCTGTATTCTATTTGGAGATGGAGCCGGAGCAGTGGTTTTAGAAGCCCATCCACAAGCCGATCACTTACTTGGATTTCGGCTCAACAGTGACGGCACCCTGAATCACTGTCTGCAACTAGCCTATCAACCACAACCCCGCTCCCTATTGCCCCATTTAGCCGTTGGCTATGGCAATTATCAATTTATCAGCATGAATGGCAAAGAAGTCTATCGCTTTGCTGTCCAAAAAGTGCCAGAAGTCATTGAAAAGGTCTTATTTGAAGCAGAATTAACGACCGATCAAGTAGATTGGCTGATTCTTCATCAAGCCAATCAACGCATTCTCAATGCCGTAGCCGACCGACTCAATATTCCTGGAGCAAAAGTTCTCAGTAATTTAGTCAATTATGGCAATACGTCCGCCGCTTCTATCCCCCTGGTTCTAGATGAAGCTGTGCGTGCGGGGAAAATCCAAGCGGGTGATTTAATTGCTGCGTCTGGGTTTGGGGCTGGCTTAACCTGGGGAGCTGCCGTTTTTCGATGGGGCAAGTAGGAGGAATTTCTGCTCCACAAAATTAATCATGAATAATGAACAATGATAACGTTGTTAGTTGTTCATTATTCATGAGAAACATGATGATCAAAACAGCCTGGTTATTTCCGGGACAAGGCTCTCAAAGAATAGGAATGGGTCTTGACCTGAAGGATACAGCGATCGCCCAAAATCGATTGGCTCAAGCCGAAACCCTCCTCGGTTGGAGCATACTCGACCGGTGTCAAGCAGATCAAGAAACCCTCTCGCGCACCCTTTATACCCAACCTTGCCTGTACACAGTAGAAACCATTTTAGTAGATTTACTCCGGGAAAAAGGCTATACCCCCCACCTGGTAGCCGGTCATAGTTTAGGCGAATATGTCGCCCTCTATAGCGCTGGAGTATTTGACTTTACCACAGGTCTGCACCTAGTTAAGCGTCGCGCCGAACTAATGGAGAGCGCCTCAGGAGGAAAAATGGTCGCTTTACTCGGCTTTGAACCTGCCCAACTCCAACAGGTACTCGCCACTACCTCAGAGGTAGTATTAGCCAACGACAATAGCGAAATGCAGGTGGTCATCGCTGGAAAACCGACAGCAGTGGATCAAGTGGTGGCCCAGTTGAAACTGAAAAAAGCCATTCCCTTACCCGTCTCAGGAGCCTTTCATTCCCCCTTCATGGCCCTTGCTGCCCAGGAATTTGCCCAAATTCTCCAAGGGATAACCTTTCACGAAGCAACCGTACCCGTTCTCTCCAATATCAATCCTACCCCCACCCAATCGGCCGAAGACCTCAAAAACCGTCTGCTTGAGCAAATGACTGGTTCCGTACGCTGGCGCGAAACTTGTTTAGCCTTAGCAGCAGCGGGAATCGAAAAAGCGATCGAAATTGGCCCCGGTAATGTGTTGACAGGCCTAGTCAAGCGAACCTGCCCTACGTTAGCCTTAGAGAACATCAGCGGATTAGCCCAGTTGCCAAGCTAAGGGAGTGATTATGGCCCAAAGTCGTGATTCATCGTGGATTCTGTTTGTTTTCCTATTTTTGCTGTTAGGGGCTGGGGGAGGTTATTGGTTTTTTCTGCGAAAACCCTCATTGGTGCCTACCGCCTCAGTCACTTCTCCTTCTCCAGACAGCGGAGAGGCACCTGTGGTAACAACGCCTCAGTTTCCTAAACCGAGTACGGTTCCCTCTGGAACCGAGATTCGCCTTGAGGGCAGTACCAGTATGGTGACTCTGAATAAACGTCTGAAAGATGCATTTGAGGGGACTTTTCCGAATACGAAGGTGAATACTCAGGCCAATGGCTCGGAGAAGGGGATTCAAGGGTTATTGGTTGGTCAAATCGATGTGGCGGCGATCTCTCGTCCGCTCTCGGCTCAAGAGATGAAGGAGGGGTTGGTGGCTGTTCCGGTAGCGACGGATCAGATTGCGATCGCCATCGGCAATAGTAACCCATTCACCGGCCGATTAACCACTCAACAGGTCAAGGATATTTTTCAAGGCAAAATTACCAATTGGTCTGAGGTGGGCGGACCCAATCAACCAATTCGAGTCATTAATCGACCCGCCATCAGTGGCACTTATCAAGCCTTCCGCGAATTGGTACTCAACGGAGAAAATTTTGGCACTACCCCCAATATTACTACCTTAGACCGAGATGCCACCACTCCCCTACTCCAAGCCCTGAAAAATGACGGCATTGGCTATGCCACAGCCGATCAAGTGGTCAATCAGCAAACCGTAAGAACCTTAGTGGTGGACGGAGTATTACCCGGATTTTCTGGTTATCCCTATACTCGCACGTTATATTATGTGTATCGTGAGCCACCCAGTGAGCGGGTGAAAGCATTTTTAGGCTATGTGCAAAGTATGAAGTAATCCGTAATGGCCAAATCTCGAACTCTCTACGTTTGCAATCAATGCGGAGCCGAATTTTCCCAGTGGTTTGGGAAATGTTCCGCTTGCAATAGTTGGGATTCCTTGGTGGAACAAGTCAGTGGTGGGGTGTCACCGACTCATCGTGCCGGGTTAGTCAATCAGCAATGGCGCCGGGAAGGAGGACGAGATCCCACCCAGTCTCCCAGTGGTCAACCCCGTGCGGCGATTACCTTAGATGAGATTTCCGATGGGGCGGTGGCGCGCATCGGTTCAGGCTATTCGGAGTTAGATCGGGTGTTGGGCGGTGGAATTGTGCAGGGTTCCCTGGTGCTGATTGGGGGAGAGCCGGGGATTGGAAAATCGACTTTGTTGTTGCAAGTGGCAAATCAATTCGCGCAAAACCATCCGGTGCTGTATGTGTCGGCGGAGGAGTCGGGGC
>CAZTRW010000219.1:0-5584 GCA_964616725.1 uncultured bacterium
GTCTGCGGTTAGCTACGCGATCGCGATTTTTCCTAACTTATTCAGCAAACCCTATTTAGTTATAGGGCTTTGCGCTAGGGAATAGGGAATAGGGTTTTGGTACATAGCTATGAGGTACATCCTTGAAGCCTTAAACCCTCAATAAGACTCACCCTTGCCTTTTGCCTTTTGCCTAGCGCAAAGCGCTATATCTTGGAGCAACAAACCGATAGTAATGCTTGCACCTCCCAGAAGTCCCACTAAGGCTCCTAGGCGATCGCAGTGAGATGGGCCTATCCTATCATCTCCTGCGCGATTAATACCAATCGGGAGATGTGCCAGTTTGGGGAAAATCTGTAATTCGTTTTACTTCTGAGCCATCCACATTCATGGTAAAAATAAAATCGGCACCATTACGGGTGGAATGAAAAGCCAGTTGCCGACCATCGGGTGACCAAGTAGGTTCTAAGTCTCGTGCTGGGTTTTGGGTAATATTGATCACACCAGTACCATCTGCTCTCATCACGTAAATTTCAGAATCCCGCACAAAATAACTGGGTTTGAGGTTAAACGGTTCAAAGCTGAAGGCAATATGGCGACCATCGGGTGACCAAACGGGAGTATAGTGATTCCCAGGCTTATCAGTGAGTTGAATGGGATCAGAACCATCGGCATTCATGACGTAAATTTGGAAACTCCGAGCATTAGCGCGGTTAGAGGTAAAGAGGATGTGCTCGCCGTCGGGAGACCAGTTGGGCGATCGCTCAGCCGCCGCCGTATTGGTAATATTCGTTTGTCCCGTACCATCAGCATTCATGATCAAAATATCTTGATTACCATCGCGATCAGAACTAAACACTATCTTTTTCCCATCCGGTGACCAACTCGGATGGGATTCCCAAGCCGGATTCACCGTCAGCCGCTGCTGGTGTTTCCCGTCAGCATTCATCACATAAATTTCTGAGTTGCCATCCCGGTTAGACACAAAAGCAATTTTTTCCTGCTGGGGAGACCAAGCCGGTAACCCATCATCTTTGATAATATGAGTCAAACGTTTCGGATAGGAACCATCCCCATTCACCACATAGATGGCCATATTACCTTGTCGTTGTGATTGAAAGACAATTTTGGGGTTTGATCGGACAAAAGCACTGGTAACTCCTTGACTCAGAAGAACTATCAAAAAAGTGACTAATATCAGGGAAAACGCCCTGATATTATTGATGTGTTTTTGGCTCAAAAACCCTATTTTCATCACCAATTTACCCCAGTCTTGATTATTGGTAAGATCGAGTAATTTCCTGTAAATTCTTCACTCGAATCCCTTCCCCTTTCGCGACCATTTGCCATTGACCCGCTTGTAGATAGACTTCCGCCATAATCATTCCAGTCATGCCAGTATAATTTTTCCCCGAAAGATTATAGCGAGCAATTTCCTGGTTATTTGACCGATCTACTAATCGTACAAAAGCATTTTTTACTTGAGAAAAATCTTGTTTTCGAGACAAACAATCATAGATATTGACTACAAAAACTAATTTTTGAATGGCAGGAGGAAGTTTATCTAAGTCCACTAGGATTTGCTCATCATCGCCCTCTCCTTGTCCTGTTAAGTTATCTCCTAAATGGGTAATGGCTCCGGAGGAGTGGCGTAAATTTCCAAAATACACTAAATCGGTAATTCCCTTTAGTTTTCCCTGGGAATTTAATCCCATAACGGAAGCGTCTAAATCCAGATTGGGGCCAGCTTTAAAAAAACCAAATAACCCTTCTGGTTGGGCTACATCCCAGCCTAATCCGCAGAGGATATTGTTCAATCCAGGAGCAGCTTTTTCTAAGGAGATTTGCTGCCCTTTTTCCAGTTTAATTGTCATTAATTTCAATCCTGTTTTATAGATAGCGATCCAGTAGAGCTTGTAGTCCTCCTTGATATCCTGAACCGACAGCATTCATGCGCCACTCTCCGTCACGGCGATAGAGTTCGGTCATAATTAGGGCAGTTTCAATCGAATAGTCTTCTGCTAAAGTATAACGGAGTAGTTCTTTTTTGGTGGCTACATCGACTAGACGCACATAGGCATTTTCGACTTGACCAAAATTTTGTTTGCGTTTGTCTGCTTCGTGGATAGTGACGGTAAAGACGATGCGATGTATATTGGTGGGTACTTTCTTTAAGTTGACGATAATTACTTCATCGTCGCCTTCTCCTACGCCGGTGAGGTTGTCTCCCATGTGTTCGATGGATTTATCTGGATCTGGACTGACTTTATTGTTGTAGAAGATAAAGTGTTTATCTGAGATTAACTTTTCATTTTCTCCGAGAAGGAAGGCGCAAGCATCTAAGTCAAAGTCATATCCTGTGTCTGTGGCTTTTACATCCCATCCCAATCCTACAAATACGGCTTGCAGGTTGGCAGCGACTTTATCTAGGGAAACTCGTTGTCCTTTTTGCAGGCTAATGCTACTCATTGCAATCTGATGCCGATGGTTTTCGAGTCTATTGTAGTGTAGCGATCGCCTCAATGGGCTGAAATCAGTTAAATATCAAGATTTGTAACGAATTGCCGTATCTGCGGTTATACCCATGAGAGATAAGCAGCAGAGGGATTGATGGCACACTGGGAACATTGAGCATGGATAGGTGTTGGGTAATGGCGCACAATCAAGAGGGAGCAAATACTGCCATTGTGGTGAAACTGCAACAGTTAGTAGCGGAAACCTGTACCGAGCCTCCTTTAAGTTTAAACCGACAAAAGGGATTGGCACAACTGGTGAAACTCATACAACATTCTGGGAAACTTTGGAAAGAGGCAGTTCCTCAGTATGAGGATGCTTTGCAGCAAACCTGGTTTTATCTGTGTCGAAACCTGTGTGAAGCTACCACAGGTGCTTGTTATGATGGGGAAAAGGGAACGGTAATTAATTGGGTAAATGCTTACTTAAAACGTCGATTACAAGATTATCGTATTGAAGGATTGATCCAACAAAAAACGAGGATCAATCCCTATTGCACTTCAGAAGGAGAAGTGTATGATCCGGTTGATCATTTACCGGCTCCGTCACCCCCACCTATGCTATTGGAAGAAATTCAACAATGGGTAAAGACTGATCCTCTGGGAAAATTAAGGCGAATCCATATTCGCGATCGCCCAGATATTCATTGTCAAGTTTTGATTTTACGACGCTTACCTCCCGAAACTCCATGGGAAGAGTTAGCCCAAGAATTTCAAATTGGTAAAAACACTCTCAGTAGTTTCTATTCTCGTCAATGTTTACCTCGGTTGCGAGACTTTGCTTACTCTCAAGGATATTTAGAATAGGGAATTGGCTCATGACTCAAGGAGTAAATCAAAATTATCTGACTCTGCCCATTCCTGAGCGCTATCGCCAATGGGCAAGGGAGTTTTCGGCAATACAATTGACTCCCGAAAAGGCCACTCAAGTATATCTAAATACTCTTGCTGTTTTAGTGGTCGATGATTGTCTGCAAATGTTGGGAATTGCGACAGATCGAAAGGCCAGTGATAGCTGGAATCCTGTGATCCAGTTGGTTGCGAATATGGGAGATTTAGAGTTACCTAATCTCGGAAAATTAGAATGTCGAGCTATCAGAGAGTCTGCGGTTTTTTGTGAAATTCCTTTGGAAGTTTTGATCGACAGAATTGGCTATGTTGTGGTAGAATTAGAGACGGGCGATCGCCAAGCTAAAATCCTTGGTTTCGTCCCCAAAGTCACTACCGAAATCTTGCCAATCCGGGAACTGCAACCTTTAGAAGCTTGCCTGGATTATCTTGATCATCTCCGTCACAAGCGCCAAGTTGAACCCACCATTCAATTACAAACCTGGTTAACTGGGGCGATCGCGACAGGATGGCAAACGCTTGAAGAGCTGTTGCCTCCTGATTTAGGCTTAAGATTGAGTTTTAGATCCACTCAAAGCCTCTTGGGGATTCGTCGCGCCAAATCCATTGACTTTGAAAATTTAAGCCTAGTGCTGGCAGTAGAAATTCAACCCATCGCCGAGGGAGAGATTCTTATTTCCTTACAACTGTATCCTGGCAGAGATCAAAATGTTTTACCTCCAGGCTTAGAATTAATGATCTTGGATGAAACCTATGATCCTGTGTTGGTAGCAACCTCTCAAACCAACGATCAAGGTTTACAACTAAAATTCATCGGTGAATCTGAAGAAATCATTCAGGTACAAATGAATTGGCAAGAGTATGCCTGGATTGCCTTTTTTCAAATTTAAACCCAACCCTGAATTTCCATACTGGGTTAGTAACCCATGTGACTGGCCAATCGTCTAGGGTGGTGGGATAAACCTACAATGGACTGTTGGCTAAATTAGACATGACTGTCTAAGCACTGCTCTGATTGTACGATCATCAAAAACTGCCGAAGAAGAACTCTTCTTCTCCCGTAATTAAGTCAAGTACCAATTCAGCTAGGGCCAATACTTAATTCCCAGGTGCCAATATATCGCGGTAAAGGGACATCACCAGGGGTGAGAATTAGACACTTGAAGCGATAAAGGCCCAGACCAGGGTTTTTCACATTAGAGAACCAAATTTCGACTTGGGGACTCCCGGCAGGAATCGGGTTTTCGGGATAAATTTCGATTAATTGATTTTCTTCGTCCCAAATCACTTCACTGAGGGGTTGGGGTTGGCCTTTAATCCGCAGTTCCACTTCATCGGGATCAAATTTGCCGGTGAACTTAGCGGGGCTTTCCACATAGGAGATGGTAAATTGCTGTACGGCTTCAGTGAGTTTCTTTTGAGGGATGCGGAAGCGATAGCGATCGAATTGATTGGGAATGCCATCGTAGTCGAGGGTGGCAGGGAGGGCATTTTCTCGCCCTACCCCACCGAAGATGGTGATGCCGTTGGCGAGGGTAAGGGTGGGGACAGTGCCGACTAGAGTGGTGGCGATCGCCACAGCCAATAAAGAACGTTTGATCAACATAAGAGATTGCACAGACCTTAAAACTACATATACAACTCAGACTATGTTACTAAACTTTACCAAAAGATGGGAAAAACTGAGTTTGAGTCGGGGATCAGGACGTAAGGGCAGGAGAGGAAGTGCCAAATTCATAAAATCAAGTTAAAGATCCTCGCTAGTTATCGGGGATCGGTCTACGATCCAAAAACCTAGACTGTATTCTGTCCAGGCAATGCTATCCCTCCAGCCCCTGTGCTCGTCCCAGAATAGCCAATCGATCACTATAGAGGAATACTCATGAAAATAGGAGTTGCCAAAGAAGTTGACTATCAAGAGCGCCGCGTGGCTCTGATTCCTGATGCGATCGCCAAATTAACCAAACGGGGATTAGAAGTTTGGGTAGAATCAGGTTTAGGAGAGCCAGCGTTCTTCAGTAATGCCGACTATGAATTGGCAGGCGCAAAGGTCATTTCTGACAAACCTACCCTATGGAAAGAAGTGGATGTGCTGTTGAAAGTAAGCCCCCCCACAGAAGCAGAAATTAGTCTTCTCACTCCGGGAACCGTCTTGATTAGCTTCTTAAACCCCTTGGGTGCGCCGGAGATGATCCAAAAACTCACTCAAGCTCAGGTAACGGCTTTGAGCATGGAACTAATTC
>CAZTRW010000220.1:0-5560 GCA_964616725.1 uncultured bacterium
CCATCTCCCTAGAATTTTTCTCCCTCTCCAAAACCTACAGTATGGGAGGGTTTCGCGTCGGTTACGCCATTGGTAATCCTCACCTGATCGCCGGACTGCGGCAAGTCAAAGCCGTGGTAGACTTTAATCAGTACCAAGGCATCTTGAATGGGGCGATCGCCGCCTTGCAAGGCTCCCAAACCCATATCCACACCACCCTTGCCCGCTTTCAACACCGTCGCGATGTCTTCGTCACTGCCATGGCTGCCATCGACTGGGAAATCCCTCCCTCTGCCGCCACCATGTTCGTCTGGGCAAAACTACCGAAACCCTGGGCAAAACACTCAATCCAATTCTGCACAGAATTAGTGGAAACCACAGGAGTTGCTGCCTCCCCAGGAGCCGGTTTTGGGCGCTGTGGAGAGGGTTTCGTCCGTTTTGCTCTGGTTCATGAGCCAGCCATTCTCCAGCAAGCAGCATCCCAGATAGGAGAATTTCTGCGATCCTAGAAACTACCGAAAATTCTGCTCTCACTTCCTCACCAACTTCATACAAACTTGTTGTAATCTTCACAGTAACTTCACCCAATTTGCAAGGGTTTGGGGCTATGATGAGAACAAGTTGAAAGAAAACCTCTTCTCATCAATAGCCCTCAAGCTTAAAGGCAAGCAGCGCAAGAGTTCTCCAACCTAAACTATCACGTTTCTGTGGTGAGCGCGATCGCAACCCTTCCCCAAAGCCAAGCGTATGATGAAGACATCAAAAAACCAAACCTCTTCCCAACCCCTGACTTCACTTAGGAGAAATCGAAATTATGATTAACACTATGCAAAAACTAGCCGTCAGCTTCTCAGTCGTAGCCGGTGTTGGACTCATCAGCGCCCCCTCCTTCGCTGCCAGCCTCACCTCCGTCAGCACCAGCGGTGACGTTCGCGTATTTGAACAAATTAGCCCCACTCAACTCCAACTTTCTGCCAGCAACAGCAACGCTACCGCCCTGGCTGCTCTTCTATCTGAAGGCAACGTTGAGCTAGATGATAATATCGACTCCGGTTGGGCAAACGCTACCCCCTCAACCTTAACAGCTAACTTTAGCGATGGTCGTAGTATCAAATTCGGCAGTGTCAGCCAAAGCGACTGGTTAGGAAGCTTAGGTACTGACTGGACAAACAAAGCCTACACTGCCTACTCCAGCATCTTTAACAACTTTGGTCTCACCTCCGGGAGCGCTGTATTAGGTGCTATCAACACCACCTTTGCCTCCAAAAACATCTTCCAACGCCTCAGTGACCCCAACATCGCCTATGTTCGAGGCGATAGCGGAGAATTTACCTTCGGATTAGCAGGTCACAACACCCTAGCAAGTGGTCTGAAAATGACAGCACCCGTGCGGTCAAGTTATCCTGCTGGTGCAGCAGGTACCATGGCTTATAACGTAGCCCTAGCTCAATACAATGCTTTTAATGCCATGGTTGCCAGTGAAGTCGTCAAGTACAGCCTTGATGGTGGAGTTAACTGGAATTTTGCCTACAGCTTCGGCGAAAACTCTTACCTCTCTGGAGTGGTTGACAAAGGAGACGGTTTCTCTCACACCCGCAACTTTGAATTTACCGTCGGTACTCGCGAAGTAGCTGATGTTCCTGAACCCTCTGCTCTCCTCGGTTTAGCTGCCATTGGTGGTTTGGTAGCTGCTTCCAAGCGTCGCAAAAATGCCTAAGAGGTAGAAGCCAGGTTGATGGAATGAGATTTCCTCCGAATAATTAAACCATAGACTAAATCAGGGAGCTAATGCTCCCTTTTTTTATCAGATATAGCGCTTTGCGCTAGGCAAAAGGCAAAAGGCAAGAGTGAGTCTTATTGAGGGTTTAAGGCTTTTCGGCTGTCGCCGACCTGAAAAGGATGTACCTCATAGCAGCGCGAAGCGCTGTATAGCCGTCATTACTGAACCCCAAGAATCTAACCCCAAGAATCTAAAGGGATTAAATCTTTAACTTATTTTTGATTTAGGCTGATGAGTGGAAGCTACGGAAAGTTCTTTTAACTGACGCGGTTCTACCGTGGCGGGTGCGTCGGTGAGCAAGCACCGCGCTTGTTGGGTTTTGGGAAAAGCGATGACATCACGAATGGATTCTTCTCCAGATAAGAGCATGACTAATCGATCTAAGCCATAGGCAATACCGCCATGGGGAGGGGTTCCATATTCAAAGGCTTCGAGGAGAAAGCCAAATTTATTGGTGGCTTCTTCCTGGGATAAGCCGATCGCCTCAAAGACTTTTTCTTGAATATCTCGTTGATAAATCCGCAAGCTACCGCCCCCGACCTCTATACCGTTGTATACTAGGTCATAGGCTCTGGCACGAGCTGTTCTTAAGTTGTCTAAATCCTCTGGATGAGGAGCAGTGAAGGGATGGTGTAAGGATTCCAGGCGCTTTTCTTCGGCGTTCCATTCAAACATGGGAAATTCGGTAATCCAGAGCAGGTTAATTTGGGTAGAATCAATCAGCCCCAGTTGTTTACCGATGGTGAGACGTAAACGATCTAATGTCTTGTTAACCGTATCGCGATCGCCAGCACCAAACAATAGCAAATCTCCCGGTTGAGCGCCAGTACGTTCCAAAATCCCTTGTTTTTGTTCCGTGCTTAAGTTATCTTTAATTGCCCCAATCGTATCGATTTCTCCATCGGCACGCACACGGATATATGCGAGTCCTTTGGCTCCTGCGTCTGTGGCTTCTTTAAATAACTCCCCACCCGGTTTAATCATCACATTGGAAATGCACTCGTTTCCATTAGGAATAGGCAGAATTTTTACCATTCCTCCTGCTGCGATCGCTCCCGAAAACACCTTAAATCCACAATCTTTTACCAGATCCGATACTTCTACTAATTCTAACCCAAACCGAGTATCCGGGCGATCGCTGCCATAGCGATCCATCGCTTCTTTATACGTCATTTGCGGGAAAGGACGGGGCAAGTCTATATTTTTCACAGTCTTAAAAATATGACACACCAAGCCTTCATTTAAGTCCATGATTTCCACCTCTGACATGAAGCTCATTTCCATATCTAACTGGGTAAATTCCGGTTGCCGATCAGCGCGTAAATCTTCATCTCGAAAACATCGCGCAATCTGATAATAGCGGTCAAATCCAGAGACCATTAAGAGTTGTTTAAACAGTTGTGGCGATTGCGGTAAGGCGTACCATTCCCCCCCATTAACTCGACTGGGAACCAGGTAGTCTCTCGCACCTTCAGGAGTTGAGCGAGTCAGAATCGGTGTCTCGACTTCAATAAAGTGCTGTTCGTCTTCAAGATAGCGGCGGATGGCTTTGACGACTTGATGGCGCAGTTGCAGGTTGCGAGTCATGCGATCGCGTCTGAGATCCAGATAGCGATACTTCAGTCGCAACTCTTCCCGGATTACCTCTTCTTCATGACTAGACACTTGAAACGGCATTTGCCGGTTAATCCCATTGAGCAACTCGATTTTGTCTGCATAGATCTCAATCTCTCCTGTCGCAATTTTAGGATTGATGGCATCCTCTGGACGTTCTGTGACTCTCCCTTCAATTTTTACCACATACTCATTGCGGAGTTTCTCCGCTAAACTACAAGAATCTGGCGTTCTCTCTGGATCGCTGACAATTTGTACCGTACCACTGCGATCGCGCAAGTCTAAAAAAATCACACTACCATGATCCCGGCGGCGATCAACCCAACCACACAGGGTGACTGTTTCGCCAATGTGTTCCTTTCGCAGTTCGCCGCAATAATGGGTTCGCATGAGACTTCCTAGACTTGAGTAGGGGATCTATTTATAGCACAACTTTTCTATTATCTAACAAGACGGACAGCACTGGCGATCAAAAATTCTCCTTGACAACTCGAAGTCGTTATGAGTATGATTAAGTTAATCGGAATAAATCATCAATTCCTACCCCTGAATTCATCTCTATCCATGGAGTTCTAGCCAATGTTACCCAACAAAGAAGGACAAACCGTTCCCAATGTCACCTTCCGCACCCGTATTAACAACGAGTGGACAGACCTCACCACCCAAGACTTATTTGCCGGAAAAACCGTCATCGTCTTTTCTCTTCCCGGAGCATTCACTCCCACCTGTTCTTCCACCCATGTACCGGGATACAACGAACTCGCCGATGTCTTCAAAGCCAACGGAGTCGATGACATTCTCTGCCTCTCCGTCAATGATACCTTTGTGATGAACGAATGGGCCAAAGACCAAAAAGCAGACAAAATTACCTTTATTCCCGATGGCAACGGAGAATTCACCGCCGGGATGGGAATGTTAGTAGACAAACAAGACTTAGGCTTTGGTAAACGCTCCTGGCGTTACTCCATGCTCGTCAAAAATGGAACGATTGAAAAAATGTTCATTGAACCCGAAAAACCCGGCGATCCCTTCGAGGTTTCCGATGCAGAAACCATGCTCAAATACATTAACCCCAGCGCTGTTAAACCGAAAATGGTAGCGCTCTTCACCAAAGTAGGCTGTCCCTTCTGTGCCAAAGCCAAAGCCATGCTGAAAGATCAGGGATTAGAGTACGAAGAAATCATCCTTGCCGATACCGTAACCACCCGTTCTCTCAAAGCCGTTACCGGAAAAACCACCGTTCCCCAAGTATTTATTGACGGTCAATATATTGGAGGTTCAGAAGATTTAGCTGCCTATTTGGGTGTTTAAGTAGAAAACGGGGTTGATCACAGAAACCCCGTTTGTGTAACTATTTCGGTTCAACTATAGTGTGAGTATGCTGCTAAATAGGACGTAACCGTGTTAACTTCAGTTGAAATGTACCGCCAATAGTTTCTCCATAAGCTTGGACGCGGATAGTATAAATTCCTGATTTAGTAATTCGGGCAAACAATAGGGAATTTTGACTGCCATCCGGCCCATCATCATTTTCACCGATGACGATGCTTTCTTCATCAAGAAGGGTTAGGATCGTGTCAAACTGATCGGAAACCAAATCAATAACAATAATATCGCCCTCGGTGAGAGTAACTGTGTAATCCCGCGCAAATCCTCCATCAATAGGAATATCTTTTCGAGATAAAACATCAGTAATTTCGTTGTTCGCTGGGAATGGCTTAGGCTTGTAAATGGGTTCTTCAGCATAGACTGCTTTCCCAAAGCCTACTGTCAGCAACAAACTCCCCAATATACTTAGGTAAGTGTTTTTATCTAGAAAATTGTTAGCCATGAAGTGTTTAGTCAGCGGATCGAAATATCTGGGACTGTTATAGTCTAACGTTAAGTTAGACGAGATTGAGTTGATCAGCCTAACTCTACCAGAAAAAACTCAAAAATGCTAGAGTGTTTGGGAATTTCATAATCTGGAAAATTCCTGTAACTTAGACTGCCGAGAATATCGTTTTATTTCTTGCAAATTTTCTTGTAAATGGCTGATGGAGTTAATTTCAATTCCGCCATAACGCCATGCAATATAAGCTGTAATAATTGCCTCCATTTTTTGAATTATTGGTTGATCGTATCTCCCGGTTAAACTTTGGGCGTATTCTTGAGGGGTTTGGGCGGTATGTTTGGGGTAGCCAGCCA
>CAZTRW010000221.1:0-5560 GCA_964616725.1 uncultured bacterium
GTTGTCTTGGGGACTAAAGACGGGATCGGCGAAGATGGCGAGTGCTCTGGGAGCGGGGGGACGTTGGTGAATTTGTTGGCGCAGTTGAGCCAGAGTGGAGGCAGAGGGGAGGGTAATGAGTTCGTGATCGACGAGGAGGGGTTGGTAGGTGTGGGGAGCGGTGGGAGAGGCGATCGCGGCAAAGGGAACGTATTGCAAGGCTCCATCTGGGACGATCGCTAACCGTTTATTCTGCAAATGGGCTGCTACGGGGGCTAAAATTAGCCGGGTCAAGGTTTGGGCGGCGATTTCAGCTCTTTGGCGGCGAATGCGGAAGTTGGGGATAATAATGGCATCTCGCAGGGCGAGGGCGGCTTTTTCAAGGGTGGCGCGATCGGGCAGTTCTGCACTGTGGATGGCGGTGGGAGTCACCACCCAGACGTAGCTCCGCTCTTTGCCCAGAGCATAGGCGACGAGAACGGTGTCTGAGTCTACTACTTGCTGCTGGATTTGGGCAGCGGTGAGGGGTTGGGGTTGGGTGAGGCTGGCATAGTGGGGACTGGTGGCGCGGATGCGAGCACGCACGTCTCGGTAATTCAGCAGCAGGGTACTGAGTTCTTGATTGAGGGCAGCGGCTCGATCTTCCCGATAGTTGTCTCGTAGCAGTCTCAGTTTGCGCTCTTCTAGGGCACTGAGTTGGTTTCTGAGGTCTTGTTCTTGGGCAACTAGGGCGGGATCGACTCCTGTATGGAGGTCGATGTCGGCTTCAGTGAGGAGATCGAGGAGCGATCGCGCGCTGGCGCGTTCTTTGACAGCCAGTGCTTGACCATCATAGCCTGATTGGGGGTTGCGCCGGTGCTGCTCCATCAGCAGATCGATGTAAAATTCGTAGTAGTCCTGTTTGCTGGCCAAAAAGGTGCTTCTGAGGTCTTCGGCACTGACACGGGTACGGAGGTCTTCCAGGAGGGTAAGGGCGCGTTCGATGGTGGTTTGGGCGGTGGTGAGATCACCGTTGGCTCTGTGGACTTGGGCGATGCGGTAGAGGGTGAGGGCTTCTTTGGGGCGATCGCCCACTTGTTGACGGAGGGGCAAGGCTTGATGATAGTAATCGAGGGCGAGATCGAGGTTGTTTTTTTGAGCCCAGACATAGCCTAGATTATTCAAGGTACTGGCTTGTCCGGCGCGATCGCCCAGTTTTTCCCATAGGGGCAGAGCATTCACATAGCTGGCTAGGGCATTTTCGGGTTGATTTAACTGGGCATAGACAAAGCCGATATTATTTAAAGTACTCGCCTGACCTCTCAGGTCTTTTTGATTTTTCCAGATCTCCAGAGCATCTTGATATTGGAGGAGTGCTTGGGCATAATTTTCCAGGTCACTGTAAGCACCGCCAATATTATTCAAAGTTGCCGCCGTGGATTTGGGGTTATCCAAGGTTTTGAGGAGGGTAAGGGCTTGGTTGTAGGCTTCTAGGGAGCGAGGGTAGTCCCCTAGTTCAGTATAAAGGATGCCCATATTGTTTAAAGTGGCCGCTTCTCCGGTGTGGTAATCGAGCGATCGCCACAATTGGTAGGCTCGATTATACATCTCCAAAGCCTCTTGGTAGTTAGATAGCTTAGTGTGGACTTGAGCGATCGACAACATTACACTGGCTTGGGTTTGGGGACTCTTAGCCGTTTGGGGTAAAAGGTGGTTATAAAGAGAAAGTGCTTTCTCAAACTCGCCTAATTCTCGATAGGCTAATGCCATCCAATTGCGGGCAACGATTTGTTGGGAGTGATTCCCTGCGGCTTGCCAAAGGGTGTTGGCTTGCTCCCAAGCGCTCAGGGCGGCGCGGAGTCCTTTAGCAGTACCTTGGTTGTAGTGTTTCATGCCTTCCTGGAACTTGGCGATCGCCTCGGTTTCTTGGAGGGCATACTCCTGGGGAGTCCCTTGGCGATCGCCAGAACCCTCTTGTCCTTGGGCAAAGGTTTTCCCCTGGAGCGTGAACAGCGATAAACTACCTGGCCATCCTGCTAACACCATCCCCAAAAAAACACTCATGATTCTTAGTTTTATTCCAGTTAGCCGCGATCCTCTACCACTCATCCTTCACACCTCGCTGTTTGTACCTAAACACCACTCATGCTATCTTAACCAACTTTCTTCTGTTGATCTATGAAACCCTCAAAAACTGCCTCAAAAAAATCTAATTCTCTCAAAAATAATACTGTTTTTCCTCTGCTCGCCATTGGGACTATGCTAGGAGTAATCTCCCTGCCTACTTTGCCCAGTTTTGCCCAAATTAACCAAGCCGCCGTTAAAGAAATTTTAGACGGAGAGGCCGTCTTTATCGAGCAAAATCCTGCCAAAGTTGAAGATAAAGCCGAATTTGGTCAAGTCGTAAACACCCAAGAATCCAGAGCCGGTTTAGAATTTAATAATGGAGCCATGGGCCGTTTAGGACCAAATTCTGCCGTCACCGTGGGACAATGTGTGGAAGTCAAAAATGGACTCTTACTCGTCAGCGGCCCAGTGGATGGCTGTATTGCCGGGTTTTTAGTAAATGTGCAAGGGACTTTGTATGTACTAGAAGTGAATGCAGAAAACACAGGCAGTGTCAAAGTTTTAGAAGGAACAGTTTCTGTGACTCCCCAAGGAGAGGGAGGCAGTGGAGAACCCATTATTTTAACAGCCGGAAAACAATTGCCAATTGTGGGAAATATTTTAGGGCAAGTCACTGATATTACCCCAGAAGAATTTGCTCAATTAGTCGCTGGAAAGTTGTTCCAAGGATTTACAATTCCCGTCACAGCAGAGGGCGCTTTGCAAACGGTTTGTTACCAATTATTTGGGAAGTTAGGCTTTACTTGTACTGCCAATGGAGTGCCGGTTCCGCCTCTGCCAACTCCCCCAGTTCCGGTTCCCCGTTTCCCTTTTTAATTGAAATTTAGGGAGTTTTGGGCTGTATCCGACATGAAAGTGATTCTAGGCATAGTGACCCTATCGACTCTGATTTGGGTCTTTTTATTAACCTGCTGGGGACAGTTTTGGCTGGCGAATCAGCGGATAGAGAATGGTGGCTCATCAGCGGATTTTCGTGAGGAAAATTATCCTGTGGTGAGGGTGATTATTCCGGCGCGCAATGAAGAAGAGGTGCTGGAGAGGGCATTGCGATCGCTCGTTGTTCAAGACTATCCTGGTTCCTATCACCTGGTGGTGATTGATGACCATAGTAGCGATCGTACTGCCACCATTGCCCACTCCTTCCCTCCAGTAACGGTGATTTCCGCCCAACCTCTTCCCCCAGGGTGGACTGGCAAACTCTGGGCAATGGAACAAGGAGTAAAATATAATTCTCTACCTCGCCCAGATTATTACTTATTCACTGACGCTGATATTGCCCATCCACCTCATCAGTTAACCCAGCTAGTTCAAAAAGCACAACAAGAACACTTAGAGTTGGTTTCCCTGATGGTTAAATTACACTGTGTCAGTGGCTGGGAAAAATTACTGATTCCTGCCTTTGTATTCTTTTTCCAAAAACTTTATCCCTTTGCATGGGTAAACCATCCCCAGAAAGCTACTGCTGCCGCCGCTGGAGGATGTATTTTAATTCACCAAGCGGCTCTAACCCGCATCGGGGGATTAGAGAGTCTCCGTGAAGCCTTAATTGATGATTGTACCCTAGCCCAAGCGGTGAAATCCACCGGATCAGGTCGCCTTTGGCTAGGGTTAACAGAGTCTACCGTTAGCCTACGCTCTTACGAGAGTTTAAAACCGATTTGGGAGATGGTGGCTCGCACGGCGTTTACGCAACTGAACTATTCCCCTGGGTTATTGTTGGGGACTCTGGTGGGAATGGGGGTGGTGTATGTGATTCCTCCGGTAGCTTGGGGGTGGGGAATGGTTCAGGGAATGACTGGGGTAGCTCTCTTAGGAGGAATGGGATGGATAATGATGGCGATCGCCTATCTGCCCACAGCCCGACTCTATGGACAATCTCCCCTCACTGGATTCCAGTTACCCTTAATTGCAATACTCTATACCCTGATGACCCTAGACTCAGCCTGGCATCATTGGCAAGGCAAGGGAGGAAACTGGAAAGGCCGAGTGTATCGTAACTGACAAAAATCTAGGCAAGGCGATCGTCTATCCTTGAACCGATATTAAACTGAGCCTGTTACCCTAGTGCCCAGTGCTTAAATCATGTTCATCTCGGATGCAGTCCGAAACACCCCAGAAGATAGTCATGAAAACCCTAACCCCTCGTACCAAAGTCGTCGCCACCATTGGTCCTGCCAGCAATAACCTGGAAGTGCTGCGAGAATTAGTCCGAGCTGGCATGAGTGTCGCTCGCCTCAACTTTTCCCATGGCAGCTATGAAGATCACGCCAAAGTCGTCTCTCTCCTACGGCAAGTTTCCTTAGAATTCGATATTCCGGTGACGCTCCTGCAAGATTTGCAAGGGCCAAAAATTCGGGTAGGACAATTACCCCAAGGTGAAATTAACTTAATGGCAGGATCGCTTATTACTCTGGTTCCCGTCGCGGAGTATGGGGGCGAAGAGAATACAGTTCCCATTGACTACCCCTTTTTGGCAGAAGAGGCACAACCAGGAGCGCAGATTCTGCTCGACGATGGATTACTAGAGATGAAAATAGTCTCGATTCAAGGCAACCGGGTAGACTGCCAGATGGTGGAAGGGGGAGTGCTCAAAAGTCGCAAGGGAGTTAATCTACCGTCTTTAACCCTGCGGTTACCGTCGATGACGGAGAAGGATCAACAAGATTTAATCTTTGGTTTGGCTCAAGGGATTGATTGGGTATCTCTGAGTTTTGTACGCACGGCTGAGGATATTGTGACGCTACGACAATTCCTGAAAAATCAGAATGCGGGAGATATTCAGGTGATGGCGAAAATTGAGAAACCCCAGGCGATTGAGAATTTAGAGGCGATCGTGGCGGAATGTGATGGTCTCATGGTAGCACGAGGAGACTTGGGCGTAGAAATGAGTCCAGAACGAGTGCCTAAGTTACAAAAGCGGATTATCCAACTGTGTAATCAAAAAGGAATTCCGGTGATTACGGCGACGCAAATGTTAGATAGTATGGTTCATAATCCCCGACCTACTCGCGCTGAAGCCTCGGATGTGGCTAATGCGATTATGGATGGTACGGATGCGGTGATGCTGTCAGGAGAATCGGCGGTGGGAGCCTATCCGGTGAAAGCGGTGGAAATGTTGGTGAAAATTGCGCGCTATACGGAGGCTGATGCTCAGTTTATTAATTATCCTCCTGCGGAATCGGATGAAACTCATGCGTTGAGTGAGGCGATTAACACCATTGATAAAATTTTAGATCTGCGCTGTATTGCCTGCTTTACTACTAGTGGATATACGGCTACTTTGGCTGCCTCAGAAAGACCAAAAGCGCCGGTGGTGGCGTTTACGCCTCGTGATGCGGTGTATCATCGCTTAAATTTGGTTTGGGGAGTTAAGCCTTTATTGCTGGAGCATCCAGAGCCTGTTCTAGAGCGGTTGGTTGAGCAAATGACGGCGGAATTATTGGCTCAAGAGTTGGTGATTCCAGGGGATAAGGTG
>CAZTRW010000222.1:0-5479 GCA_964616725.1 uncultured bacterium
GAGCTTTTAGCCCATATAGATAAGGATTTGACTTCCGTATAGGTAGGTGCAATATATTACCCCGCTTACTGCTCAGGTTAAGTGGGGTAGTTGCCTGATTTAGGTGCCGACAAAAGACAGACTCGTAGCGGGTTCACTAGGACGCACAATATAGGCCAGATGCATGGGATAACCATAGGTGGAATAGATTAAGTCGATGCATTTCAACGCTTTTTCCCGATGGCTGTAGGTGCGGAGAACTTTTTGGTCGCCGTTAGCCTATTGAAGGCATACTTCCCATGTCATAATTGTCTCCTAATTTGAGGCAAAAGCCAGTAAAGTTGCTGAGTTGTTGATGAAGCTTTGATGAAGCTTCTTGGTTCTGATCGTAAGAGCTAAGGGCAGAGTTTGGGTTCAGTATAAATTCTCTTTTTTTGATCGCGGCGCAAAAATAAATTATCAGTGATAATCGGGATAAAGGTCAGGAGAGTGAAGGCGATCACCAACCAAAATTACGCAAAATCTCGGAAAGTGCTTGAAAAGTGAAGGTGAATCGGTAATAGTGTACGAGTGAAAACCCAAAATAAAACGATCCTATGTTCGATTGCATGATTGTTGGAGCAGGTCCTGCGGGCGCGACAGCGGCTTATCATTTAGCCAAACGAGGGCGTTCTGTGGTAATAGTAGAGGCGGCTAAGTTGCCCCGGTATAAACCCTGTGGAGGAGGAGTCTCTCCAGCGATCGCCCAATACTTTGACTTTGATCTCAATCCAGTCGTCAATCTTAAGGTGAAAGAACTACGCTACACCTGGCAACTTGGCGATGCAGTCAAGGTTAAGTTGCAAGAACAAGAAATGTTAATCGTCAGGCGAGACAGTTTTGATCAATTCCTGGTGGAGCAAGCCCAAGCTCAAGGGGCAATACTCCAAGATCAGACGACAGTAACTGGCAGTGAATGGAAAAGCGATCGTTGGCAACTACATACTACTCAAGATCCTGTACAGGGACGCTATTTGATTGCGGCGGATGGTGCCCAAGGACCGGTGGCTCAATGGCTAAAACTCAAACAAGGGAAACAACGGGTGGCTGGAATCTTGGAGGTTTTAGGTTCCCCCCCGCAACCGTCACCATCTCTTCAGTTTGATTTTGGCAATCTCAAAAATGGGTTTATCTGGAATTACCCAAAAGCCGATGGGTATTCTATCTGTGGTACTGCTTTTCAAGGGGGAGATCTCAAAGACTTACAGGCGGTTTTAGAGGCTTATGCTCAAGGAAGTGGTATAGAAGGAGATACTCGCCAGTATTATGAGCATCCGTTACGGTTGTGGGATGGCGATCGCCCCTTGCATACTCAAAATGCCCTCCTGGCTGGGGAAGCTGCCCAAATTATTGATCCCTTATCTGGAGAAGGTATTCGCCCTTCCATATTTACAGCCGTCAAAGCAGCAGAGGCGATCGATCTCAGCCTCGCAGGAGATCCCAATGCTCTGGAAAACTACTCCCACATCCTCTCCGAAGAATGGGGGGCAGATATGAAGTGGGCGGCTCGCATCAGTGGCGTATTTTATAAACTGCCTAAAGTTAGTTATCGCGTTGGTGTCAAGCAACCAGCCGCTAGTAAAGTGATGAGTAAAATTCTCTGTGGACAACTGAGCTACGCTGAGGTATCCAGCGCTGCCATTAAACAACTTGGGAGTGGATTATTTAAGTAAGTGTTTTTAGTGTAAAATGCGACCCAACTGTTTTGGGAGGTAATTGGGTTGTCATTGGCGATCACTTAGTGTATGATAATGATTATCATTCCTGTCAACATCCATGACCATACCCAATATTCCCAAAAGAGGAATGCCTGTGAGCATCATTACAGGATTTCTGGGGAGCGGCAAAACCACCCTACTCAACCAAATTCTGCAAAACCATGAAGAAGCCAAATTTGCCGTGCTTGTCAACGAATTTGGTGACATTAACATCGACTCTCAGCTTTTAGTGTCGATGGAAGACGAAATGGTTGAGTTAAACAACGGGTGTATCTGTTGCACTATCAACGACGGTTTAGTAGAAGCAATTTATAGAATTCTAGAGCGAGAAGAACCCGTTGACTACCTCATTGTAGAAACCACAGGAATTGCCGATCCTTTGCCCATTATTCTCACCTTTCTTGGGACAGAATTTAGGGACTTAACTCGATTAGATTCCGTCATCACCCTAGTGGATTCGGAACTCTTTACCCCCGCTCATTTTGACAGTCAAGCTGCTTTACGACAAATTGCTTACAGCGATGTCGTCATCTTAAATAAAACCGATCTAGCCACCCTCGAAAAACTAGAGGAGTTAGAAACCTACATTAAAACTACAAAAGTGGGAGCAAGAGTATTACGGAGTCAATATGGCAAAGTTCCTTTACCTCTAATATTAGATGTAGGATTAACCCCCATCCAAACCTATGAACCTGAAGTTCATGAACACGATCACGATCATCACCATCACCACCACTCCGATCACTTAGAAAATGATGGATTTATTTCCATTTCCTTGGAAAGCGATCGCCCCTTCGACATCCAAAAATTCGAGTATTTTCTCCTGGAGCAAATGCCAACGGATGTCTTTCGAGCCAAAGGCATTCTGTGGTTTGCTCATGCGATCGATTGCTGCACCATTTTCCAGCTCAGCGGTGGTCGTTACGACTTGCAAAAAGAAAGATGGCGGAAAAATCCCAGCAATCAAATAGTCCTGATTGGCCGGAATATTAACTACGAAACCATCTATCAACAACTTAAAGATTGCCTGGTTACTTAGGTAAACTCTCATTAAAATATTAGAAAACCATGACTTTTTTAGCCGACAAACCCGACTCTTTATCCTTACCCTCCTTGACATCAGAAGCCAAACCAATAGTTTCTGAAGCAGAAATGTGTCAAGCCGTGCGGACTCTCCTTTTAGGATTAGGAGAAGATCCCGATCGCGAAGGATTACGGGACACCCCCAAACGAGTTGTCAAAGCCTTAAAATTTCTCACATCGGGCTATCATCAATCCCTAGACGAATTGCTCAACGGAGCTGTCTTTCATGAACAGATTGATGAAATGGTAGTGGTGAGAGACATCGACTTATTTAGCTCTTGTGAACACCATATTTTGCCAATTTTAGGTCGCGCTCATGTAGCTTATATTCCTAATGGCAAAGTCATTGGCTTGTCTAAAATTGCTCGTTTGTGTGAGATGTACGCCAGACGTTTACAAGTACAAGAGCGATTAACAGCACAAATTGCCGATGCTTTACAAGGATTATTAAAACCCAAAGGCGTAGGTGTGATCGTTGAAGCTACCCATATGTGCATGGTAATGCGTGGAGTACAGAAACCAGGCTCATGGACTTCCACCAGTGCCTTACGAGGAATTTTTGCTGAAGATGCCAAAACTCGCCAAGAATTTATGGGTTTGGTAAGACATAATCCCACTCTTTCCTAAAGATTGAACTGCGATCTAATGACGATTATTGCTATTACTGGTCCCCCTGGGGTGGGCAAAACCCATTGGATTCTCCGCTGCCTTGAGCATCATCAAGAGCATCAGATCCGATATTGGAGTCCCTGTACGGATATCTTGCCGATTGATGCCATTTGTATTCAGACGAGCTTTCCGGCAGTAGACATCTTAGAAAAGGGAGAAGATTCTCAAGCATTAATTGGATTTGATGGAGTTACTTATATTGAGTTACCTTGGTACTTAGATCTGGAAAAAATTGAATCTGTCTTAAGCTCTCTCAACTGTTATCGAGTGGCAATTCTTCCTAGAGATAGTGAGTTTGAGCCATGGCAAAATTGGGCAGATGAAGTCCACTGGGGAAATGCGATCGCCTATTTCTCTACCTCTAAAGATCTCAAAGATCTTGGTCTACAAATTCATCGCGGACAACTCGCAGGAGAAGTCCTTGATTTTGATAGTTTAGCTGTCTTTTGGTTTGAACTTTTGCAAGGAGCCTACGGTCAAGTGATCCGAGCAAAAGGCATTTTTGATATCACCACGGGCGAATCAATTTATGGCGATTTTGTTTCTGGTTGTATCAACCCAGAATTTCTAGCCCTAGATTTACCTCAATGGTTTAAGGGACGACCAGAGCGATTTAGTGGCTTAGAAATTTGTGGTTATTGTTTACAAAAAGAGGCGATCGCCCAAACTATCAAAGATTGCTGTTTAGACGATCAACAACTACACTACTATCAACAGCAAATCCAATCATCTATCCTTTCTGAATCAGAGGAAAGTAGTCTATGAAAATTGCCGTTATTTCTTGCATTCATGCTAACTATGCAGCCTTAGATGCTGTCTTAATTGACATTGACCAGCAAAAAGCCGATCAAATTTATTGCTTAGGAGACTTAGTTGGCTATGGTCCCTTTCCTAATGCCGTCGTTACCCAAATTCGCTCTCTAGATATTCCCACAGTCCAAGGATGTTGGGATGAAGATATTGTTGCAGGTCTAAATGCCTGTGAATGCAGCTATCCTTCCCTGTTAGCAGAACGACGGGGACGAATTGCTCATGAATGGACTAATCAAGAAGTTTACCCAGAAACACGAGACTACCTCGCTCAACTTCCTCTGATTTTAAAAAAAGATCATCTCTGTTTTGTTCACGGCTCTCCCCATAGTAACCATGAATATCTATTGCCAGAAATGAATGCTTTTACTGCCTTAGAACGGGTTTTGACCGTGGCAGCAGATGTTCTCTTTTGTGGTCATACCCACATTCCTTATGTTCGTACTTTGTCAGCAGAGCCTTTGCATGTCAAGATCAAGTCAGCAGATGCTCTAGAAACCCAGGAATTGAGTTTTACGGTTCCCTTGAAAAAAATGATCAATGTTGGTTCTGTGGGAGAGCCACGCCATGGGCGACCTAACGCTACTTATGTTATTTATGATATCGATAATCAATCAGTAATCCTGCGAGAAGTTGAGTACGATTACCAAAAAACTTGTCAGGCAATCATCGAGAAGGGGTTGCCGGAAATTTTTGCTTGGCGTTTAGCTCGTGGTTTAGAGTTTGCGGAAAAGGCGGAAGATGCCTCCCATGTTTGCCAACGATAGCTGGGAGGAGGTGGATATGTGGGCAATCCTTAGTGGTATCGAAGGAAACTTAGCAGCCTATGAAGCCGTGGTGGCTGATTGCCAGCGCCATCCAGTTGGGATAGATGCCATGTATCTGATTGGTGATATCGTTGGGCCGAGAGCAGAGAGTGAGGCTTTGGTTGCTTGTGTACGCTCTGGGGCAATTACGCCTCAAGTTTGCGTGGGGTGGTGGGAAGAGCAATGTTTTGCTCTCCATGGCATGGGGACAGCACTGGAGCTAAATGCCCTGGGAGGGGAGAGAATGCAAAAACTGTGGCAATCAGTTTCTCGTGAGACAGTTCAATGGTTGCGCCAACAGCATTTTGGGTTAGTAGAGTTAGATTGTTTACTGATTCACGGATCTACGGTTCGGGTGGATGAAGCGCTCACTCC
>CAZTRW010000223.1:0-5473 GCA_964616725.1 uncultured bacterium
CAGTTTAGCAGTGCAATCTCTACCAATCGTCAAGGAAACTCTGGCAGTGGTAAAAGAGGCGGGCATCGCCATAGTCAGTTTACCGATGTGTAATTTGTATTTGCAAGATCGTCATCCTGGAAAAACCCCTCGGTTACGCGGGGTAACGTTAATTCAAGAAATACGAAGTCAGGGGATTCCCGTGGCGATCGCCTCTGATAATTGTCGCGATCCTTTTTTTGCCTTTGGTGATCACGACGGCTTAGAAGTCTTTAGTCAAGCGGTTCGCATTGCCCAGATTGACACTCCCTACGGTAACTTTCCACAAGCCATCACCACCCTTCCTGCTCGCCTCATGAAATTACCCCATCCAGTCGCCATTGCCGTCGGTTTACCCGCTCACCTCATTCTCTTCCGAGGGCGTAGCTTTAGCGAACTGCTCTCCCGCCCCCAATGCGATCGCATCGTCTTGCGCTACGGTAAACCCATTGATACCACCCTACCCGATTATACTGAACTTGAACCCTTTCCATAACCTATCCGAGCAATCTAGACAATCAAAAAAGCCCGATGCTGTCGGGCTTAAGCGCGTAAGGAGTGAACGATAGACCTAGAGGTCGCCACCTCGCAAAAATAAGACAAAGATAACGGCTGGGCCAGCTACCAGAACTAATGTTAGCATGATTAGCTGTCCAAGTAGCATCCAATCAATACCACCCAACAAGTTACCAAACAAGCTAGTGACAAAATCCATATCTCCTCCAGACTCAACCCTAGGAATTGATTAAATCAACAAACATATTGCAATTTCTGATTTTACCTGGAGAAGCAGCCAAAAATTTAAGGAAGTTTACAAAACTCAACAAACTGTATAACAACAACGCAAGCATATCCAAACAGAGGCAGAACCCCATGAAAACTTGGCATTGTATCAAACACTGTGGCGCGTGCTGCCACCTCGATCCAGAAGAACGACCCGATCTCGATCAATACCTCTCTCCCCAAGAGTTAGATCTCTACACCAGCCTCGTCGGCCCAGACGGCTGGTGTATCCACTTCGATCATTTAACCAGAGAATGCACCATTTATCCAGACCGTCCCCAATTTTGTCGAGTTCAGGCAGATACCTACGAGCGGATGTTTGGCATTTCCCCCGCAGAACTGGATGACTTTGCCATTGACTGTTGTCAACAGCAAATCGCCGGAGTTTACGGAGATTATTCCTTAGAATTACTCCGATTTCAACAAGAACTCGGCTTAAATGATTGATTTTATGGGCCAGAGTTATACTGGCTCTTGTAGAAAAAAGCTGTACTACATAACTGTAAAATTCATCAGGTTGTGATCTTTCTCAAAGCAATTGAATCAGAACAAGCTAAACTCTCAGAATATAACGATGAGAACACCCGCCATTCCTACCGTGTCATTCGCCTGTGGGAACAAGATCCCAGTTTACTCCTCTCCTCCCCTGGATTACTGCCCCTCGCTACCCTATCTCAAACCACCGAACCAAGAAAGTTGCTAAAGCAGGTTGCTGATGAGATTGCTAGAATAGAACCATCTAGTGAACAAGTCGATATTCTCGCTTGTACGCAGATGCTGGCAGGGTTGAGATTTGAAAAGAAGTTAATTAGACAACTATTGAGGAAAGAAACCATGCGCGAGTCTGTAATTTATCAGGAAATTCGTGAAGAGGGTTGGCAGGAAGGTCTTCAACAGGGTCTTCAACAGGGTCTTCAACAGGGTCTTCAACAGGGGATTAAGCGCGAGGCCTTATCTTTTGTTACCCGCCAGTTGACACGACGAGTAGGGCCAATTTCTCCCAAAATCCAGAGCCAAATTGAGACTTTATGTTTAGTCCAATTAGAAGATTTGGGGGAAGCTCTTCTGGATTTTGCAGCAGTTGAAGATTTAGTAAATTGGTTAAATGAACACTTAAGTTGAAAGAAGAGAGTGTTTGGGGTTAGGTATTTAGCTATCAATTCAGAGATCAGATGGACGTAAAATTTCTAGTTTTTGATTGAGATGGTGTAACTGAGCCGTTCTTTGTTTGACATTAAATTCTAGTTCTTCGTTAATAGATTCTAAGGTTTCAGCGGCTTTGATTTGAGCAGTTACATCCCGAAAGCAATGAACTCTGCCGCGAGTTTTATGACGAAGTTTATAGGGTCTAGAGACTAATTCTAAGATGCGATCGCCTTTGATTTCAATCAAATGTTTATGGACTTGATGGGGATCTTGATAATCTTGATTAATGATATTGAGAAAATCTTCTGGATATCGAACTCGATCTAGTAAAAAAGCCATCACTAAACGAGCATCCCTAGAAGATAACAGAGAACTAGGAATATTCCAAAGCTGCAAATATTGACTATTAAAATTTAAGATTTCTCCCTCACTGCTCAAGACTAAAATTCCCTCTGCTGTAGACTCTAATGTAGCCTGCAATAAGGCAATGGATCGCTCTAAAGCGGCTTCAGTTTGCTTGTGCTCTGTAATATCCTCGGAAATGGCGGCTAAACGATAGACTGGGCCAGAAGGATGATACACGGGAAAACATCGTGTCCGAATCCAACGAATGATCCCACTAGGATGTATGATACGATACTCTTGCTCCCAAGGGCCATGACGTTGGGCAGGTAGGGTTGCCTGAAGGCGATCGCACTCTTGAGGATGAATGGCACTTAACCAAGATTGAGGATTTTGATATAAACTTTGACAGGATCTTCCCCAGACTTTCTCATAAGATGGACTGACATAAATGGTGTAGCGATGATCCGCCGCCATCAGCCAAAACACTTCCTTGAGGTTTTCGACTAAATGACGAAATCGCTCTTCTGAATCTCGAAGAGCCTCAAAATTGAGAGTCTGTTGGGTTAAGCTATGACCGATGGTAACTTGGCCCACAAGAGTACCTGATGGATCTTTCATCACCATCCCTTTGATGTGGTAAGGAATGAGACCAGTACGAGTTAATAGCTTAGTATCAATTTCACTTTGGCCTTCGATAAACGCTCTATTAATATGATGGGTAAGGATCTGGTGTTCTTCTGGGGGAAATAAACTTAACACCGATTGATCGATCAAATTGGTGGCAGTCAAACCCGTGACTTTTTCTAATCCTAGATTCCAGTGTTGGATTTGATGCTGAAGATTAATCGCATATAAAATATCTGGTAAACAATTAAACTGAGGAGAAATGACTGCCGCAGGTTGGGATACTCCTGGGGAGTCGCTTGGCGATACTCCTACGGAGTCGCTAGGCGATCGCTCATAAGCAGATAAAACTAACCGTAAAAACTCATTATATTCCGTCACAGGGGCTTCAGACCCTAGCTGCGTACCCGTAATCTGATGTAAATGAACCAAATCTACCACACTCATCCCAGACCCTTGGGCAAATTGTCCTAACTGTGTCGGCATTTCCGCAGACTTATCCTGAAAATAAGCCTTGAGTGCCAGAGTATAACGCTGATGAAACTCAGCCAACGTCCCATCTTTTGAGATCATTATTACTTCCCAGTAAAAGATAGTGCCTTATTTGAGGATTATTGATTTGGCCAGAGCACCCTTAGTCCTTATTTTGATACAAATAGGTATTCCTGTGCTAACAGTTGACAGTAGACGGTAGACAGGAGTTAATCTAACCATTACCTATTCCCCATTTCCCCTCCAGGGAGATTGCCGCCATCAATGAACTAATCGCCATGAGTACCCTTTCTGGAAAAATTCCTGCTGCCATTCCTTTTGCCTCCGATCCCGGAGATGCTGCCAATAGCCTTACGGAACCCACGGATCATCTGCTCGTATCCCTTCCCGAATGGCGAGTAATTGCCAGTTCTGTTTTAGGATCGGGTCATCAAAAGCGGGGACAACCCTGCCAAGATGCCCATGCTTGGTGTATCCTAGAGCCAGGCATAGTCATGGCAGCGATCGCCGATGGTGCTGGTTCAGCCACTCGATCCGATCTTGGCGCACAAGTAGCCACCCAAACATCCATCGAGTACCTAAAACACCAACTTCAGGATCGCACCACCCGCCTGGATGAAGCACTCCTACAGACTGCCTTAGAAACAGCTCAACAAGCCATTGCCGCAGAAGCAATTTCCCAGGATATTGAGATTCGCCAACTGGCGAGTACCCTGTTGGTAATGGTGGCAACCCCTCAGCAGGTGGCGGTAGGGCAAGTGGGGGATGGAGCGATCGTGATTGGAGATAGGGAAGGGAATCTAACCACCCTGACGTTTCCTGATAATGGCGAATATGCTAACGAAACTACTTTTATCATCTCTCCAGGAGCGATCGCCAATGCCCAAATCCAACTTTGGGAAGGCAAAATCAGTCACTTTGCCCTCTTTTCCGACGGGCTACAACGGCTTGCCCTCAAATTTCCCGAAGCAATCCCCCATACTCCCTTCTTTTCCCCCCTCTTTCGCTTTATCGATCAAATTGAAAACTTAGAAACCGCTCAAACCCAACTCCAAGAGTTCCTAGGCCATCCTCGCATTACCGAACGTACAGACGATGACCTGACTATTGTTCTGGGAACCCTATTATAGTAGAGAATTAACAACTAAAATCAATCAAGAATAATTGTTTCGGCGATCGCCGACCTGAAAATTGTGAATTATTCATGGTTAATTACTCATTTCGGACTGCGTCCCACCTAAAAGCGCGGCTCTCAATTATGAAGCTACAACGCCAATCTAACCAGGAACCGATCGACTTAGAGGCTGCCACTGAACTAGGCGTTGGTGGTGAAGCGAAAGTCTATGCTATTAAAGAAGATACCACTCTGGTAGCCAAAGTTTATCATAAGGTTAAAGATGAATATGGCCCCAAATTAGCAGCGATGGTGGCGAATCCACCTCAGAATCCTACCGCTAAACAAAATCACCTGTCTTTTGCTTGGCCCCAGGATTTGCTCTTAAATCGTCAACAACAAGTCGTTGGGTTTTTGATGCCGCGCGTGAGTGGCATGAGAGCGATTATTGATCTGTATAATCCGAAAACTCGCCGGACTCACTGGCCTTGGTTTGAATATTCCCGACTCCATCGCAGCGCTCGCAATTTAGCCGGTGCACTGAAAAGCCTACATGAGGGAGGTTACGTGATTGGGGATATGAATGAATCCAATATTTTAGTGACAGAAACCACCCTGGTAACGTTGGTTGATATGGATTCGGTACAGGTGAGGCATTCCCAAACGGGAGAAGTGTACCGCTGCCTGGTGGGTAAACCTGAATTTACGCCACCAGAGCTACAAGGTCACTCTTTTGCTGATTTTGATCGGACTCCAGAACAGGATAATTTTGGATTAGCGGTGTTAATTTTTCAGTTGTTGATGGAGGGAACTCACCCCTTTGCTGGAGTGTATAAATTGCTCGGAGATCCTCCGTCGATCGCCCAACGGATTGCTCAAGGCTATTTTCCCTATGGTAGACGCAACGTCCCCTTTACCCCCATGCCCGTTGCTCCCCCCTTTACCTTGCTC
>CAZTRW010000224.1:0-4830 GCA_964616725.1 uncultured bacterium
GGCACCTCTCCATAGGGAGCGGCTTGAGCCAATTGAGGGGGGACTTGAGCAATCGGTTGAGGGGGTTTAGGGGCAGTGGCGGTGGGTTTTTCTTGTTCTTGTTTGAGGGAGAGGATGAAGCTGGAGGGTTCTTTGAGGGTAATTCTGCCGGTGAGGGTGCCTTGATTGCCGGTGACGGTGACACGGATACTGTTGCCATCGACGGAGTTGATCCTGACGGCGGCGATGCCTGGGGCGGGGTTGGCTTGCATGAATTCGCCGCTGGGGATGTTGAGTTGCATATTGGAGATATTCGCCACCCATTCGTTGCCTTTGGGGACGGCAAAGATCTGGGGGCGATCGCCTTCTTTGGTGTCTAAGATTACTTCAATGCCACCATTCACTGGATTGAGTTGCACGTTAGTAATCTGTGTGGGAGCCGCCCACGCTGATGATTGAGCTACTATAAAGGGTGCACTGCCTAGGAGCACTCCACTGAGTCCGAAATTGTACTTCACGATGCCTCTCCTCACGCCATACTCTTGCAACGCCTTAGACCAATTGACCGTATTCAATCCCTCAAGGATTCAGAGAACGATTCTGGTTTCCTATCTTTCCCTACTTCTGGGCGATCGTCAATAGTTCTGGCCAAATTCCGTAGACACAGGTTAAATGATTTCAGCATGAGACAACTCTGGAGAGTTGTACTCTATCCCTACTTCTGGGTAATACTCTTGCAGAGTCGCTGGGCGATCGCCGATACCCCTTTCTCCCCAAAAGAGAGCAAGGGGAGTAAGATGCATTTTGGCTCCCACTCTCCCCTCTCCCTATCCCTTAACCCCCTGGCGGAGCCTCTGCTGGCGGAGCCTCTGCTGGCGGAGCCTCTGCTGGCGGAGGAGGCGGTGGCGGTGGAGCCAACTTAGCCGGTAAAAGCGCCTTAATCTCCATTTGGGTTGTCAACTCTGGAGCATTTTCACTCACTAAGCTCCCCCCTTGCCAAAGAACCTGTTGAGAACTAGGATTAACCTCCACCCTCATAGAGTCAACCACCAACAGAGGTTGCAAACGCTCTAAATTGAGAAGCACCAATCGAGTTTGATCGAACGTACCCGAAAATTCGAGTTGATACCCCCGACTTCTGAGCTTGCCATCGACTTCTGTACCTAAAGAACCATCCGTAATTAACTCTATTCCCTCTGGATCTGGTTGAAACCGATTTAATTTCACTCCCCGCTCTTTGAGAATTCGATTAATATCCAGAAGGAGAGTTTGTAAAGCCGCTTCATCCGCAAATAAACTAGTTACTTCTTCTTTTTGCTGTTCTGCTAAGGCTTTACCATCTTGAGCTTCTTTGAGCAAACGCTCTAATTCAGCAGCTTGCTTAACTTGTCCTCCTTTGTCATTCACCTCTGTTTGCAAGGTTTGATTTTGCTGGAGGGCGGGGAGGACTTGAGTGTAGGCGATCGCACCCGCGGCGAGCACTCCCACCACACCAATTCCGATCCCAATAAACAGATTGGTTTGGCTTTTGCTGCTACCACCTTCAGCACCGACATTAGTTCCGAAATCACCTGCGAGTGTCATTATTCCAATATCCCCTTTTGTTTTAAGGTTTCAATCCGACTGACTAGCCCAATCGCGCCTTTGCTTTCCAGTTGTGCCATTAGCTCTGATGCACCTTTGGTGGAGAAGGGTGTCCTGATGTTAAAAGACACCACATCAGGGAGTTTAATTTCCATGTTACTCCCTTCTGGAGGTTTCGGTTGGATGGGGTTAGATTGGAGGTTAGCGCTAATGAGTTCGGTATTGGTTCCGCCCAGAAAGTCTGAGTTTTGCAGCAGGAGGACGAAATCATTGACATCATCAAAGCTGCGAGCTACGCCGGTGATGGTGATACCGGGTACGGGAGGGGCAGCAGGAGCATCGGGAGCCGCGTTAGGATCGGGAGGGAGTTCTACTTCTACTTGTTGGATGTTGTTAACTTGAATGGTTGAGGGAGCGCGATCGCGGATTTCTTGCAGCAGGGCTGACCAAGGTTTAATCTGATTAAATACCGTTGCCAGGGCTAGGGTTTGGGCACGAATCCCTTCCGTTTCTGCTTTCACCGCATCAATGGCTTGGGTTTGGGCAGTTTGCTGTTCAATATTGGCATTGATGCCGTCTAACTGGGCTTGCAATTCCTGGTTTTTGCCCTCAAAGTAAAGCTTGACTCCGAAAGCTCCCCCAATGGCTAAACCTGCCACACCTACCCCAGCTAAAATGGGGAGGATGGTTTCCGGGCTGGCACTCCTTGCCCCGCCTTTTTTGGCGCTGGTGGTTGTCTCTAAATAGCCTGGTCTATCTTTAAGAAAATTGATATCTAGTCCATACATAGTTTCATCCTCTACATCACATATCGTAATCCTAAACCCAAGGCAACGCCCAAACCGGGACGTTGAGCCGGGGGAATTTCTGCTTCTAGCTCTAGGGACAGGGCCTCCACTGGATCGACTTGGGTGGTAGGAACACTGAGTCTTTGAGTTAAAAATTCATCTAGTTGTCCAATCCCTGCGCCACTGCCTGCCAGCAGGAGTTGAGCCACTTCTTGATTTTCGCCTTGATTGACATAGAAGTCGATGGAACGACGCAGTTCATCGGCGAGTTCTCCGAGTACCCTTACCATCGCAGCGGCACCGGGGTTAGAGCCAGTCATGCCAGTTTGCACACTATCGACGGGAGTGAGAGGAATCGTCATGCCTTGGAGGATTTCCGGGTTGCGGGAAGGGGGGAGGTTCATGGCTTGACAGAGGGCGGTTTGAATTTGATGGGTACCGATGGGGACAGTGCGGGAAAATTGGGGTACGCCATCGACTACTATAGCAATTTCCGTGCCTTCAAATTCGATATTGGCGATCGCCACTGCCTCCCCTAGGGCAAACTGACGCAACTCTTCCCGAATGGTACGAATCAAGGAAAAACTGCTAATTTCTAGCACATCTAAGTGTAAACCCGCTTGTTCAAAGGTATTAATATAGTTATCAGTAATTTCCTTGCGAGTCGCCACCAACAACACCCGCACCTTTTCAATCCCATCATCATCCACCATCAGATCGAGTTTCTGATAGTCCACATCTGCTTCTTCGCGTGGAAAAGGTAAGTATAATCCGGCCTCTTGGTTGAGTACCATTTCCCGAAGTTCATTATCATCTAATTCCGCCGGAACCGGAATCAGGCGTGTTACTGCCTCTCTCCCAGATACAGCAGAAGCAGCATTTTTGACAGTAATTTTGTGCTCGCTCAGACAGGATTGGATTAATTCTGCCATGGCGGGCGCATCAAGAATTTGTCCATCTTCATAAAGTCCTTCGGGGACTTCGATGGAATGAAAGGATTGGAGTTTGTAGGCTTGACCTTTTTTGAGCACTTGCACAATGTTAATCTGTTCTGGGGTAATTTCTACGCCAATGCCTTTCGGTCGTTTCGAGAAGATATTTTTGAAGTTATCGAGAAATTTCACAGGGTTTAACTTGCCTCATTGGGGTTAGATGGTATCGGAGTCTGACATGAATGGGAAGCAAGCCTCTTGAGCCAAGAGGCGCTAATACACCTGTTATAGCTTACTTCCGGATTGATTTTCGGACTGCGTCCGACATGAAAGAGTTGATTTGATCTGGAGGCGGCGATACTCTTGCAGAGTCGCTGGGCGAACGCCGATAATCCAAGTGGTTTGGTTAGGTTTAGTTTCGGACGCAGTCCGATATGAATATGATCTTTTTCTCTCGTCGCCCATCTCTGGTTGCTTTTGCTGCGATCGCCTTTACCCTAGGAGCCGTCGTCAGTTGTAGCCCGTCTGAGTCTCCCTCTACACAGAAGAGCGCAGAAGTAGAATTTTGGACTATGCAACTGCAACCCAAGTTTACGGATTATTTTCACGAGTTGATTGCGCAGTTTGAAGCCGAAAATCCAGGAGTAACCATTCGCTGGGTGGATGTGCCCTGGGCAGCGATGGAGAGTAAAATCCTGACAGCAGTAGCCGCCCAAACCGCCCCGGATGTAGTAAATCTTAATCCTAATTTTGCGGCGACTCTGGCGGCTCGTCAAGCTTGGTTGACTTTGGACGAGAAAATCAGCACCAGCGATCGCGCCCAATACTTGCCAGGCATTTGGCAAGCGAATACCCTAGAACAGAGCACCTTTGGCTTACCGTGGTATCTGACAACACGAGTAACCCTCTACAATAGCGCCCTCCTCAAACAAGCAGGCATTTCCCAACCGCCCAAAACCTATGCAGATTTAGCATTAGTGGCGCAACAAGTCAAGGAAAAAACCGGAAAATTTGCCTTTTTTGTCACCTTTGTGCCTGAAGATTCGGCAGAAGTATTAGAGTCTTTAGTCCAAATGGGCGTGAAGCTAGTGGATGAGCAAGGAAAGGCAGCGTTTAATTCACCTGAAGGAAAAGCAGCGTTTCAATACTGGGTTGATTTGTATCAAAAAGGATGGCTACCGCGAGAAGTTCTCACCCAAGGTCATCGTCGGGCGATCGAATTATATCAATCGGGAGAGATCGCCCTATTATTCTCAGGAGCAGAATTTATGAATACGATCACCACCAATGCACCCGCGATCGCCCAAGTCACAGCCGCCAGTTCCCAAATTACCGGAAATACCGGCAAAATCAACGTCGCCGTCATGAATTTAGTCATTCCTCAGCAAACCGATCAACCCGATCGCGCCTTAAAATTCGCCTTATTTATCACCAACTCCACCAATCAACTCACCTTCGCACAAGCCGCTAACGTCCTGCCCTCCACCGTGGAATCCGTCAAAAACTACCAAGCCAGCTTACAAAAATCCACTCAAACCACCCCCGTA
>CAZTRW010000224.1:4840-5354 GCA_964616725.1 uncultured bacterium
AACAAGCACGCCTAATCAGTGCCCAACAACTCCCTGCCGCTGAAGTACTCATCCCCGCCATGAAAGGATTAACAGACTTAAAACAAATCATTTATGACCACTTACAAGCAGCAATGTTAGGCGAAAAAACAGTAGATCAAGCCCTAAAAGACGCAGAAGCATCCTGGAATACCCTGAGTCATCAGTAATCCCATGCGCCCTTTGCTCCTACCCAAACGACGGGTAATCATCGCAGAAGCTTGTCTGATTGGATTAGTCTCTGGATGTAGCGCCGTCCTCTTCAAAACTGGCATCGGCGCTTTAGGCACTTGGCGAGTTTCCCTCACCCATTTTCTCCCCGCTTGGTTCATCCTCCCCATCATCGGTATGGGTTTTGCCTTTCTCTCTGGCTGGTTAATCGAACAATTCGCCCTGGAAACCCAAGGCAGTGGCGTTTCCCAAGTCAAAGCCGTTTTAGCCGGAACCCCCGTTCCCTTAAACTGGCGTACTGCCGTGATTAAACTCATCTCTGGAC